>DASWVJ010000281.1:0-4795 GCA_036406295.1 Bradyrhizobium sp.
CTCGATCACCCCGAGTGCAAATCCGGTGATGACGGAACCCATGATGGAACCCATGCCGCCGATCACGACCACGGCGAACACGACGATGATGAGGTCGGCGCCCATCAGCGGGCGGACCTGGTTGATCGGCGCCGACAGCACACCGGCCAGCGCAGCAAGGCCGACACCGAGGCCGTAGGTCAGCGTGATCATGCGCGGCACGTTGATGCCGAAGGCACGCACCAGGGTCGGGTTCTCGGTGGCGGCGCGCAAGTAGGCGCCAAGCTGCGTCTTCTCGATCAGGAACCAGGTGGCGAGGCAAACCACCACCGAGACGATCACCACCCAGGCGCGGTAGATCGGCAGGAACATGAAGCCGAGATTGATGCCGCCCTGCAGCCCGCGCCAGTCGCCGATCTGCGGATAATCGGGGATCGCATAGGGCAGTCCGGAAGAGCCGAAATAATTCTGGAACACACCCTGCACGATCAGCGCGATGCCGAAGGTGAGCAGCAGGCCATAGAGATGGTCCAGGCCGGTCAGCCATTGCAGCAGCGTCCGTTCCAGGATCATGCCGAAGATGCCGACCGCGATCGGCGCGATGAGTAGCGCCCACCAGTAGCCGATGCCCACGAGGTTGAGCAGGAAATAGGCAGCGAATGCGCCCATCATGTAGAGCGCGCCGTGCGCGAAATTAATGATGTTCAGCATGCCGAAGATCACGGCGAGGCCGAGGCTGAGCAGCGCGTAGAACGAGCCGTTGATCAGTCCCACCAGAAGCTGCGCGTAAAGGGCTTGCATCGATTGATCTTTCGCAAACTGGTCGCGTTGTGACGTCTACTCTTCGCCGGCGAGCGGCGAAGATGGTGCGTGTCATTCCGGGATGGTGCGTAAGCACCAGACCCGGAATCTCGAGATTCTCAGGTGCGCAATTGCGCACCATAGTTCGCTTTCGCGCCCCGGAATGACCGCTACGCGGTCACTTCTTTACCAGCGGGCATTTGCTTTCCGAAAGCGGACGGAAAGCCTGGTCGGCCGGCGTGGTGCCGATCAGCTTGTAGTAGTCCCACGGCCCCTTGGATTCTTCGGGCTTCTTGACCTCGAACAGATAGGCCGGGTGGAGCTTGCGGCCGTCGGCGCGGATCGTGCCCTTGCCAAACAGCGGATCATCGGTCGGCATTTCCTTCATCTTGGCGACCACCTTGGCACCGTCATGCGGATTGCCGCCCATCGCCTCCAGCGCCTTGAAATAGTGGACGAGGCCGGAATAGACGCCGGCCTGCACCATCGTAGGCATCGCCTTGTTCTTCATGCGCTCGGAGAAGCGCTTGGAGAAGGCGCGCGTGCCGTCGTTGAGATCCCAGTAGAAGGTCTCGGTGAAGTTCAGGCCCTGCGCCACCTTCAGGCCGAGCGCGTTCACGTCGGAGATGAAGAGCAGCATGCCTGCGAGCTTCTGGCCGCCGGCAACGATACCGAACTCGGAAGCCTGTTTGATGGTGTTTGTGGTGTCACCGCCGGCATTGGCCATGCCGATGATCTTGGCCTTGGAGGCCTGCGCCTGCAGCAGGAAAGAGGAGAAGTCCGCGGTGTTGAGCGGATGCTTGACGCTGCCGATCACCTTGCCGCCCGACTTCACCACCACCGCGGTGGTGTCGCGCTCCAGCGCATGACCGAAGGCATAGTCGGCGGTGAGGAAGTACCAGGTATCGCCGCCGGCCTTCACCAGCGCCTGGCCGGTGCTGTTGGCCAGCATATAGGTGTCGTAGACCCAGTGGATCGTATTCGGCGTGCACTGCGCATCGGTCAGATCCGACGAGGCCGCGCCGGTATTGATCATGATGGAGTTCTTTTCCTTCACGACGTTGTTCACCGCCAGGCCCACGCCGGAGTTCAGCACGTCCATGAAAACGTCGACCTTCTCGACGTCGATCCATTGCCGGGCGATGTTGGTGCCGATGTCGGGCTTGTTCTGGTGGTCGGCCGAGATGACGTCGATCTTCCAACCCTTGGCGGCAAGGCCGGAATCCTCGACGGCCATCTGCGCGGCGAGCGTCGAGCCGGCGCCGCCGACGTCGGAATAGAGGCCGGAATTGTCTGTCAGGACGCCGATCTTGATGTTCTTGTCCTGCGCAAAGGCCCCGCTTGCCGCCGCAAACGAAAGGGCCGTACCGAGGAGAAATACCGAGAGCTGCTGTTTCATCGTAACTCCGTTTGATGAATTCGGTTCGATTTCAGACGCCGAGATAGGTGTGGAGCTTGTCCATGTTGGCCTCCAGCTCCGAGTTGGCAAAGCCGTCGATCACCTTGCCGTGCTCGACGACGTAGTAGCGGTCCGCCACGGTGGAGGCGAAGCGGAAGTTCTGCTCGACCAGGAGGATGGTGAAGCCCTCCTTCTTCAGCCGCGCAATGGTGTGGCCGATTTGCTGGATGATTACAGGCGCGAGCCCTTCGGTCGGCTCGTCCAGCATGAGGAAGCGTGCGCCGGTGCGCAGGATACGCGCGATCGCCAGCATCTGCTGCTCGCCGCCCGAGAGCTTGGTGCCCTGGCTGTTGAGCCGGTCCTTCAGGTTCGGGAACAGCTCGAAGATCTGATCGAGCGAGAGACCGCCGCTGGCGACGATCGGCGGCAGCAGCAGGTTTTCGCGCACGTCGAGGCTTGCAAAGATGCCGCGCTCCTCCGGGCAGAAGGCGACGCCGAGCCGCGCAATACTGTCGGATGATGCCCGCGAGATCTCCTTGCCGTTGAACTGCACCGAACCGGAGCGCTTGCCGATGATACCAATCACCGACTTCAGCGTGGTGGTCTTGCCGGCGCCGTTGCGCCCGAGCAGCGTGACCACCTCGCCTTCGTTCACATGAAAATTGATGCCGTGAAGGATGTGCGATTCGCCGTACCAGGCCTGCAAATCCTTGACCGACAACACCCGTGCGCCGCTGGCGTCGGCGGCCGGCCTGGCTGCCGTCTTCGTCTCAGGCATGACCGGCTCCCAGATAGGCTTCCTTGACGCGCTCGTCCCTGGTGAGATCGGCATAATTGCCCTGGGCGAGCACCTGCCCGCGCGTCAGAACGGTGATAATGTCGGAAAGGTTGGCGACCACGCTGAGGTTATGTTCGACCATCAGGATGGTGTATTTCGCCGAGATCCGCTTGATAAGGGCTGCGATCTTGTCGATGTCCTCGTGGCCCATGCCGGCCATCGGCTCGTCCAGCAGCATCATCTCCGGATCGAGCGCAAGCGTGGTGGCGATTTCCAGCGCGCGCTTGCGGCCATAGGGCATTTCCACAGCCGGCGTATTGGCGAACTCGTTCAGGCCGACATCGTTGAGCAGTTCGAAGGCCTTGGGATTGAAGCGGTTCAGCACCGATTTGGAACGCCAGAAATCGAAGGACGAGCCGTGCTGGCGCTGCAAGGCCACCCGCACGTTCTCGAGCGCGGTCAGATGCGGAAACACCGCCGAGATCTGGAACGAGCGGACGAGCCCGAGCCGCGCGACATCCGCCGGCTTCATCGCGGTGATGTCCTGCCCCTTGTAGAGGATCTGGCCTGTGGTCGGCTGCAGGAACTTGGTCAGGAGATTGAAGCACGTCGTCTTGCCGGCGCCGTTCGGACCGATCAACGCGTGAATAGAACCCTTGCGGACTTTCAGAGAAACATCGCGAACGGCAAAAAACCCCGCGAACTCCTTGGTCAATCCGTGGGTTTCGAGAATGAACTCATCGGCCAAACAAACATCCCCCAACGAGCCTTCGCGGCGATAGCGCGCGTGCCCAATTATTCATTCCGTCGGCAGGTTCTCCCGGGACGCCCCCTCGAACGTCGCGGACCGGCCGCCTCCGGAGCGGAATATGCCGTCATCCTATGCGGTTAGGCAAGGCGGAAAGACGCCCCCGCCGCCGACCCAGGCGCCTTCGCCATTAGTCGAATGCCTGCCGCCGCGGTGCGGCAGCAGGGCCGCCGCTTGCGGGCCGGTTCCGGGAGACGGAAAGCCTTCCTTAACGGTCTTTGCCAGCAATTCCTTACCTTCATCAAAAATTTGGCCTTCCATCGCAAGGTTCAGCGTTTTGCTTTCCAAGCGGGCGTTACGGGCATGGACTTCGAAAGCGCAAATCCGACGGTCGTCAAATCGATCAAGCAGCGTGATCTCCTCAATATCTGGCTGCGGCTATATGCCCGGGAGCAGAAGCTGCCGGCATTGGCCGGATATCAGCCGGCGCGTATCGAGGAAGAGCTGCCGGACCTCGTCTTCTTCTCCATCGACGCCACGCAGACGCCGCCCCGCATCGTCATCAACAGCAACGGGACGCGCATGGCGAGCGCCTATGGACAGACCGGCCAGGGTCGCCGGCTGGAGGAATATCTCGGCCCCCGTCTCGCGCCGCAGGTGATGCCGGTCTATTACGAATGCATCCGCCGCCGCCTGCCCGCCTTCACCATCGCGCATATCGACGACATCTACGGCCGCATCGTCGCCTATGAGCGTCTGCTGCTGCCGTTCTCCGACCGCGACGGTGTAGTCACAGACATCATCGGCTCGTTGAAGACGATCAGCGAAGACGGCGGCTTCGAGATCAAGAATCTGATGCGCGGCAACGAGACGTTGCCGGTACCCAAGCTACGCGCCATCATCGACCGCGACCTCTATCATCGTGCACCGGGCCGCATTCCTTCCCGCGACGTGCTGGAATTCGACTGACGATGGAATTTGTCAGCGCCAATCCTTCGGTGGTCCGCTACATCACGCAGCGCGTGCTGCTGAATGCGTGGCTGCGCGCCGCGCGCAAACATCAGCCGCTGCCCTTGCTGGCGGAGTTCGA
>DASWVJ010000282.1:0-13155 GCA_036406295.1 Bradyrhizobium sp.
CTAGCCCGCCATTGCCTTCTTTGCAGCCTGGGCGAGGAATCCTGAACGCGTGAATCCTTGTTGCTCTGCGTATCGATCGATCTGATCGAGCACATCGGCCGGCATCGTTACATTGATCCGCACGCTCTTCACCTCGGTCGCGGGCGCCGGGATCAGAACGGCAACGGCTTCCTTGTTTTGTGCATCGCTCATGATTTTTTCCAGAGAGCTTGGTTCTGGCGCGGCTTCGCCGTCTGCCGCCAACCCCTCCAGATGCAAGGCTAAAGCCTCTGCGGCCATCTCTCGGGCTTCATCCAAGGTCCTTCCGGCGCTGATGGCGCCCGGAAGATCGGGAAACGATACGCCATAGTCGCTGTCGGCCTCTTTGTGGATCAACGCAATATACTGTCGCATTTTCTGATCATCCTCTGCTGCTGGCAGGGCGGGCCGCAGGCCCTTTCGCTTGTCTTGATATTCGCTATTTCAGTTTCAGGCCGGGGCCTGCTTCTCAATGCTCCTGAACGTCCCCACGGGTATGTCTCTCTTGGGATGCGGGACGGTCACCCGGCCCGGTTTGATTGGATGCTTGAACTGGACATGACTTCCCTTTTGCGCGACCTGAATCCAGCCATCTGCTCGAAGTTCATGAGTATTTATACACATCGCATACGCTTAAATCAAGTGTATAAATACACACCGGACGCGAGCAATTTAACCCCCAACGGCCAATAAGAGTCCCCTATGCACTACACCCCTCCCCCGCGCGATCCCAAGGCGCCGCCGGTGCGCATCAATCTGTTGTCGGACACGCAGACGCGGCCGACGCCTGGCATGCGCGAGGCGATGGCGAAGGCTGAGGTTGGCGACGAGCAGATCGGCGACGATCCGACTGTCAATGCGCTGTGCGAGCGGGTAGCGGATTTGCTCGGCAAGGAAGCGGCGGTGTTCATGCCGTCGGGCACGATGTGCAACGTCTCGGCGACGCTGGTGCATTGCCGGCCCGGCGACGAGATCCTGGCGCATGAGACCGCGCATATCATCGCACGCGAAGGCGGCGCGCATGCCGCGCTCGGCGGCTTCCAGATCACGCCGCTCAGGGGCGAGGACGGGCAGTTTTCACCGGAAACGTTCAAGGCCGCGCTGCATCCGCGCTCGCGCTACCAGCCGCCACAAGTACTGGTCAGCGTCGAGCAGACCGCCAATATCGGCGGCGGCACGATCTGGAAGAAGGCAGCGCTGGATGAAGTCGTCGAGATCGCCAGGGCAAACGGCATGGCCACCCACATGGACGGCGCGCGGCTGCTCAACGCGACCGTTGCCACCGGCATCTCCGCGCGCGACATGACTGCCGGGTGGGATTCGGCCTGGATCGATTTCTCAAAGGGCCTGGGCGCGCCGATCGGCGGCGTCATCGCCGGCTCACACGCCTTCATCGACGAAGTCTGGCGCTGGAAGCAGCGGCTCGGCGGCTCGATGCGGCAGGCTGGCGTTTGCGCGGCCGCCTGCATCTTCGCGCTCGATCACCATGTCGATCGCCTGGCCGAAGATCATGCCAATGCGCGCGCGCTGGCGCGCGGCTTGTTGCAGATCAACGGCATCGAGGTGCAGCAGCCCGAGACCAACCTCGTGTTCTTCAGGCCGGACGGTGCCGGTGTCTCCGGCGAGAAGATGGTGGCCGCGCTCCGCCCGCGCGGCGTGCTGCTTGCGATGATGGACGGCCGCATCAGGGCCTGCACGCATCTCGATGTAACGGCCGCGATGATCGAGGAGATGATCGGGCATGTGCGCGAGATCGTGCGCGCGGCGTAGGTCTCACCGATCCTGTTGCGCTCACCTCTGCGGCGCCGGCTCCATGACGGCGGCGGGCGCGGCATCCATGGCCGCTTCGGCAAGAGTGACGGCGCGCGGACGCCATAGCGTGACGCCGAGCACGACATAGGCCGCACAGGTCCACAGGGATTGCCAGTTCTGCGGTCCTTCGTTCAAGGCGATGTAGGACACAGTGACGGCGAACAATCCCGCGAACACGGCCTCGGCCAGCGGCCGAGTGCCCGATTCGGCGGCGTTGAACATCGCTACTGCGAAAAACGGCACCACGGCCATGGTCAGGCCGGCGAACGGGAAGTCGCGCCAGCGTCCGTCGAATACAAGGCCCAGCGCTGTCTCCGTCGCCATCAAGGTCGTTACGATCAGGGCAATGCCGAGGATTCTTGTCACCAACGACGGGCCACGGCCTTCCGCCGGCCCCAGGACTTCTGCAAAGGTCGGAAGCGGAAGCCCTGTAATGAGCGCATGCGCCGAAAGCAGCGGCGCAGCCACTCCCGCGGCGAGGAGCAAGCCCTGAAGCAACCAGCCGCCGATCCCGAAGCTTTCAAGGAGCATTTTTTCGGCGCCAATTCCAAGCAGGATCCCGCCCACGGTCGCGCAGATCGCCACGGCAACCCATGCTGCCGGTCGCGGCGATGATGGCCGCAGCCTCAGCGTCACAAAAGCTGTTCCGAATACGCTGGCGCAAAGAAACAGCCCGAACGCCATCTGCAGCTTCCAGGACGGGTAGTTTCTGATTTCGACTCCGGCCGGATATTTCGGCTTGCGATGAATGGCGTCGAACGAGCCCCAGTAACCGCCTACTGTGCCTTCCCACTTGCGCTTCCACGGCTCGTCATAGGCCTCGAACAGATTGACACGAAACTTGTCCCGTGCGGCGCGCTCGAGAATTTCGGAAATGAAGCGGGCCTGATTGATGCGCGAGGCCAGGGCGCCATCGCGCATCCGCCCGTAGCTCGGCCAGCCCGTTTCCCCGATCAGAATCTCCTTGCCGGGAAAGGCCGCCACCACCTGCAACCGGATCTGGTCGACGTGGGCGGCAGCCTCTTCCGCGCGCACGGGAACGTCCTCCCAATAAGGGAGGAAATGAACGGTGACGAAATCGACCTCCGAGGCAAGCTCCTTGTAGCGCAGCCAGAATTCCCAGACATCGGCGTAGGTAACCGGAATATCCACGCGCCGCTTGACGGAGCGAATGATCTCCCGAAGATCGGACACGATCATGTCGCCGCGCAGCAGCACTTCACTGCCGACGATGATCGCACTGACCGTTCCGGGATGATTCTTGGCCAGCGAAATCGCCGTGTCCGCGAGCAGAGCGTTCTTCGCGTGATCCCGTCCGAGCCAGACCCCTAACAGGACTTTCAATCCCGCCTTCGATGCAAGCTCGGGCACCTTGTCCAATCCGTTGTCGATGGAATAGGTGCGAATGCACTTGGTTGCCTTGGCCAGTTCGGCCAGATCCTCGGCGATCTGCTCCGGACTGACGATCAGATGCGGATTATGCGGCGTCTGATCGCCCCTGAAGGGAGCGTAGGAAACGCATTCCAGTTTCGCCGCGGGATCAATCGGGGCGCGCGCCAAGGTAACCGGCAGGGCCAACCACCACCAGACCGTCGCAACAATGCCAAGGGAAATGAAGAAGAGCGCCAGCGGCGTGCGCAAGATGGTGGTCCTGTATGGTTTGCGCGGTGTGACAGGAGTTTGTAGCATCCAGTTCCGATCTGCATCAAGGCTGGGCGGCGAATGGCAGCCTGGCGCAACCACGTGAAGTGATGACATCCAACCAATTTTCCCGTCGTCAATTCGCCGGAATCGCCGCCTGGTCGGTACTCGGCATGGCGATGCCGCCGGCCGCATCCGCACAGGCCGGCCGGAGAAATGAAAGCGAGCCGAACCGGCAGGTCCGTGCCACATTTCCGAACGGCTTTCTGTGGGGCACAGCCACCTCATCCTACCAAGTCGAGGGAGCCGTGAAAGAGGAGGGCCGCGGCCCCTCGATTTGGGACCGCTTTGCGCATACGCCGGGGACGATCTCCGATCACAGCAACGGCGACACCGCGACCGATCATTTTCATCGCTACAAGGAAGACGTTCAGCTGATGAAGGCGCTGGGCACGAAGGCCTATCGCTTCTCGATCGCCTGGCCGCGCGTCTTTCCCGACGGCACCGGCGCGCCAAACCCGAAAGGCCTCGATTTCTACAATCGTCTGGTGGATGAACTGCTGGCCAACGGCATCGAGCCTTTTGCGACGCTCTATCATTGGGACCTGCCCCAGGCGCTGCAGGATCGCTTTGGCGGCTGGACTTCCCGCGACACTTCGAAAGCCTTTGCGGACTATGCAGCCCATGTCACGGCGCGCCTGAGCGACCGTGTGAAGTATTTTTTCACGATCAATGAATGCGCCAGACATGTTCACCTCGGTCACGGCGAAGGCGCCGACGCCCCCGGCCTCAAGCTGTCGCGATCGGGACAGAACCAGGTCCGTCATCACGTCGCGCTCGCACATGGTCTTGCCGTGCAGGCGATCCGTTCCCACGGACAAGCCGGCACCAGGGTAGGTCCTGCGGAAAATGCCGTGAGCTGTGTCCCCGCAATCGAAACGCCTGCGAACATTCGCGCGGCCGAGATGGCCACGCGCGAGCTCAATGCCGGATATTTGACGGTGATGATGGAGGGAAAATACACCGACGCGTTCCTGGCGCAGGCCGGCGAGGATGCACCGAAATACAGCGCCGAGGATTTACGCATCATTTCAGCGCCGGTCGACTTTGTCGGGCTGAATGTCTACACGCCCGATCACTACGTCATTGCCGCTGACAACAAACGCGGCTTTGCGCTCGCCCCGTTTCCCGCGTCCTTTCCAAAGATGAAGGCAGGCTGGCTGAGGCCTGGTCCCGAGGCGATCTACTGGGTGCCGCGCCACGTCGCGAGAATCTGGAACGTGAAGTCGATCTACATCACCGAGAACGGAACGTCCGGAAGCGACCAGCCCGCCGCCGATGGCACCGTCTACGACACCGATCGCATCATGTATCTGCGAAATTACCTGACGCAGCTGCAGCGCGCGACATCCGAGGGCGTGCCCGTGTTGGGATATTTCCTGTGGAGCCTGATGGACAATTTCGAGTGGGGCGACGGATTCGAGCAACGCTTCGGCCTGTACCATGTCGATTTCGACACCAAGCGCCGCACGCCCAAGCTGAGCGCCTCGTTCTTCAGGGAGACGATCGCGCGAAACGCCGTGGCGTGATCCGTTAGAGCCCATCTTCGGTTCAGATTGAATCAGAACCGAATCTCAAGATTTTTGAATTGACGCGTTTTTCTCATGCGAACCGGTATCCACTTCGCTTGAAAACGCTCTAGTCCTTGCGCAGCCCCTTCCCCATCGCCTCGTACATCATCGTCTTCAGGTTCAGTTGAATCCGCCCACCCTGCGTGGGCGCCATCACCATGAAGACGCCCAACAGGTCATCGACGGGATCGACAAAATAGAAGCTGCCGCCGGCACCGTCCCAGCGGTACTCACCGAGCGGCCAATTCGTGCCCGGCGGCGGCGAGGTGCGCACGGCAAAACCAAGACCGTAGCCGCTGGTGGGGCCCGGAAAATAGAAGGGATCATGAATGATGCCGGTCTCGGGCCCGATCTGATCCGACGTCATCAGCGCGACGGTTTCGCGCTTGAGGTAGCGCTTGCCGTCCAGCTCGCCGCCATTCAGCAGCATCTGCAGGAAGCGGGCGTAGTCCGCGATCGTCGACACCAGGCCCGCGCCGCCCGATTCCCAGTGCCGCGGCACCGTTGGGTCCAGGATTCCGGCCACGCGAAAACGATCGACAGGAAATCCTCTGGCGATCAGCGGCCACTTCGCTTTATCCGCAACATAATATGCGGTGTCGGACATGCCGAGCGGATCGAACAATCTCTGCTTTTCGAATTGATACAGCGTCTGCCCCGAGGCCACCTCGACGACGCGGCCGAGCACGTCGGTCGAATGGCTATAGTTCCAGCGCGTTGCGGGCTGATCGGCGAGCGGCAGCACCGCGATCCGGTCGGCGAAGTCGGCGTTGTCGTAATCCCCGGCGTACAACAGCGGATTGGCATAGAGCTTCTGCACCTGGGTTTCGCCGAAGAAGCCGTAGGTGATGCCCGACGTATGCCGCAACAGGTCCCTGATCGTCATCGGGCGCTTCAACGGCACGAGCTTGAGCGGATACTTTCCCGATTCATCGGAAAGATCGACGCCGACCTTGGCGTCCGCAAAGGAGCGAATGTATTTCGATACGGGATCGTCGAGCGAGAGTTTACCGTCATCGACCAGCATCATCGCCGCAACTGACGTGACCGCTTTCGACATCGAATAGATCTGGAAAATCGTATCGGGCGTCATCGGCTGACCCGTATCGGGGTCCCGGATGCCGAAGCACTGGAAATGAACCAGCTTGCCATGCTGCTGAAGCAGCAGGATGGCGCCGGGAATCTTGCCGGCCGCGATCTCGTTGCGAACGGAGTCGTCAAGCCGCTTCAGGGCTTCGGGTGAAAGAGTTCCAACAGCCGGCGCACGGGATTCGGCGCCAGCCTGGCACGTCCAGCCGGCAATCAGGACAGCCGCGAGCAGCGTCGCGGCAAACCAGCGCCCTAGAGCGCTTCTAGTGTGCCAACGCTTCATAGACCAGCAGCTTGAGGGTGCGCTGGACGCGCTGGCGTTCCGATGGCGTCTGCTCGAGCAGCACGAAGAACATCTCCTGCCTGGGGTCTATCACCATGTAGCAGCCGCTGGCGCCGTCCCACTTCAGTTCGCCAAGCGATCCCGGCGGCGGCGGCTTGGCGTTGCCGGGATCGGTGCGCACGGCAAGCCCCAGGCCCATGCCAAAGCCGTCCCCAGGGAAATAGAAGTAATCGCGCTCGACGCCCGAGCCAGGACCGGCATAGTCGGTCGTCATCATCTTGAACGTTGCAGGCGTCAGATAGGTCCTGCCCTCGAATGTTCCGCCATTGAGCAGCATCTGCGCAAACTTCGAGAAATCGTCCATGGTCGTAACCATGCCGCCGCTGGCGGATTGCCATTTCTGGCGAACCTCGGTCTTGTATTCGCGGCCGACCCGAAAATTGCTATCGTTGGGCACCGGCTGGGCAAGCCGCTTCTGCCGCTCCGGTTCGGTGACGAAGAAATTGGTGTCGGTCATGCCCATCGGATCGAGCAGCTTTTCCTTCTCGATCTCGAGCAGCGATTTGCCGGACACGATCTCCATGATACGGGCCAGGATGTCGGTGGAATGGCCGTATTGCCAGAGTGCGCCCGGCTGGTTGTGCAGCGGCAGCCTGGCGATGCGCTCGGCGAATTCAGCAAGGTCGAACTCGCCCGCATAGATGTTGGCGTCCTTGTAGGCCTTGCGCACCAGGCTGTCGCCGTAGAAGCCATAGGTGATGCCGGAAGTATGGCGCATCAGGTCGAGAATGGTCATGGGGCGGACAGGGTCCACCAGCTCGAGCGTCTTGGTGCCGTCCTCGGCCTTCTTTTCGACGCCGACCTTCACCTTGGCGAAGGAGGGAATGTATTTTGAGACGGGATCGTCGAGCTTCATCTTCCCGTCCTGGATCAGCTGCATCGCCACGACCGAGGTGATCGCCTTGGTCAGCGACGAGAGGCGGAAGATGGTCTTGTCGGTAATCGGCGCCTTCGACACCACGTCCTGCACGCCGAAGGTCTCGTGGTAGACATCCTTGCCGCGCTGCCGGATCAGGACATCTATGCCGGCGATCTTGCCGGTCTCGACCTCGTTCTTGAAGAACGCGGTTATCTTCGCAAGCTTCTCCGGATTGAATTTCGCGCCGGGCGGGATGTCGAACGTGCCCTCGCTGGAAAAGGTGCCCTGGGCGGCAACGGGCGATACCATAAGCAGCGCCAACAGCGCGCCAAAAGCAGGCGCACGTACGCAATTCCTGAAATGCATCAACCCCTCCTGCATGAGCCGGGGGAGTGTAGCGGAGAGGTCAGTCAGGGCAAGGGCTGCCAAAGTCGGCAAGTGCCTCTTCGTGCAGAGTCGCGCTGTCGCGGGAGAAGCAGCAGAAGATGACACGGTTGACCGTGGGGGCCGATCTCAGCTCGCTCGCGGTAGTCGCAACCGCAATCCGTGCCGCACGGTCGGCGGGAAATCGATAGACCCCGGTCGAGATGGCGGGAAAGGCAACGGAGGCGAGGTTGTTCGCCTGGCAAAGCTCGATGGCGCGGCGATAACAGGAGGCGAGCAGATCATCCTCGCCGCGATGGCCGCCATTCCATACCGGCCCAACGGCATGGATGACGTGACGGGCCTTCAACCGATAGCCGCGTGTGATCTTGGCATCACCGGTCGCGCAGCCATTGAGCGTGCGGCATTCCGCAAGCAATTGGGGACCGGCCGCACGATGGATCGCACCATCGACGCCGCCCCCGCCGAGGAGCGACGTATTGGCAGCGTTGACGATGGCGTCAACGCCTGATGTCGTGATGTCGGCAACGATGACTTCCAGCCGCGCGCTGCCGATCTGGCGCGCAGCCAAGGCGACCGCCTCAGGCTGCGGCGTTGACCGGGATGCCCTTGTCGGCGAACAGCTGCTGCAACTCGCCGGCCTGGAACATCTCGCGGACGATATCGCAGCCGCCGACGAACTCGCCCTTGACGTAGAGTTGCGGAATGGTCGGCCAGTTCGAATAGTCCTTGATGCCGTTGCGCAGCTCGGCCGACTCCAGGACGTTCAGGCCTTTGTAGCCGACGCCGATGTGGTCGAGGATCTGCACCACCTGGCCCGAAAAGCCGCACTGCGGAAACTGCGGCGTGCCTTTCATGAACAGCACGACGTCGTTCGACTTCACCTCGTTGTCGATAAATTGCTCGATGCTCATATTTGCTTCCTTCTGGGCAGACCCTTGCGGTGCTGCCATCGCGGGGCCGGTTCGGCCGATCTAACCCGGTGACTGCCCTATATGTAATCCCAAACCTTTGTTTGTCCAAAATAAAATGGCCGGGAGCCGGCATGCGGAGTGGGCCGGGCCGCTCCTGCCAGAGGCTGCCATAGCCTGATGGCGGCAATATCATAGCCGGCAAAGGCTTTTTTCCTGAAACGGACGCCCTATCTAGGACGAACTGTGCCTGAGGAACCTGTGCGCCAGAGTAACGTTCTCTCCCTGATTGGAGACCACCGTGACGAAAACAGCCGCCGCTACGGCCCCCCTCGCCGCCCCTGCTCCGTCACTGTTTGCCGATCCCGGGACGCTCTCCCAAAGGCTGGTTGACGCCTATCTGGCGGTTCGCAGCGAGACCGAGCGGCGCGCCGCCCCCCTCTCTCCGGAAGACCAGCTGATCCAGTCGATGCCGGACGCCAGCCCCGCGAAATGGCACCGCGCCCATACCACCTGGTTCTTCGAGCAGTTTCTGCTCGGTGAGCACTGTGCGGGCTACCGGCCGTTTCATCCCGACTACGCCTACCTCTTCAATTCCTATTATGTCAGCGCCGGCCCCCGGCATGCCCGCGCCCGGCGCGGCGACCTGACCCGGCCGAGCGCCGAGGAGATCACGACCTATCGCAGGCATGTCGATGCGGCGGTCGTGAAATTCTTCCAGACATCAGACGAGGCCACGCTGAAGAAGCTGGCGCCGCTGGTGGAAGTCGGCCTGAACCATGAGCAGCAGCATCAGGAATTGATGTACACCGACATCCTGCACGCCTTTGCGCAAAATCCGATTCCGCCGGCCTACGATCCGGCGTGGGCTTTCCCGGCCTCGACCCGCAGCGGCGAGAAATGGGCTGTTCTCAACGAGGGCATCCACACCGTCGGACATGCCGACGACAGCTTTCACTTCGACAACGAGAAGCCGGCACACCGCGCGCTGGTCGGGCCCGTCAAGCTGGCGCGCAATCTCGTGACCAATGCCGAGTGGCTCGCCTTCATGGCCGATGGCGGCTACCGGACCGCGACGCTATGGCTGATGGACGGTTTCGCCACCGCGACCAATGAGGCCTGGGACGCGCCCGGCCATTGGCGCAAGATCGACGGCGAATGGAAGATCATGACGCTGGGCGGCCTGCAGGCGATCGACCCGGCAGCGCCGGTCTGCCACGTCAGCTATTACGAGGCCGACGCATTCGCGCGCTGGGCCGGAGCGCACCTGCCGACCGAGATGGAATGGGAGGTCGCGGCACGGGCAGGCCTGCTCAACGACGCCTTCGGCATCGTCTGGCAATGGACCCGCAGCGCCTACTCTCCCTACCCCGGCTATCGCGCCATCGAGGGCGCGCTCGGGGAATATAACGGCAAATTCATGGTCAATCAGCTGGTGCTGCGCGGCTCATCGCTTGCAACCCCTGAAGGCCACAGCCGTGTCACCTATCGCAACTTCTTCTATCCGCATCATCGCTGGCAATTCACAGGGCTGCGCCTCGCCGGTTACGCCTGATGTTCATCGTCAATCACGCGCGGGAAAAGCGCGTTCGGGAGAGTATCATGAACGTACATGCCCCCGCTTTGGCCGAAATGCACCGCCTTGACGAGGCCACTTCCGCATTCGCCGGCGACGTGATCGGCAATCTCTCCAGGTTTCCCAAGAAGCTTTCGCCGAAGTATTTTTATGACGCGAAGGGCTCCGAGCTGTTCGAGCAGATCACGGTGCTGCCGGAATATTATCCGACGCGCACGGAGCTCTCGATCCTGCGCGAGCGCGGCGGCGAGATCGCCCGGCTGATCCCGCAAGGCGCCGCGCTGGTCGAGTTCGGCGCCGGCGCCACGACCAAGGTACGGCTTTTGCTGGAGCGCTCGCGCTTTGCGGCCTATGTGCCGGTCGATATATCCGGCGACTTCCTCAAGGTTCAGGCCGACGGCCTGCGCCGCGATTTTCCGGAGCTCCGGGTGTATCCGGTCGCGGCCGACTTCACCACGCCGTTTGCGCTGCCGGACGCTGTCGCCGCGATGCCGAAGGTCGGCTTCTTCCCGGGATCGACGCTGGGCAATTTCGAGCCGCAGGAGGCGCGGGCTTTCCTGTGCACCGCGCGGAAAATCCTCGGACACGGCGCGCAGATGATCATCGGCGTCGATCTGGAAAAGGACGAGCGCACGCTCTACGACGCCTACAACGATGCGGCCGGCGTCACCGCACGCTTCAATCTCAACGTGCTGGAGCGGATCAACCGCGAGCTCGGCGGCAATTTCGATCTCTCCGGCTTCATGCACCGCTCGATCTACAACCGCGACCGCCACCGCATCGAGATGCACCTGATCAGCCGCAAGGCGCAGCGCGTGCGCGTGCTCGGCCATCATTTCTCGTTCCGCCCCGGCGAGAGCATTCATACCGAGAACAGCTACAAATACAGCTTTGACCGCTTCACGGCGCTGGCGCAGGCCTCGGGCTGGCAGGTCAAGGAAAGCTGGACCGACGAGGACCGCATGTTCTCGGTCCATGCGCTGGTCGCATCCGGCGATTAGGTTGAAAGACCACGCCGCCCCGCGTTAGCTTCTCCCGCCTTGAGGGGATCCGGGGGAAGCCATGAACATCGCAATCGTCTGCACCGCGCTGCTCGGACTGCTGCTGTTCGGGCTCGGCCTCAACGTGTCGCTGCAGCGCCGGCAGAACCGGCGCAGCATCGGCCATGACGCAAGTCCGGTCGACCCGCTGCATCGCGCCGTGCGGGCACACGCCAACACCGCCGAATATGCCCCGTTCTTCGCGGTGCTGTTCCTGTGGTACGCGACGAGGCCGGCGCCGGTCTGGATTGTCGCCGCCATCGTGCTCGCAACGGCCGCCCGCTTCGCGCTTGCCGGTAGCCTGCTGTTCGGACCATCGCTCAATCGGCCGAACCCGGCACGGCTTTTCGGCGCGCTCTTCACCTACATCTGCGGGCTTGCGCTCGCCGCCGGCCTGCTCGTCACCTGAGGCGCCTCAGCTCTCGTCCTTAGGTTTTCGCGCGAAATTTGTCGCGTACAACCCTGGGCCTGCGCGACGGCACGATGCGCGGCGCGGGCACCCAGACGTCGGTAACGCGCTCGGCGCTGAGCAGCCAGGCATGGATGATCCGCCATTTGTCATGCCCGCGGGACTGGAAATCCAATAACGGCGACTTGGTATCTTCCAATTCAAAGAAGAACTTCAGGGAATCCTTGCCCGTCGGGCCGCCCGGTTCGACCGCCTGTCTGGTGATCCAGCGGTCCCATTCTTCGAGGATCAGCGCCTTTGCTTCATGTTGTTTCATAGTCACGCGTTCCCAGCCACGGGAATCCGTGGGGGTGAGAGTTATCGCGCTGGCCAGGGTTATGGCGAGAAGAAGTCGGCACCGCCGCGCCGTAAAGACATCTTCGTCGTTAGCGAAAGTAGCAGAAACTTATTAAACCTTTCTGAACTTTTAAGTCGAGTCCAGAATGACCATGACCAGCGAATACCCTTTTATGGTCGAAATTTTGACGCCGACTCAGACGACGTTCCCGCCGCGGCTTGGCTGGGGTTAGTTTGTGCCAGGGGATGTTAGTTATGAGCAACGCGTATCCGCAATCGTCCGGGCAGGCGTCCCGGTCCGCGACAGCATTTCACAGCGAAGAAGACAACGACTGGGATGCCGGCATGGAGCACGACGTTGTGTCGCTGCTCGAGGAAAATGCACGGCTCCGCGCACTGGTGGTGCGGCTTTCCGATCTCGTGCTCAAGAGCGTCGTCGATCAGAAATAGCGCTACGGTTCCGGCTTCGAGCGCAGCGACAGCGATTCCCATACCGCGACCACGACCATGATCGCGGTGGTGAGGATCGACAGCCATAGCGGCGACAGATCGTGTCCGAGCCAGCCTGCGGCCGCGAGCGCGATGATGCCGAATATGTGCGACAGCTGCAGGAAGCCGCGGATCGCGTGCTTGAACAGGATGGTCCCGACCAGGAACAGCAGCGGGCCGCCGACGGCGGCCAGCACGGTTCTGGTGTCGGAATGGCCGCCTGGATGCTTGAGCACGAGTTCATCGGCGACGGCGGCAAGGATGATGCCGCCGACGATCGGCATGTGCAGATAGGTGTAGGCGAGGCGCGCCAGCCGCCCCGATTCGGCTGACTTCGAGAGCTTTTCGGAGCCGGCCTCGGCGCCCTTGTGGAAATAGATCCACCAGATCGCGATGCTACCGGTCAGGGAGGAGAGGAAGGCCGCGACGTTCTCGGGCGTCCAGGTGAGCTCGGCAAAAGTGGCGCCCTGGACGACGATGGTCTCGCCGAGCGCGATGATGATGAACAGCGAGCAGCGCTCCGCCATGTGGCCACCCTCGACCGCCCAAGCCTCCACCGAGGAAAAGCCGAGACCAGGCGTCCAGAAGCGCGCGGCGGCGGAGACATATTCGATGGC
>DASWVJ010000283.1:0-18936 GCA_036406295.1 Bradyrhizobium sp.
CCGGCGTCCACGATCGCGCAGGAGATCGCGACACCGGCCTGACTGGCCATGTCGATGGCCGTCGTCATGATCCTCTTGGCGCCCTGATAGGTGAGGCGCTTGCTCTCGGCCACGTACATGTCAGGAGTCCCGGTCGGAAGAGGATTTTTGAGCCCTGCGCCAGGGCGCCATTGCCATCAAGCCGTTTTCATTCTGATCAGGCCATGCCGGAATATGTTGGCGGATTTATGGGACACGCCGCTCCAATCCACCGACGGACAAGTTAATTCGTTTTTTCGGTACTACCTGCCCTTGATCGCGATCGCT
Organism: Bradyrhizobium sp.; assembly: GCA_036406295.1. Taxonomy (GTDB): domain Bacteria; phylum Pseudomonadota; class Alphaproteobacteria; order Rhizobiales; family Xanthobacteraceae; genus Bradyrhizobium. The sequence goes on from DASWVJ010000283.1 coordinate 307, forward strand.
CCGATGGCTGCCCTGGCCGGAAGCTCGGCCATCATGAGCCACCGCCTGCGGAGCGGGCTGTCATGTTTCTTCGTGGTGGCGCCGATCGTCTTCGGATTGTTCGGCGCCCCCGAAAATTCGTGAGCGATCTCAGCCGATTGGGATCACCGGTGCACGCCGCTCGGCTCCCCTTCCATTTATCAGAATATCTGCTTGACTATTACGCAAATCAGAACTATGTATTTGCCGTCCCGAGCCCACATGAGGGGCGTTTCGCGATCGTCACGATACGTTGGGCATGGGATGCGATGGACGCTGCGGCGTCAGGCGGGCTTTGCTCGCCGGACGAAACGTTCGCAGCGTACGGTGAAGTCGTGTGGTCCTGGCGCCGCGACCCTGGCGTCTATCCCCGCCGGCCTGTGCTGGCGGGGCAACGGTGACAATAAAGGCCGCTCACCGGGGAGAGCTCGTATAAGCCGTAAAACCACTCGCGCGGGGAAAGCCGGGATGTCCTGGCTGTACCTGTGGTTCAACCCGTGTGCCTTTTGCTACCGGACTTTCGCACACGGGACTGCGGGCGCAGTCGGCGCCCGGCTTTCCCTGCGCCCTCTCGAAGGAAAGAGGGACAACGAAGTTGCAAAACTCAGGCGAAATCACGCCGTGAGAATGAGAACGTGTGTCTATCCACCGTGATTGCAATGACGATGAGCCACGGCTGTTTGAAGGAAGTCATTCCGGGGCGATGCGAAGCATCGAGCCCGGAATCTCGAGATTCCCCGATGCGCAATTGCGCATCTGAGGTCTGGTGCTTGCGCACCATCCCGGAATGACGGCGTGGGAACGCCCGTCATTTCTGCATCGACTTCGGCAGCATCGCCTTGAGCTTGTCGAGGTCGAGGATGTTCATCTTCATGCCGCCGGGCATCACGATGTCGCCCGGCTTCTGGTCGGCCTTGCAGGCGCCGAGCCATTTCGCCTCGATCGTGGTCGCGGTGTCGCGCGGCACGCCGGACGGCGCGCCTTCGGTGCGCGAGGTCGACTTCACGGTGTAGGCGGAATTGAAGTCGCCGGTGATCTCGGCATGCGAGGTGACGGTCATGCCGGCGACGCTGCAGACGGTATCGCTGACATAGCCGGCCGCGGTCTTCTCGATGTCCTGCCTGGCGCAGGTTTCCTTGCCCGGCGAGAACGACGTGCTCATCTTCTTGTCGGTGGAGGCATCGGTGCAATGCTGCATGGTCATGTCGGGCATCGAGCCGCCCGTGCGCACCATCTTCATTTCCCACAAGCCGGCCTTGCGCAGCGGCAGCTCAACTGCTTGCGCGTCAGGCGCGGAGAGCAGCGCAAGCAGGCCGATCGCGGCGGCGAATGCGGAAAGCTGTCGCGTCATGCGCCGCGCTCCTGTCGTTCAGGGACGGGAATGGATCTAGTACTTGGTGACCAGCGGCCGTGCGTTGGCGGCCCAGGGCACCCAGCGGCAGGAAAAGGAGATGTAGCCGCCTTCACGGGCCTGGATGGCGAGGAATTTCACCACCTTGCCGTAATAGGCGCAGTGATCGACCGCGAGCTGGCGGGCGTCCTGCTGCCGGGCCAGCGAAAAGGCGATGATGCCGCCGGTATCGTTGCCCTTGAACGGCGGCACCCAGTCGGCCCGCGCCGGCGCAGACGCCAGCATCCCGCAGATCGCAACCAGGCCGGCGGCCACAACTTTTCGCATCGGCGACTCCATCCTCACCGGCGCACCTTAGAGCGCCGCGCCGGCCCTGAAAAGAACGCCCCGGCCGCGGCACGGCGAACTCTTTCCGGGTGTTGCCGTGCTGCACTAGACCTCCCACCGCCTTCGCGGCACCTTCCCCGATTGCAATATGAAGCGGATTCCCATGCGCGACCTGTTGAAATTCCCGATGAAATCCGCCCTCGCCGCGGCGCTCGGTGCCCTGCTCGGCTTTCTCTCGCTCGGCGAGGCCCAGGCCGCCAACCCGCTGGAGCTGAATTTCTGGCTCAACGGTCCGCGCTATGACGGCCGGGTCCAGCCGTGCGAGGCGGCGCTGCCGACCATCAGCTCGCAGTTCCAGGAGAAGGAAAGCACCTTCTGGAATTCGCCCCTGGTGATCACCGGCTACGGCAATGTCCACGAGATCGCCTTCCGGCCCTGGCAGTCCGACAACATCCCGCGCCGCTATTGCTCGGGCCATGCGATGATCTCCGACGGCAAGATGCGCCAGGTGTACTTCTCGATCATCGAGGATGGCGGCTTCGCCGGCTTCGGCCAGGGCGTCGAATGGTGCGTGGTCGGCCTCGACCGCAACTGGGCCTTCAACCCGGCCTGCAAGACGGCCAAGCCCTGAGGGGCCGCCGGCCCACGGCCGGCTGCGGGTTATCGTGAAATTTGTTCTTGAAATGTTCCCGTCGCCTGCTAGGCTCCGCGCCGGTCTGGTACGAGGCGCGGTCATGGTTCATTCCTTCTCGATGCTGGCTGGGCGGCTTGTCGTTGCCCTCCTTTTCCTGCTCGGCCCGGCCTTCCTCGCTCCGGCCCGGGCGCAGGATGGCCGCCAGAACGCGCCCGGCGAATTCGATTTCTATGTGCTGTCGCTGTCCTGGTCGCCTTCCTTCTGCGAGGCGGCCGCCGAGCGCGGCAATGCCCACCGGTCGAAGGCACAATGCGGCGAGCGGCCGTTCTCCTTCGTCGTGCACGGGCTGTGGCCGCAATACGACCGCGGCTATCCCGAATATTGCAAGCGCCCTGCCCCGCGGCTGGAGCGCAATGTCATGGTCTCGATGCTGGACCTGATGCCGGCGCCGGGACTGATCTACAACGAGTGGGACAAGCACGGCACCTGTTCGGGGCTGGGCACGCGGGCCTATTTCGAGACCATCCGCAAGGCGCGCGCCGCGGTGAAGATCCCCGAGGAATTGCTGCAGCTGTCGAAGCCGAAGATGATTTCGCCGGAAGAGCTGGAAGCGGACTTCATCAAGGCCAATCCGGGACTGAGCGCGTCCTCGATTTCGGTGACCTGCGACTACCGGCGGCTCAGCGAAGTGCGCATCTGCATGAGCAAGGACCTGCAATTCCGCCCCTGCGAGGAGAACGACCGGAGAGCCTGCCGCCGCGACCAGGTGCTGATGCCGCCGGTACGCGGGGGATGAGAGGTTGCGTCGTCATTCCGGGGCGATGCGCAGCATCGAACTCTGGTGCGCACTTGCGCACCTGAGAATCTCGAGATTCCGGGTCTGGCGCTAACGCACCATCCCGGAATGACAGTGGTGGCGAGTTTCCGCGCCATGGCGTAACCCCGTCCGCATGAACTACCGCCACGCCTTCCACGCCGGCAATTTCGCCGATGTCCTCAAGCACATCGTGCTGACGCGAATCCTGCTCTATTTGCAGGAGAAGCCGGCCGCCTTTCGCGTCATCGACACCCATGCCGGCAGCGGCCTCTACGACCTCTCTGGCGACGAGGCGCAGCGCAGCGGCGAATGGAAAAGTGGAATTGCGCGCATCATGCAGGCGCGCTTCTCGGAAAAGGCGCTGCCGCTGGTCCGGCCCTATCTCGAAATCGTCAGGGCGTTCAACGCCGGCGCCGAGCTGAAGACCTATCCGGGTTCGCCGCTGATCGCCCGGGCGCTACTCCGGCCGCAGGACCGGCTGACCGCCTGCGAGCTCGAGCCGGGCGCGCGCAAGGCGCTGATCGAGGCGCTGCGCCGCGACGCCCAGGCGCGCGTGGTCGATCTCGACGGCTGGATGGCGCTGACCGCCTTCGTGCCGCCGAAGGAGCGGCGCGGCCTCGTCCTGGTCGACCCGCCGTTCGAAGCCAAGAACGAGTTCGAGCAGCTGGGAAACGGCTTCCGCGCCGCCTTCCAGAAATGGCCAACCGGCCTTTATCTGCTCTGGTATCCCGTCAAGAGCCGCCGCGCCGCCGACACGCTGGCGCGGGAAGTCGCCCAGGCTGCCGCCGGCGCCAAACCCGCCGGCAAGTGCCTGCGGCTGGAATTTTCCGTCGCCCCGCAGGAGGCGGGCGGGCCGCTGGCCTCGACCGGCCTTCTGATGGTCAACCCTCCCTGGACGCTGCAGGGGGAACTCAAGACCATCCTTGCCGAGTTGGAAAAGCCGCTCGGCCAGGGCGGCGCCGGCCGCTTCCGGCTGGAAGCCGCCAAGCCTTGAAAGCCGCCTTGAAGCCCCGCACCGGTTGTCCCCCGGGGATTGGCCGGGGCCATCAAAGCCATAGGCAACCTGCCGGGAACCGTATTATGCTCAGTCTGTTGGGACTGGCTTTACGTTCCGCTTCCGCGAATGGTTGCGGCGGAGTGACAAGGCCTAAAAACGACCAGGCGGCGCGCGGAATTTCGTTTGCGTACCGTCAAGGTGGCCATGCTTTCCGGAACGCGATTGTCCGGTCGGCCGTGCGCGCTGTTGCGCGTCGCGGCAAAGCAGACGGGGGAGGTTTCCCGATGGCCATGACAGGGACGGTCAAGTTCTTCAACGGCGAACGCGGCTACGGCTTCATCAAGCCGGACGACGGCGGCCGCGACGTGTTCGTTCATATCACCGCGGTGGAACGCGCCGGATTGAAAGATCTCACCGAGGGACAGCGCATCACCTTCGAGGTCGAGCCGGACAAGAAGGGCAAGGGCCCGAAAGCGGTCAACCTCGTGGTTTCGTCCTGACGCTGTTTCGAATGCGCGACAAAAAAATCCCGGCCGCTTTCGGCGGCCGGGAGGTTGCTAGCCAAGTGTTCTTGTCGACAGCCGTTGTTGTTGACGTGTCTTGTCTTTAGAAGCGGTAGTTCACGCCGGCGCGCACGGTGCCGAAGCTCAAGCCGTGCGAGGCGCCGGTGATGACGAAATTGCTGTTGGCGAGATCAACGTAGAGATATTCGATCTTGGCGCTCCAGTTCGGCGCGAAGCCGAACTCGGCGCCGACGCCGGCCGCCAGGCCGACATTGGTGTGGGATTCCGCCAGTCCGAAGGTGTCGGCGCGCAGCTCGCCGAACGCGAGACCCAGCGTGCCGTAGAACAGCACGTTGTTGAAGGCATAGCCGCCGCGGCCGCGTATCGTGCCGAACCACGGGTTGGAGAATTTCCATGCCGCAAAGGTGTCGTCGGCGCTAGAGCCCTGGATGTCGCCCTCGACACCGAATACCCACGGACCCTGCTGGAAGTTGTAGCCGGCCTGCAGGCCGCCGACGAAGCCGCTCGGCTTGGCCCAGGCGTTGTCGACGCTGCCCCAGGCGTAACCAAAATTGCCGCCGAGATAGGGGCCGGCCCAGCTATAGGCGTTGAGCGGCTGGTTGACCGTATAGGGCGCGCGCGAATTGTAGTTGAAGTCGGCGGCCTCCGCCTGGATGCTCCAGCCCGCCGCGACGAGCGCGAGCACGCCCAACACAAACCTGGTCATCGGTACTCTCCCCCACGCAACTCACCGTGACCAGCGGGCGAGCCGAACGCCCGGCATGGTTACGGAATTCCAGTCTTTTCAGGTAAGAGTTATCGAGAGTTTTAAGTTAAAGCCCTGTTAAGCGGAGTTACCGGCCGCTCATCACTCTTAAAAATGTGTTACTTGCGGAGGGCGAGTGCTCGCGGCCCACGCGGCTGGCGATGCAGCGCGCCAATGCATAAATTCGGCCCCATGAAAGACGATTCCAGCGATCCGCCGGCACCGCGCAAGGGCAAGCCCGGTTCCGCCAGCGACATGCCGCCGCAGGATCAGGCCGCCGACGTCGACCCGGCGACCTCCATCGTCGAGGACGATGAGGAAGCGCGCCTGCCCGACCTGTCGGAGGAACCGGCGGAAGCCATCGCCGAGGGCGGGCTGACGGCGGGGCACGCCGCGATCGAGAAGGCGGTGCGGCTCGCCCCCACCTCGCCCGGTGTCTATCGCATGCTCAACGCCGCCAATGACGTGCTCTATGTCGGCAAGGCCAAGAACGTCAAAAAGCGCCTCACCTCCTACGCGCGGGTCAACGCACCGCTTCCGGCGCGCATCCTGCGCATGATCGCGGCCACCACCAATGTCGAGATTATCTCCACCGTGACCGAGACCGAGGCGCTGCTGCTGGAAGCCAACCTGATCAAGCAGCTGCGCCCGCGCTTCAACGTGCAGCTCCGCGACGACAAGTCATTCCCCTACATCCTGATCACAGGCGACCATTGGGCGCCGCAGATCTTGAAACATCGCGGCGCACAGACACGGCCGGGACGCTATTTCGGTCCCTTCGCCTCCGCGGGCGCCGTCAACCGCACCATCACGGCGTTGCAGCGCGCGTTTTTGATCCGCTCCTGCACCGACTCGTTCTTTGAGAGCCGCACGCGGCCCTGCCTGCTCTACCAGATCCGCCGCTGCGCCGGCCCTTGCACGGGCGAGATCGATTTTCCCGGCTACACGGAGCTGGTGCGCGAGGCAATCGAGTTCCTGTCCGGCCGCAGCCATGCGGTGAAACAGCTGCTCGCCGCTGAAATGGAGAAGGCATCCAGCGAGCTCGAATTCGAGACCGCCGCAACCTTCCGCGACCGCCTCGCCGCGCTCTCGGCGATCCAGTCGCAGCAGGGCATCAATCCGCGCACTGTGCAGGAAGCCGACGTGTTCGCGATCCACCAGGAAGGCGGCTATTCCTGCGTGGAGGTATTCTTCTTCCGCACCGGCCAGAACTGGGGCAACCGCGCCTATTTCCCGCGGGCGGAAAAGACGTTCACGCCGGAGGAAGTGCTGAGTTCGTTCCTCACGCAGTTCTACGACGACAAGCCGCCGCCGAAACTGATCCTGCTCTCGCACAAGGTGGAAGAAGACGAGCTCCTTGCCGACGCACTTTCGGTGAAGGCCGGCTTCAAGGTCGAGGTCTCCGTGCCCAAGCGCGGCGAGAAGAAGGAGATGATCGCGCATGCGCTGACCAACGCGCGCGAGGCGCTCGGCCGCAAGCTTGCCGACACCGCAACGCAAGGCCGGCTGCTGGAAGCAATGATGACGACGCTGGGCCTGCCGCACACGGCCAAGCGCATCGAAGTCTACGACAACAGCCACATCCAGGGCAGCAACGCGGTCGGCGCCATGATCGTCGCGGGCCCCGACGGCTTCATGAAGAACCAGTACCGCAAGTTCAACATCAAGTCGGAAGGGCTCACGCCGGGCGACGACTACGCCATGATGCGCGAGGTGCTGCAGCGCCGCTTCAAGCGGCTGCTGAAGCCCGCCGAGGCCGACGACAAGAAGCCGCGCGACGACGATTCGTTCCCGCAATGGCCCGACCTCGTCATCATCGACGGCGGGCGCGGCCAGCTCAATGCGGCGCGCGAGATCCTCGCCGAACTCGGCGTCGACAAGGTCACCCTGCTCGGCGTGGCGAAAGGACCGGACCGCGACGCCGGCCGCGAGACCCTGTTCATGCCGGACCGCGAGGCGATCAAGCTCGAGCCGCGCGATCCCGTGCTTTACTTCATCCAGCGGCTGCGCGACGAGGCGCATCGTTTCGTGATCGGCTCGCACCGCAAGCTGCGCAAAAAGGACATCCGCGAGGCCGGCCTGCAGGAAATCCCCGGAATCGGCCCGTCACGCAAACGTGCCTTGCTGCTGCACTTCGGAACATTGAAGGAGATCGAGCGGGCCTCGATTGCCGATCTCGGCAAGGTTCCGGGGGTCAGCGCCGAAAGCGCCCGGCGGATCTTCGAGTTTTTCCACGCCCAGCCCGGCTAATTGGGGATTTGGCGTTATACTTACGTCATCTCCCACGGCTCCTGTGCGCCAGGGTGTTGACCTCCCAGCGTCCCCGGTATTGGTAAGACGAATGAACATCGCGACCACCAAAAGCCCGTCCAAGAGCTTTTCGATCCCGAATATCCTGACCGTGGGGCGGATTGCCGCAATCCCGGTGGTGGTCGGCTGCATCTACGCCCAGTCCCCCGTCGTGGACGGCCCGATATGGCTGCGCTGGGTCGCGCTGGCCGTCTTCATCGCCGCCGCTATCACGGACTGGCTGGATGGCTACTATGCGCGAATCTGGGACCAGCAATCCGCCTTCGGCCGGATGCTCGATCCGATCGCCGACAAATTGCTGGTCGCCTCCTGCCTCTTGATGCTCGCTGCCGACAACTCCATCCATGGCTTGACGCTGTGGGCCGCGGTCGTGATCCTGTGCCGCGAGATCCTGGTCTCGGGCCTGCGCGAATATCTCGCCGCACTTCGGGTCAGCGTGCCCGTCACGAAACTCGCCAAGTGGAAGACCACCGTCCAGCTCGTCGCCATCGGATTCCTGATCGCGGGCGAAGCCGGCGAACGGCTCATTCCCGCCACAACGCTGATCGGCATCGTGCTGTTGTGGATATCGGCGATCGTGACGATTTACACCGGTTGGGATTATTTCCGCGCCGGCATCCATCACCTCATCAGGGAGGATGAAGGATGAAGATCAAATATTTCGCCTGGGTGCGCGAGCGGATCGGCAAGGCGGAGGAAACCATCGAGCCTCCCGCCAGCGTGCACACGGTCGATGAACTGATCGCGTGGCTGTCGGCCCGCGGCGAGGTCTATGCCCATGCGTTCGAGAAACCGAAGGTGATCCGCGTCGCGATCGACCATGCGCACGTCAAGCCGGATGCGGCAATTGCCGGCGCGCGCGAGATCGCGTTCTTTCCGCCGATGACCGGCGGCTGAGCTTACTCGCCATGGACATGGCCGCGACCATCCGAATACAGGAAGCCGATTTCGACATCGCGCGGGAAATCGCCCTCTTGAGCAAGGACCGCACCGACATCGGCGCCGTCGTCAGCTTCACCGGCATCTGCCGCGGCATCGAAGGATCGGAGCCGATCGCCGCCTTGAGGCTCGAGCATTATCCCGGCATGGCCGAAGCGGAGATCAAGCGGCATGCCGATGAGGCGATGGCGCGCTGGCCGCTGCAGGGGCTCACCATCATCCATCGCTTCGGCCGCATCCTGCCGGGCGAAAACATCGTGCTTGTCGTCACCGCCTCCTCGCACCGGCAGGCTGCGTTCGAGGCCGCCGAATTCCTGATGGATTACCTGAAGACTAGCGCGCCGTTCTGGAAGCAGGAAGAGAGCGCCCGCGGCAAGAGTTGGATCGAGGCGCGCGACCATGACGATGCGGCCGCCGCGCGCTGGACCAGGTCCTGATGGCGAAGCGCGCGAAGAAGGCTGCAAAGCCCGGCCGATCCCTCACCAGAGCGCCGAAGGTCGGCGCCGGTGAATTGCACACGCTGCTCGATTTCGTGCGTTATGCCGTGAGCCGATTTGCGGCAGCCAGGCTGGTGTTCGCTCACGGCACCACCGATCCCGTCGCGGAAGCTGCGTTCCTCGTCTCCGAAACGCTGCACCTGCATCCCGACCAGTTCGAGCAGTTCGCCCATGCGCGCGTGACCGTGGCAGAAGGCAGAAAGATCCTCGAGCTGATCGAGCGCCGCATCTCGACCCGAAAACCCACCGCCTATCTCGTCAACAAGATCTGGATGCGCGGTCTGCCGTTTTATGTCGACGAGCGTACCATCGTGCCGCGCTCCTTCATCGGCGAGCTGCTGGATTCGCATTTCGGCGGCGACGGCGAGGACGCGACCTCGCTGATCGGCGATCCCGCCGAAGTGGAAAGCGTGCTCGACCTCTGCACCGGCAGCGGTTGCCTTGCGATCCTCGCCGCCCGCCACTTCCCTCATGCCGCGATCGACGCGGTCGATATTTCCAGGGACGCGCTGGCCGTCGCTGCGCACAACGTTGCCGATTACGGCCTCGACGACCGCATCGCGCTGCACCGCGGCGATCTGTTCACGCCGCTTGATGACAAGCGCTACGATCTCATCATCTCCAATCCACCCTATGTCGATGCCGAGGGCATGGCTGGGCTGCCGGCCGAATGCCGCGCTGAACCTGTGCTTGCCTTTGACGGCGGCGCCGACGGGCTCGACGTCGTCAGACGCATCCTGGCCGGGGCCAAGATGCATCTTGCACCGCAAGGCGGGCTGCTTTGCGAGATCGGGCGCGGCCGCGACAATCTCGAGGCCGCCTTCCCGCAATTGCCGCTGCTCTGGCTCGATACCGAGGATTCCGAAGGCGAAGTGTTCTGGATCGCCGCTTCTGATCTTTAAAGGCATGATCCGGAAAAGTGGGCTCCGGTTGTCCGACAAAGCTCATGCCCAAACAGAGTCCAGTTGCGCGGAAATATCACGGCTGTCCGCATTTCCCGCTCGCCGCGAAGCTGGTAGCCTGCGAGCAGCCGTTGCGCCCATAACTCATAAAGAGGCCCCCATGCTGGACAAGAGCCCGACAAAATCCTCCGTCAACGTTCCCAACGACCTCGCCGCTCACTGGATGCCGTTCACGGCCAACCGCGCCTTCAAGAAAGCGCCGAGGCTGCTCGCGGGCGCCAAGGACATGCACTACATCACCGTCGACGGCCGCAAGCTGATCGACGGTGCCGCCGGCATGTGGTGCACCAATGCCGGCCACGGCCGCACCCCGATTTCGAAGGCCATCGCCAAGATGGCCGCGACGCTGGACTACGCACCGCCGTTCCAGTTCGGCATCCCGCAGGCCTTTGAGCTTGCCAGCCGCATCGCCGATCTCGCGCCCAAGGGGCTCGACCACGTCTTCTTCTGCAACTCGGGGTCCGAAGCGGCCGATACCGCGCTGAAGATTGCGCTCGCCTATCACCAGCTCAACGGCCAGGGCGCCCGCTCGCGCCTGATCGGCCGTGTCCGCGGCTATCACGGCGTCGGCTTCGGCGGCACCTCCGTCGGCGGCATCGTTGGCAATCGCAAGATTTTCGGCTCCCTGCTGTCTGGCGTCGACCATCTGCCGGCGACCTATGACCGCGAAAAGCAGGCCTTCACCAAGGGCGAGCCGGAATATGGTGCGCATTTCGCCGACGCGCTGGAGGATCTCGTCAACCTGCATGGCGCCAACACCATCGCCGCCGTCATCGTCGAGCCGATGGCGGGATCGACCGGCGTGCTGGCCGCGCCCAAGGGCTATCTGAAGCGGCTGCGCGAGATCACCCAGAAGCACGGCATCCTCCTGATCTTCGACGAGGTGATCACCGGCTTCGGCCGGCTCGGCTTTGCGTTTGCCGCCGAGCGCTACGGCGTGCTGCCGGACATGCTCACCTTCGCCAAAGGCGTCACCAACGGCGCAGCCCCGATGGGCGGCGTGCTGGTGCGCGACACTATCCATGACGCGTTCATGACCGGGCCGGAGCACATGGTCGAACTGACCCATGGCTACACCTATTCGGCGCATCCGCTGGCCTGCGCCGCAGGCCTTGCCACCCTCGACATCTACCGCGACGAAAAGCTGTTCGAGCGGGCCAACAAGCTCGAGCCGAAATTCGCCGACGCGATCATGTCGCTGAAGGGCCTGCCCAACGTGCTCGACATCCGCACCGTGGGGCTGACGGCCGGCATCGACCTTGCCCCGTCCGCGGACGGGGTTGGCAAGCGCGGCTTCGCCGGTCTCAACAGCGCCTTCCACGACCACGACATCATGTTGCGCTCCGTCGGCGACACGCTGGCGCTGACCCCGCCTCTGATCGTCAGCGAAGACCAGATCGGCGAGATCGTGGACAAGGTCGGCAAGGTCATCCGCGCGGTCGCGTAGACCGAGCGGCGGAACGGGCCGGAACCAATCCGGCCTGTTCCCGGCACGCTGCAACCGGACGAATTGGGATCAGAGGGCGGCCGCGCCGACACGCTATCCCCTCGAATCAGCAATGGTGCTAAGCTCGCTCTCGCCTTGGGGGGAGCGCAGCCGCGATCACGCCTGAAGGATTCCGTGTTTTCCCGCATTGGGGCGTTCCGGACGTGAGGGCGATGCGCGCGCTATGATCCGTATTTCCACGATCTTCATCGCCGTTTGCATGGTGCTGGTCGCAGCTTCCCTCGGCCTCGTGCTCTATTCCTGGGCCGGCATCAGCTTCTATGAATCGGCGCTGGTGGCGCTGACCGCGCTGACCTTCCTGATCCTCTACAACGCCGTCTCCATGCGGCTGCGCGACCGCACCGATGTCGGCGGCCAGATCGCCGATCTCTCCCGCGGCACCGCCGACCTCGCCCGCCAGGTGGCCGAATTCGGCCGCCGGCTCTCGGCCATCGAAGGCAAGGTGGTTTCGTCCAATTCCGCCGGCGCCGACCGCATGCAAGGCGTGATCGGGGAGATCAACGAGCTCGGCGTGCTAGTGAAGCAATTGGCCACGACGGTGGCGAGCCACGAAGAGATGCTGGCCGCCAGTCCGCCGGCAGCACCTGCGCCCGCAGCAGTGGGTCCTGCGGAAACCGCCCGGTCCGCTGCGGATGAGCCCGCATCGCCCGCCCCGGCATCTGCTCCGCCTGCGCCCTCACGCAGCCAGACCCAACTCGTCGCCGCGGTGAAAAGCGCCATCGAGGAGAACCGCCTCGACATCTATCTGCAACCGATGGTGACGCTGCCGCAGCGCAAGGTGCGCTACTACGAAGCAGTTACGCGGCTGCGCGACGACAAGGACCAGGTCCTGATGGCGGAGGACTTCATCAGCACCGCCGAGAGTTCCGGCTTGATCGGACGCATCGATCACGCCGTGATGCTGCGCTGTATTCAGGTGCTGCGGCGGCTGATGGTCCGCAACAAGGATGTCGGCGTGTTCTGCAACGTGTCGGCGACCACGCTCACCAATCCGACCAATTTCGCCCAGTGCCTCGACTTCCTCGAAGCCAACCGCGCGCTGGCACCCTCTTTCGTGCTCGAATTCAAGCAAGCTACCATCCGCGGTCTCGGCCCCGCCGGGACGGAAAATCTCGCGGCGCTGTCGCAGCGCGGCTATCGCTTCTCGATCGATCACGTGACCGATCTGCGCTTCGAGCCGCGCGAGCTCGCCGACCGCGGCGTGCGCTTCATCAAGGTGCCGGCCTCGCTGCTACTCGATCCGAAGCAAAGCTCGACCTCCGACATCCATCCCTCCGACCTCTCTGATCTGCTCGGCCGCTTCGGTATCGACCTGATCGCCGAGAAGATCGAGGGCGAACGCGCGGTGGTGGACCTGCTCGACTTCGACGTCCGGTTCGGGCAGGGCTTTCTGTTTGCGCCGCCACGGCCGTTGCGGCCTGAAGGGGCATCTGCTACCGGCGGGGCCACCGCCACCAAGCCACAGGACGCCAATGGTTCCGGCAATCCAGCCCCGATCGAAACTGCAGTCATCGATCCGCCGCCACGCACAACCGGCAACGCCGCGCTGGCGCGCCGCGCCGTCGGCCCGAACTAACCTTCCCTCACTGCCATGAGCCTGCGTTTTGTCGAGAGGCTGCGCGACGTCGTCGACGGCGTAGAGGTCGTGCTCAGCGATATCTGGGGTGTGGTGCATAACGGCCTGGAGTCGTTCCCCGAGGCCTGCGCGGCGCTCCACACCTATCGCCAGCAAGGCGGCGTCGTCATCCTCATTACCAATGCGCCGCGGCCGGCGGACTCGGTGCAGCGGCAACTGCGCAAGCTTGGCGTTGCAGATGGGACTTATGACGCCATCGTCAGCTCGGGCGACCTGACCCGGCACTTTATCGCCGATCATCCCGGCAAGAAGCTGTACTGGGTCGGCTCCGAACGCCACGACTCGGTCCATCGCGGGCTCGACCCCGTGCTCTCGGAGCTCGACGGCGCCGACTACATTGTCTGCACCGGCCTGTTCGACGAGGAGACGGAGTCCGCCGAGGACTACCGGCCGATGCTGACAAAGGCGCTCGCGCGCAAGGTGCCGCTGATCTGCGCCAACCCCGATATCGTGGTCGAGCGCGGTGACCGGCTGATCTATTGCGCCGGGGCCATCGCGGAGCTGTACCGCGAGATGGGCGGCGAAGTCGTTTTCTACGGCAAGCCGCACCGGCCGATCTATGAGCGCGCCATGGCGCTCGCCGCCGAGCGGCGCGGCCACCCGACTGAACTAGGCCATGTGCTCGCGATCGGCGACAGCGTTCGTACCGACCTGACCGGGGCCCTCAATTTCGGCATCGACTGCCTGTTCGTCACCCGCGGCATACATTCCGAGGAATTCGCGGGCATCGACCAACTCGACCCAGCCTCGGTAAAGGAGCTGTTCGGGCACCCGCCCAAGGCTCTGATCCGGGAATTGCGCTGGTGACGTGAGCAGGCTGCCAGTTCTCCCTCGCCCCGCCCTTGCATGGTCGAGACCAGCGAAGCTCGCTCTTGGAGGGTTGGGGTGAGGGCTGCGTCAGCGAGTTCGATAGGAGTTAGATATGCGGTGAGTTGCCCTCACCCGCATCGCATCTGCAACGCGATATGACCTTTCCTCGCAAACGAGGCGAGGTGAAGCGGCTTACGCCATCGTCATATCAGGGAAAACCGCCTCGATTTTGGTCTTCAGTGTCGCCGCATTGAACGGCTTGACGATGTAGTTGTTTACGCCGGCCTTCTTGGCCGCGATCACGTTCTCGGTCTTGGATTCCGCGGTGATCATGATGAACGGCGTGGTCGCCAGATTGGGGTCGGCACGCACTTCCTTGAGCAGGTCGTAGCCGGTCATCGGCTCCATGTTCCAGTCGGAAATCACGAGGCCATACTTCTTGCCGCGCATCTTGTTCAGCGCCGCCGAACCGTCGCTGGCATCATCGATGTTCTCGAAACCGAGCTGCTTCAGAAGATTTCGGATGATGCGGATCATGGTGCTGTAATCATCTACCACCAGAACCGGCATCGAAAGATCCACCGCCATCTTCTCTTCCCCCCAAAGCTTTACGCCACAACAGACATTTAGGATTGCGGCTGCCCGCAATCCGCGCCCAACGCTTAGCATCGAGGCGTTAAACAGGGCGTTAAGCCAGCCTGCCCAGAACGCCCGCAAAATCACCGTTTTGCCCTGCATTCGCGCCCGCTTGACTTGGCCTGCCCGGCCAAGCCACGGTCCGGCCGCATCCCCCGCTGCGCCGGGAATTCACCAGGAATCGACCAGAATCGTAAGGAAATGCCGTCAAAATTCATCGTTATCCGCGACGCGACGCCGGCCTCCGCGATCCCCAGGGGGGGCGTGGTGGCGATGGGCAATTTCGACGGTGTCCATCTCGGCCATCGCGCCGTGATCGGGGCGGCCCTGCAAATAGGTCGTGCGCATGGCAGGCCGGCGTTCGCAGTGACTTTCGAGCCACATCCGCGCAGCTTCTTCAGCCCGAACAGCCCGCAATTCCGCCTGACCACCGAGACCAACAAGCTGCGGCTTCTGGCCGGCACGGGCCTCGCCGGCGCCGTGGTGATGACCTTCGACAAAGCCCGCGCCGGCACTTCGGCGCAAGATTTCATTCACCATGACCTGATCGAGCGGCTTGGCATCAGCGGCATCGCCGTCGGCTACGACTTCCATTTCGGCAAGGGCCGAACCGGCTCGCCGAGCCTGCTGGTCGCCGAGGCGCCGCGTCTCGGCATCGAGGTCGACGTGCAGGCCCATGTCGATATCGATGAGCGGCCGGTCTCCTCCACCGCGATCCGCATGGCGCTCGCAGAAGGCCAGATTGCCGACGCCAACGCCATGCTAGGCGGGCCCTGGTTCGTCACCGGCAAGGTCATCCACGGCGAGAAGCGCGGCCGCGGCCTCGGCTTTCCCACCGCCAATATCCGTCTCGACAAGAATTGCGAGCTGAAGCACGGCATCTACGCCGTGCGGGTCGGCCGCGGTGCCGAGCGACTTGACGGCGTTGCAAGCTTCGGCCGCCGCCCGACTTTCGATAATGGCGCGCCGCTGCTCGAGGTATTCCTGTTCGACTTCAAGGGTGACCTCTATGGCGCCGAGCTCGACGTCGCCTTCATTTCCTTCATCCGCGACGAATTGAAATTCGACAGCGTCGACGCGCTGGTCACGCGGATGAATGAGGATTCCGCCCGGGCCCGCGCCGACCTGGCGGCGGCGCCGGATGCCTACCCGAAGCTGGGATCGATCGGTTGACGCTTCAGAGCGGTTGACTTATACAGAATTTTGTATAAGTCGCTACGATGAGGAATTTGAAGCCTATCGAGTTTCGAGGCAGTGCACTCGAGGATTTGCGGGCGTTTCCTCAGGTCGTCCGGCGTGAAGCGGGATATCAACTCGATCGAGTGCAGCGTGGGCGCGAGCCAGATGACTGGAAGCCCATGAACACAGTCGGGCGAGGTGTAAGCGAAATTCGGATACGCGATGCCGCAGGAGCCTTCAGAGTGCTGTATGTGGCGAAACTCGCAGATGCGGTTTACGTGCTGCACTGTTTTCAGAAGAAGACGCAGAAAACTCGCAAGGCAGATTTGGATCTGGCCAACCAACGCTACCGGGATCTGTTGAAGGAGCTAGGTCAATGAGCAAGAAGCGCTTCGCCAGTGTCTGGGACGCAATCGAAGGCGCGCCCGCTCAGGCGGAAAACATGAAGCTCCGTTCGACATTGATGATGGCGTTGAAGGATCACATCGTTCGCTCGGGGCTTAGCCAGTCCGACGCGGCGAAGCTGCTCGGCGTGACCCAACCACGCATCTCCGACCTTATGCGCGGCAAGATCGAGCTGTTCGGTCTCGATACGCTGGTCAATATGATCGGAGCTGCCGGCTTGCACGTTGAAATGCGGGTCTCGAGCGCGGCTTGATGGGGAGCGTGGATGAACGACGATTCCAGTCGCGCCCGCGCCGACCTGGCGGCGGCCCGGATGCCTACCCTGGATTGGAACTGATCGGTTGAAGACCGAGAAGCAAAAAATGCTTGCGGGCGAAATGTACCGCCCTGACGATGCTGAACTGGCTGCCGATCTCGCGGCCAATGCAAGCTGGCTTGCGCGATACAACGCCTCGCTCGGCGAGCCTCCGTCCGTGCAGCATGCGCTGTTGTCGGAGCGCCTGGCTCGGGTCGGCAAGGGCGCCGTGATCCGCCCGCCGTTCTTTTGCGACTATGGCTTCAACATCGAGCTCGGCGAAGGCGCCTTCCTCAACTTCAATTGCGTTATACTTGACGTCGTCGAGGTGACGATTGGCGAGCGCACCCAGATCGGTCCGGCCGTGCAGATTTATGCCGCCGACCATCCGCGCGACGCCGCCACGCGGCGCGCCGGGCTCGAATTCGGCCGCCCGGTCCGAATCGGCAACGATGTCTGGATCGGCGGCGGCGCGATCATCCTGCCCGGCATCACCATCGGCGACGGTGCCATAATTGGCGCCGGCAGCGTGGTGACACGGGATGTCGGAGGGGCCCAGACCGTCGCCGGAAACCCGGCCCGGCCGCGCCCGCGCTGATCGCCGAAACGCCCCCGGGCCTTTGCGATTTCCGCCCTCCCCTGCTATGGAAGCGCCCATGTTCGCGCAGCGCGTCATAGGGATTAGCGGCCCGGCTTCCGCCTGAGCCTGTTGGCTCGGCGCAAGACCGGGAATTTCCTAATTTCAACCGCGATCGATCGCGTCCCAGCGCCGCATCCGAGCCAAATCAGAGCATTCATGTCCGAAAAGCCGCAAAAGTCCGCTTCCGCCGACTATTCCAAAACCCTGTTCCTGCCGCAGACGGATTTCCCGATGCGCGCCGGCCTGCCGCAGCGCGAGCCGGAAATCCTCAAATTCTGGTACGATACCGGTCTCTACGAGCAGTTGCGCAAATCGGCCGCGGGGCGTCCGAAATTCGTGCTGCATGACGGCCCGCCCTACGCCAACGGCAACATCCATATCGGCACGGCGCTGAATAAGATCCTCAAGGATCTCGTCACCAAGAGCCAGCAGATGCTGGGCTTCGATTCCAACTACGTGCCGGGCTGGGACTGCCACGGCCTGCCGATCGAATGGAAGGTCGAGGAGGAGAACTACCGCTCCAAGGGCAAGCAGAAGCCGGACTTCCGCAACTCCGCGGCAATGGTGGAATTCCGCCAGGAGTGTCGCGCCTATGCGACGCACTGGCTCAACATTCAGCGCGAGGAATTCAAGCGGCTCGGTGTGATCGGCGACTGGGATCATCCCTACGCCACCATGAGCTATCCGGCAGAGGCGCAGATCGCGCGCGAGCTGATGAAGTTCGCCGCCAACGGCACGCTCTACCGCGGCTCCAAACCGGTGATGTGGAGCGTGGTCGAGAAGACTGCGCTCGCCGAGGCCGAGGTCGAGTACGAGGACTACACCTCCGACATGGTCTGGGTGAAATTTCCGGTGACCTCGCCCGCGCATGGCGCGCTCGCCAACGCCTCCGTAGTGATCTGGACCACCACGCCCTGGACGCTGCCCGGCAACCGCGCCATCAGTTTCTCCTCGAAGATTTCCTACGGCCTCTACAAGGTCACCGACGCGCCTGCCGATAACTGGGCGAAAACCGGCGACCTTCTGATCCTGGCGGATGCCCTGGCGGAGGACGTGTTCAAGCAGGCGCGCGTCACTTCTTTTGAGAAGGTTCGCGATATCCCGGCCGACACGATGGACGCGATCGAGTGCGCGCATCCGTTGAAGGGCCTTGGCGGCGGCTACGAGTTCACGGTGCCGCTGCTCGACGGCGAGCATGTCACCGATGACACCGGCACCGGCTTCGTCCACACCGCGCCGAGCCATGGCCGCGAGGACTTTGACGTCTGGATGGCGAACGGGCGCGAATTGGCGGCACGCGGCATCAGCACGGCGATCCCCTATACCGTCGACGAGAACGGCGCCTTCACCGAGCAGGCCCCCGGCTTCACCGGAAAGCGTGTCATCAACGACAAGGGCGAG
>DASWVJ010000284.1:0-40027 GCA_036406295.1 Bradyrhizobium sp.
ATCGACGCCATCGCTTCGCAGAGCGGCATGTCGCGCAACGATCTGCTGCAGGGCCTGAGCCAGTACCTGCCTGACGTGATCGATCACCTCACGCCGGACGGACGGCTGCCGGAGGCCAACGAATTGTCGCGCCGTATCTGATCTGACGCACTCTTTGAAAGGGTCACACCATGAGCGGCATTATCTGGATCATCGTCGTCGGCTTCGTCGCCGGGATTATCGCGCGCTTCCTGTCGCCGGGACCGAACAATCCAAGCGGCTTCATCCTGACCACGCTGCTCGGCATTGCCGGCGCGTTCCTGGCGACCTGGATCGGCCAGGCCATCGGGCATTACAGTCCCGAGCAGGGCGCCGGTTTCATCACCGCCACCATCGGCGCGCTAGTGGTGCTGTTCATCTGGAACCGGCTCGTGGCACGCGGCGCGATACCAGACTGGAACAAATGACGGCGTGACGTAGTCACACCGTCATCCCGGGGCGATGCGTTAGCATCGAACCTCAGATGCGCAATTGCGCATCGGGGGATCTCGAGATTCTCAGGAGCGCAAGTGCGCTCCATAGTTCACGCTTCGCGTGCCCCGGAATGACAGTGGGGGCTCACTCCTTGTCGCGGAAATACGGCTCGACCGGCCCGTGGATCTTGATGGTCAGCGGATTGCCGTAGCGGTCCTTGGCGGTCCCCGCGGTGACTCGCACCCAGCCCTCGCTGACGCAATATTCCTCGACATTGGTCTTCTCGACACCCTTGAAGCGGATGCCGATGTCGCGCGCCAGCACCTCCGCATTATAGTAGGGGCTGCGCGGATCGACCGAGAGACGGTCGGGCAGCTGGTCATTTCCTGGCTTGTCGGTGTCGTTCACAATAGTGCCTCTATCTCTTTTGTCAGGTTTTCCGGCCGCACCGTCGGCGCGTACCGGCCCACCACCTTGCCCGCGCGGTCCACCAGAAATTTGGTGAAATTCCATTTGATGGAGGAGCCGAGCAGGCCCGATTTCTCGCGCTTCAGATAGTCGAACAAGGGATGCGCATGGCTGCCATTGACGTCGATCTTGGCGAACATCGGAAAGGTGACGGCATAATTGCTTTCGCAGAACTCCTCAATCTGTCTGGCATCGCCCGGTTCCTGCCCGCCGAACTGGTTGCAGGGAAAACCCAGCACCGCAAAGCCGCGCGGGGCGAGCTTTTGGTGCAGTTCCTGCAGGCCACGATATTGCGGCGTGAACCCGCAGGCGCTGGCGGTATTGACGATCAGCAGCACCTGGCCCTCGAACCGCTTCAACGGCACGGGCTCGCCGGCGAGCGAGTTGGCGGTGAAATCGTAGATCGCAGACACCGTCAGCTCGCGGGATCGATCGGCAACGGCACCACGCCGCCGGCCTCGATTGCCTCGCCCGCCGCGAAGCAAAGATCCTCGCGGAAACGGCCGGACACTACCTGCACGCCGACCGGCACGCGGCCGACCAGCCCGGTCGTCACCGTCAGGCCCGGCAGCCCCATGAAGGGAATCGCGATCTGCGGCAGCTGCGCCTTCCACACCCGTGCAAAGGACGCATCGTCCTTGCGGTCGAGCTGATCGGGGAACGGCAATTCGCCGGACACCGGCATGACAAGGACGGCATATTTCTCGAGAAACAGCAGCCATTCGCGCGCCAGCGTGGCGCGCCGGACCAGCGCCTTTGAGAAGGCCGCCGCATCGAACGGAAACACCTTTGACTTGTTGCCGTGAAGGCAAGCGAGCGCGCCTGGATCGCCTTCGCGTTCGGCGGCCGCAAGTTGCGCCTCGTAGCCGTCACCAAGCCAGAGCTTTGTTTGCCACTCGGCAGCCTCGCGCAAAGGCGGGATGGCCGTCACCTCCTCGACTGTCCAGCCCGCGCGCTCCAGTCGCTTGCCGGCATCGGCCACCGCAGCCTTCACTTCCGGCACGGCATCGAGCCCGGCAGGATCAATGCAGAGCGCGGCGCGCTTGGCCCGGGGCGGCCCCTCCAGCGGCGCCGGCACCCACCAGGGATCGCGCGGGTCGAAGCCCGACATCGCTGATAGCGCGATGCGAAGATCGGCGATGGTGCGCGCCAGCGGGCCGGAGACCGCGCTGATCTGCGGACCGATGGTGCGCTCAGGCAGCGCGGCGTTGAACGCGGCGATGCGCCCGACCGTCGGACGCAGGCCGTGCACACCGTTGGCATAGGCAGGATAGCGGATCGAGCCGGCGATATCGGTGCCGTGCGCGATGTGACCGATGCCGGCCGCCACGGCCGAACCTGCGCCACCGGACGAGCCGCCCGGCGTGATGCCGGGATCGCGCGGGTTCTTGGTGTCGCCGTGCACGAGATTGGTGGTGAACCAGCGATAGGAGAAGGCCGGGCAATTGGTGCGGCCGAGAATGACGGCGCCTGATTTGCGAAGATTGTCGACGACGGGACTGTTGTCCCTGGCGATCGCATCCTTCTGGATCTTCAGCCCGTTGGTAGTGGCAAACCCGGCCTGGTCGATATTGACCTTCACCGTCACGGGCACGCCGGCCAGCACGCCCGGATCCTCGCCGCGCGCGATCTTCCCATCGACGCTTGCGGCCTCCGCCAGCACCTCGGACGGCCTGTGATCGACCACCGCATTGAGTTTCGGGTTGACCGCATCGAGCCGCGCCAGCGCGTCCGTTGCCGCTTCCTTGGCCGACACCTTTTTCGACTTGATCAGGGCGGCCAAATCCGTGGCCGACAGACGCCAGAGGTCCCGCATTACCAGCTCCGCTTCTTTTCTCGTCTTGTAGCGCCGGATAACCAGCAAGGCCATATTGTTTGACGCGCTTTCTTTACGCCAGCGGTCGCCGCTTCGCTCGAAAAACGCGGCGGGTGAGGCTCAGCGCACGCGGGCAATATAGTAGGCAAGATCGGCGATCTGCTCCGGCGCGACCGGCGCCATCACATCCGCCATCGTGGCATCGTAGCCGGGGCGGGTGTTGCTCTTGTATTCGGCCAGCGTCCTGGCGAGATAATCCTCGCGCTGGTTGGCGATGCGCGGCACGTTCTCTTTGCCGGAATAATCCGGGTTGTGACAGGCGTTGCAGCGATACTGGTCGGCTGCCGCCTGCCCGCGCTGCATCCTCGCGGGATCGCCGGCGTCGGCGGGCGGCGCGGGCTTGGGCAGCCTGGCAATGAAATCGGAGAAGGTGCGCAGATCATCATCGCTGAGCGGCTTCGCCATCTCGTTCATGATCTCGTTGGTGCGAAGCTTGTCGCGGAACATGAAGAGCTGGATCAGCGCATACGGCGCCTGCTGACCACCGAGCGAGGGCGTGTTCGCGTTTTCGGATTGTCCTTTATCGCCGTGACAGGCGAGACACGGCGCGATGCGTTCCTCAAATTTTTGGCCGCTGGCGGACGAGGCGAGAAAAGCGAGCGCCAGGACGGCGATTGTCTTACGCATGAATTATCCAATGTCATTCCGGGGCGATGCCAACGGGTCCGGCCGCAGGCAGGCCCGATGACAGGCTCCGCATCGAACTATGGAGCGCGCTCGCGCTCCAGAGAATCTCGAGATTCCCCGATGCGCAATTGCGCATCCGTGGTCTGGTGCTTGCGCACCAGTCCGGAACGACGTGGACCGACTACTTCTGGTCCGCCACCTTCTGCTTGCCGTAGCTGACGCGGTACACCGCGCCGTTGTAGTCATCGGACACGAGCAGCGAACCGTCCTTGATCTGCAGCACGTCGACAGGCCGGCCGATATACTTGTTGTCCTCGAGGAAGCCGGTGATCAGCGGCTCCGTCGACTTCATCGTGCCGTCCTTGTTCAGCTTCACCAGCAGAACGTCGCCGCCGACCTTGGTGGTCCTGTTCCACGACCCGTGACGTGCCACGATGATCTGGTTCCTGTAGGCGGCAGGGAACATCCTGCCGGTGTAGAAGCGCATGCCGAGCGCGGCCGAATGCGGGCCGAGGAGGCCGACCGGCGCAGTGTAGTCGGCGCACGACTTGCCCCAACCGAATTCGGGATCGACGATGTTGCCCTGCAGGCAGTACGGCGCGCCGAAATGCTCGCCGACCCTGGTGATGCGGTTGAGCTCGTCCTGCGGCACGTCTTCCGACATCCAGTCGCGGCCGTTATCGGTGAAGTAGAGCTGCCTGGTTTCCGGATTCCAGTCGAAGCCGACGGTGTTGCGGACGCCGCGCGCGATCACTTCGGCGCCGCTGCCGTCGAGATTCATGCGCCGGATCTGGCCGTGCGCATCATCATGCAGCACGTTGTTGCCGGGCTGCCCGACCGGGACATAGAGCTTGTTGTCGGGCCCGACAGCAATGAACTTCCAGCCATGCGCCTCGTCCTTCGGCAGGTCTTCGTAGATCACGGTCGGCTTCGGCGGATTGTCGATGACTTCCTCGATCTTGTCGATCCTGGAGACCTTCGACAGTTCCGCGATGTAGAGCGTGCCGTTCTTGAAGGCGAGGCCGTTCGGCCGGTGGAGGCCCGAGGCGATCACCTTGACCTCGCGTTTGCCGTCCTTGTTGACGATGGCGTAGACCTTGTCGACCAGCCGGCTGCCGACGAAGATCGTGCCCTTGTCGCCCTCGGCCATCGAACGCGCATTCGCCATGCCCGAGGCATAGACCTCGATGTTGAAGCCCGCCGGCACTTTCAGCTTCGCTGTCGGCAGCTTGTCGGGCGCAGCCGCAATCGGCGGCGGCGCGACCGGTGCGAGCTTGGCGGCGGCCTCGCTGCCGGCGGGACGCCCGATCAGCGGCGAGCCGGGCGGAAGCGGCGCCGCCGCGGGCGGTGCTGCCGACGGCGCCGGATTTGCGGCGGGTTGCTGGGCTGCTGCACCAAGAGTGAATGCACCGAGGAAAGCGCCCGCCAGCCAAAGGCTGCGCGGCGCGAACAAGTCGCTGTTCATGGATATTCTCCCTAGATGGAGGCCTTTTCTTCTCCTGCAGGCTTGCTGCGTCCGGCCGACCTCCTTGACAGAGCTTTTCGATATTTCCGGCCGATGACAATCGGAACAATCGCGATGGCAGCAGTGCATCACGGCATAGATGCAAGCGGGCGGTGTATCGCAGCACACCGAATGATTGCGATCATTTTTGAAATAGTGCTGGCGGACGCGCGACGCGACGACCGATGCCGGAGCAACTCGCCCGACCAGCTAGTGTTTTGTCGCCGCCGCATCGCCGCCATCGAGCAGCGCTTCGGCGAAGGGAAACTCCAGCACGACCTCGCCATCGTCGTCGGTCACCTCGACGGTGGCGTTAAGCAGCCGTTCGTCAGCGCCCTCGCTGCGCAACAATTCCAGGATCATGGCGCGCGCCATCTCCCAGGCGCGATCGGGATTGTGCAACTCTTCGCCTTCGGGGTCGGCAATCAGCTCATCGCCGATCCGCGTATGAAAGTAATATCTGGGCATGGACCGCAGCGGACCTTCGACTGGAACACGGGAACACTTGACTGAAGCGCGCAAATTTCAGGGACCGTTGAATGGATTGGTGGGCATCGCCCCACGACGTCCCCGCGGCCCCTGCCGCTTCGACATCGCCGTTCTATCTCGTTCCGGCAACGGCGAAAGACTTGATCTCACGCCATTTTGAGACCGGCGGCCCGCGGTGGCCCACAAATTCCTTTCGCGTCGCAGCATGAACGCACAGAGAGCAGATGACACAAAAATTCCACTGGCGAAGTTTGGTTTCCGCGATACTTTATCAATGAGGGCGCAAGTTCGTCCGGTTCAAAAAGGGAGAGCCTAATGGCCTGGAAAGCACCCAAGATCGTCGAAGTGCCGGTCGGCATGGAAATCAACATGTATGCCTGCGCCGCCCGCAAGTAAGCGGGGCCGGTCCTTTCACATTTGACGCAGGTGGATCTCCGGGCGTGACACGTTCCCGAAGGGTGGCGTGTGGCCAAAACCGGGCATCCACCTCGAAGTGTTTCTAGAGACAACTTCCTCGACACCAGGATTCCGAAGACCAGGAGACGGATCATGCTTCGCATCGTCGTCCTGGGCGCGGCGGCGGGCGGCGGTGTTCCGCAGTGGAATTGCGGATGCGAGGTGTGCCGCAAGGCGCGAAGCGAAAATTCTGCTCTCACCAGCACGCAAGCCTCGATCGGCTTCAGCCGCGACGGCGCGCACTGGTTCCTCGTCAACGCCTCGCCCGATTTGCGCCAGCAATTGATCGCGACGCCGCAGCTGCATCCTGCGGAGGGACAGCTGCGTCACAGCCCGATTGCGGGCGTGATCCTGACCAATAGCGAGATCGATGCGGTTGCGGGCCTGCTTTCGATGCGCGAGGGCTCGCCGTTCTCGATCTACGCCCATCAGAGGGTGTTGGCGATCCTCAAGTCGAACAGCATCTTCAACGTGCTCGGCGAGAAAAGCGTGGCGCGCCGGCCGGTCGAGGTAGAAAAGCCGTTCGAGCCTGCCCTGCCCGACGGCTCGCCTTCCGGCATCGAGGTCGTGCCGTTCGAGGTTCCCGGCAAGGGCGCCTGGTATCTCGAAGGCAGGGCGCATCCGGCAGGCAGCAACGGGGTGGGCGACACGCTCGGGCTTCGCATTGCGGACAAGGCAACGGGACAATATTTCTACTTCATCGCGGCGTGCGCCCGCGTCACGGACGAACTGAAGGCCCGTATCAGGGGCGCACCGCTGGTCTTCTTCGACGGCACGGTTTGGCGAGACGACGAGATGATCACGGCCGGGCTGGGCCAGAAGACCGGGCAATCGATGGGTCATATTTCGATGTCGGGCGGACATGGCGCGATCGAGAACTTTGCCGGTCTGGACATTACGCGGAAGGTGTTCTTGCATATCAACAACTCCAACCCGGCCTGGCTGAGGGGTTCCGAAGAACGCAAGACCCTCGAGCGCGCCGGCTGGGAGATTCCCGCCGACGGAACGGAGATCACGCTGTGAACGTGGCGCCCACAAGTGGAATGACCGCCCTCTCCATCGGCAAGGGCATCCAGCTCGACACGGCCGAGGATCTGGAAGCGACGCTGCGCCAGATCGGTGCGACGCGCTATCACAGCCTGCATCCGTTCCACCGCCTGTTGCACGGCGGCAAGCTCAACAAGGGCCAGGTGCAGGCCTGGGCGTTGAACCGCTACTATTATCAGAGCACGATCCCGCTGAAGGATGCGGTCGTGATCTCGCGCTTCCGCGACCGCGCCATCCGCATGGAATGGCGCCATCGTATTGAGGATCACGACGGCGCGGTCGACAGCGAGGGCGGCATCGAGCGTTGGCTGAAGCTGACCGATGGTCTTGGCCTCGACAGGGCCTATGTGGAATCGACCGAGGGCATCCTGCCGGCGACGCGCTTTGCCGTCGAAGCCTATGTACATTTCTGCCGCGAGAGGAGCCCGCTGGAGGCCATCGCGTCGTCGCTGACGGAGCTGTTCGCACCCAGCATCCACGAGGAGCGCATCTCCGGGATGCTGCAGCATTATGATTTCGTCAATCCCGACATCATGAGCTATTTCAAGCGGCGGCTGGCGCAGGCGCCGCGCGATGCCAACTTCGCGCTCGACTTCGTCAGGAAGACCGCGACCACGCCAGCCGAACGCGCAGCGGTTTGCAACGCGCTGATCTTCAAGACCAATGTGCTGTGGGTACAGCTCGATGCTCTCTATCACGCTTATGTCGAGGGCCACATTCCGCCGGGCGCGTTCGTTCCGAAGGGCTAGACGATGGCGAACCGCAACATCAGCATCAGCGAAGCCAGCCGCCCGGCGCTGCCGCGGCATGCCAAGCTGAGATTTGACGAGACGCGAAAGGTCTGGGTGATCCTCGCGCCCGAGCGCGTGCTGGCGCCGGACGAGATCGCCGTCGAGGTGCTGCACCTCTGCGACGGCCAGCGTAGCGTTGCCGACATGGTCGATACTCTCGTCGCCAAATATGCCGCGCCGCGGGAGG
Source organism: Bradyrhizobium sp. (assembly GCA_036406295.1). GTDB lineage: Bacteria > Pseudomonadota > Alphaproteobacteria > Rhizobiales > Xanthobacteraceae > Bradyrhizobium. The sequence goes on from DASWVJ010000284.1 coordinate 7,899, forward strand.
CGATTTCGACCGATGTCGTCGCCATGCTGCAGGACCTCGCCGACAAGGGTTTTTTGACCGAAGCCCGCGAGAAGACGCCATGACCGCGCCGACCACCGACATCAAGGCAACGGGCGCCGATGGGCTCACAGCGCTGGAAGCGCGCTCGACCGCAGAAACCTTCGGCATCCCGCTCGCCGTGCTTGCGGAGCTCACCCACCGCTGCCCGCTGCAGTGCCCCTATTGCTCCAACCCGGTCGAACTGGACCGCGCCGGCAGCGAGCTCACGACCGAGGAATGGAAAAAGGTCTTGAGCGAACTCGCCGAGATCGGCGTGCTGCAAATCCATTTCTCCGGCGGCGAGCCGACCGCGCGCAAGGACCTGGTCGAGCTGGTGCAGCACGCGAGCGATGTCGGGCTTTACACCAACCTGATCACCTCGGCGGTGTTGCTGACCAGGGAAAAACTCGCCGCGCTGGCCGACGCCGGGCTCTGCCACGTGCAGATCAGCTTCCAGGGCAACGAGCCCGTCATTGCCGACCGCGTCGCCGGACTGAAGAACTCGCACGAGAAGAAGATCGAGGCGGCGAGGTGGACGCGCGAGCTCGACCTGCCGCTGACGGTGAACGCCGTCATGCACCGGCAGAACCTGCACCAGCTCTCCGACATCATCCAGATGGCGGTCGATCTCGATGCCGACCGGCTGGAAGTCGCCAATGTGCAGTATTACGGCTGGGCGCTGAAGAATCGCGCCGCGCTGATGCCGACGCTGGCGCAGATCGAGGAGACCAGCCGCATTGTCGAGGAAGCACAAGTCCGGCTCAAGGGCGTGCTGACCATCGACTATGTCATCCCCGACTATTATGCGCTGCGGCCAAAGAAATGCATGGGCGGCTGGGGCCGGCAGTTCTTCAACATCTCGCCGGCCGGCAAGATCCTGCCCTGCCATGCCGCGGAGACCATCACGGGTCTCGAATTCGAATCGGTGCGCTCCAATCATTCCATCGCCTGGATCTGGCAAAACTCCGAAGCCTTCAACCGCTATCGTGGCACCGGCTGGATGCCGGAGCCGTGCAAGAGTTGCGAATTCCGCGAGATCGATTTCGGCGGCTGCCGCTGCCAGGCCTTTGCGCTGACGGGCAACGCCGGCAATACCGATCCGGCCTGCTCCTTCTCGCCGCTGCACGAGAAGATTTTCCATCAGGCCGAACAGGAAGCAGCGTCCGGCCAGAACCTGTTCCTCTATCGCAATTTCGCCGGCGGCACGCTGGAGACGGAAGGGGGCCATGGCGCCTGACGTTGACGCAAGACGATCGCGCGCCGATCCCTTTGCGCCGCTGACCTCCGAACACCTGGCCGTCGGCGACGGCCACGAAGTCTATGTTGAGAGCGTCGGCCGCCTCGGCGGCATCCCCGCGGTCTATCTGCACGGCGGGCCGGGCAGCGGTTGCCAGCCCGATCATCGCCGCCTGTTCGATCCCGAACGCTTCCACGCCACCCTGTTCGACCAGCGCGGCGCCGGCCGCAGCCGCCCCAGGGGCGGGCGCGAGCACAACACGCTGACGCACCTGATCGCCGACATGGAAGCGATCCGTGAAAAATTCGGCTTCGCGCGCTGGATGGTGGTCGGCGGCTCCTGGGGCGCAACGCTGGCGCTCGCCTATGCGCAGGCCCATCCGCATCGCGTCAGCGGCATCGTGCTGCGCGCGACATTTCTCGGCACGATCGGGGAAATCGAGGATGGATTCCTGAGTTCGCTGCCTCGCCTCCATCCAGGCCTCTCGGAAGACTTCCTCAGCGTGCTCACGCCGGAAGAGTGCACGCAGCCGATACAGTCCTATTTCCGCCGCATCCTCGATCCCGATCCCGCGATCCACGGTCCGGCCGCGCGCGCCTGGGGCGAAACCGAACGCATCCTTTCCGAACTCACACCAAGCCGCACCCGGCTCGATCTCGACGCGCTGAAATCGTCGCGCGCGCTGCCGGCAACGCCCTTCATGGAGGCGCATTACTTCTCCAACGACTCCTTCATGGAACCGAACCAGTTGATGGCGCAGGCCGCGAGGCTCGCAGGAATCCCGGGCATCATCGTGCAGGGCCGCTACGACCTGCTGTGCCCGCCCAAGACCTCGCATGCGCTTGCGGCCGTGTGGCGCGACGCGGAAATCCGCATCGTCGAGGGCGCCGGCCATTCGCTCTACGATCCCGGCGTTCGCAACGCGGTGATGCACGCGATTGCCGACCTGGCCTCCAAGATTTACCCATAGATCCAACCACAGGAACCGCGAATGCCGATAGCCGGAAAGGGCATGCTGCTGACGTCGATGGACATCGATGCCGCGCATGAAGCCGAGTTCAACCGCTGGTACGACCGCGAGCACCTGGAAGAGCGCGTCGCGATCGACGGCTTCCTCGAAGCCCGCCGCTATATCGCCGAGAACGGCAAGCCGAAATATCTCAGCCTGTATTCCACCGCGACCTTCGAGGTGCTCGACAGCCCCGCCTATCGCACGGCGCTGGCGAACCAGACCACGTGGTCGAAGGCCAACATCTCGCGCTTTGAGAACATGATCCGCGCGGTGGCGCGCATCACCATCAGCCGCGGCGTCGGCCGCGGCGCCGCGCTCGGCATCGTCCGCCTGCGCCCCGCGGGCGGCGAGGACAAGCTGCGCACCGTGCTCCACGTCCTGCTCGATCCCGCCGATCTCGACGGCGTCATCTCGATGCACCTGATCGAGAGCGATGGAGCGTTGTCGAAGCCGCTCACCGAGGACGCTGCGGCCTCCAGCCCCGGCGCCGCCGACTGGTTTGTGCTGATCGATGCGACCGGCGTGGACACGGTTCCGAAGGCCGCATCGCGCATCGTCGACAACGCCGCGATCAAGCCGCTTGTGGTAACGAATGGCGTTTATCGGCTGCTGTTCGATCTCGGAAAGAGCGACTTGCCGCGTTGATTTGCAGTGCAATGCACATGCTGCACTGCCACAAGCACGCAACGACACGAATGTTTGAGCACTGCAGCCATGAAAACTGGCGATGAGACAAAATTGCCCTTTGTGCACGCTCTGGAATGGCTCTAATAAGGTAAGTCTATGATCCAATTCAGAAACGAGAAGAACGCGGCTTAAGTGTTCGAAGCCAAGAGCAAGGCCGCGCTATCCTAGAAGCGGCGCGGGCAAGGGAAGAATGAAACCGACCGACATCTCGGCGCCCGACTACTTCCACAAGGTTGTCGATTGCCAATGGGCCTGTCCCGCGCATACCCCCGTTCCTGAATACATCCGCTTGATCGCCGAAGGCCGCTACAGCGACGCCTACATGATCAATTGGAAGTCGAACGTGTTTCCCGGAATCCTGGGACGCACCTGCGACCGCCCGTGCGAGCCGGCCTGCCGCCGCGGCCGCGTCGAGGAAAATCCCGTCGCGATCTGCCGCCTGAAGCGTGTTGCCGCCGATTTCAAGGACGACGTCAAGCATCGCATGCCGAAGCCGGGTGCGAGGAACGGCAAGCGCATTGCGCTGGTCGGCGGCGGCCCCGCCTCGCTTACGGTGGCGCGCGATCTCGCGCCGCTCGGCTATGACTGCACCGTGTTCGATTCCGATCCGACGCCCGGCGGCATGATGCGCAGCCAGATCCCGAAGTTCCGCCTGCCCGACTCCGTGATCGATGAGGAGACCGGCTACATTCTCAACCTCGGCGTCGACTTCAAGGGCGGCACGCGCATCGACAGCCTGAACAAGCTGCTCGCCGAGGACTACGATGCGATCTTCGTCGGCTCCGGTGCGCCGCGCGGCCGCGAGCTCGACATTCCCGGCCGCAAGGAGGGCGCGAAAAACGTCCACATCGGCATCGAGTGGCTCGCCAACGTTTCGTTCGGCCATATCGACAAGATCGGCCGCCGCGTCATCGTGCTCGGCGGCGGCAACACCGCGATGGATTGTTGCCGCACCGCGCGCCGCCTCGGCGGCCAGGATGTCAAGGTCATCGTGCGCTCCGGCTTCGATGAGATGAAGGCTTCTCCCTGGGAGAAGGAAGACGCCATGCATGAGGACATTCCGATTCTCAATTTCATGGTTCCGGTCGCCTTCACCCACGACAATGGCAAGCTCACCGGCGTCACCTTCCAGAAGGTGAAGGCCGAATACGACGACAAGGGCCGCCGCAGCCTCGTTCCCTCCGGCGAGCCGGACCAGACCATCGAATGCGACGACGTGCTGGTCGCGGTCGGACAGGAGAACGCCTTTCCCTGGATCGAGCGCGACTGCGGCATCGAGTTCGACAAGTGGGGCATGCCCAAGGTCGATCCAAAGACCTTCGTGTCGACCAATCCGAAGGTGTTCTTCGGCGGCGATGCGGCATTCGGCCCGAAGAACATCATCTGGGCCGTGGCGCACGGCCATGACGCCGCACTGTCGATCCACAAGCTGGTCTCCGGCGAGGACATCAACGACCGGCCGCTGCCGGAGGTGCATGTCTCCTCGCAGAAGATGGGCATCCACGAGTGGAGCTACGACAACGACATCTCCGCCGACAGGCGGTTCAAGGTGCCGCACCGCGACAAGGTGATCGCGCTGAAGGACATCCGCGCCGAGGTCGAGCTCGGCTACGACGTCAAGCTTGCGCTCGGCGAGGCGCAGCGCTGCCTGAACTGCGACGTGCAGACCGTGTTCAGCGCGCCGCTCTGCATTGAGTGCGACGCCTGCGTCGACATCTGCCCGATGGATTGCATCACCTTCACGCAAAATGGCGCGGAAGACGATCTGCGGCAGCGGCTGAACGCGCCCTCGCCGCGTCATGACCAGGCGCTATATGTGCAGGACGGCCTGAAGACCGGCCGCGTCATGGCCAAGGACGAAGACGTCTGCCTGCATTGCGGCCTGTGTGCCGAGCGCTGCCCGACCGGCGCCTGGGACATGCAGAAATACCTTATAGATATGACTCACGCGGGATCCACATGCCAGAGCAAAGCCCGATCAGCAGCGTAAACGACTTCGTCGTCCGCTTCGCCAACGTCAACGGCTCCGGCTCGGCCAGCGCCAACGAGCTGTTCGCGCGCTCGATCCTGCGCCATGGCGTGCCGGTCTCTCCGCGCAACATCTTCCCCTCCAACATCCAGGGCCTGCCGACCTGGTACGAGGTGCGCGTCACCGAAGCCGGCCATCTCGGCGCCCGCGGCGCCGTCGACATGATGGTGGCGATGAACCCGCAGACCTGGGACAAGGACGTCGCCGCGATCGAGCCCGGCGGCTACCTGTTCTACGATTCCACCAAGCCGATCCCATCGTCGAAATTCCGGTCCGACATCACCGTGATCGGCGTGCCGCTGACCGCGATCGCCAACTCGACCTATTCTGATCCGCGCCAACGCCAGCTGTTCAAGAACATCATCTATCTCGGCGCGCTGTCCGCCCTGCTCGACATGGACCCGAAGGTGATCGAGCAACTGATCGGCGAGCAGTACAAGAGCAAGGAGAAGTTGCTCTCCTCCAACGTCCACGCGCTGCATCTCGGCCGCGACTGGGTACTGCAGAATCTGAAGTGCCCGATCGGCCTCAGGGTCAAGAAAGCCGACAAGGTCGGCGATCGCATCTTCATGGAAGGCAACAGCGCGGCTGCCCTCGGCGCGGTCTATGGCGGCGCCACCGTCTGCGCCTGGTATCCGATCACGCCGTCGTCGTCGGTCGCGGAAGCCTTTACCAGCCACTGCAGGAAGCTGCGCCACGATCCGGAGACCGGCAAGGCGAAATACGCCATCGTGCAGGGCGAAGACGAGCTTGCCTCCATCGGCATCGTGATCGGCGCCTCCTGGAACGGCGCCCGCGCCTTCACCGCGACCTCCGGCCCCGGCATCTCGCTGATGACGGAGTTCATCGGCCTGTCCTACTTCGCGGAAATTCCCGCCGTGATCATGAACATCCAGCGCGCCGGCCCCTCCACCGGCATGCCGACGCGCACCCAGCAATGCGACATCATCGCCTGCGCCTATGCTTCCCATGGCGACACCAAGCATGTGCTGCTGTTCCCCGAGGATCCGGCGGAAGCCTTCGAATTCGCGGCGCAGGCCTTCGACCTTGCCGAGCGGCTGCAGACCACGATCTTCCTGATGCTCGACCTCGACATCGGCATGAACCACCGGCTGTGCCGGCCGCTGAAGTGGGATGACGCCCGGCAATATGACCGCGGCAAGGTCATGACCGCGGAGATGCTGGAAGAGGGCCGCGACTTCGGCCGCTATCTCGACGTCGACGGCGACGGCATTCCGTTCCGTACCTATCCCGGCACGCACCCGACCAAGGGCAGCTATTTCACCCGCGGCACGTCCCGCGACCGCTATGCGCGCTATTCGGAAGAAGGCGCCGTTTATGTCGACAACATGCAGCGCCTGGTGCGCAAGTTCGAGACCGCGCAGGACATGGTGCCGCGGCCGCTGCAGGCCAATGCGGCGAAGCCCACCAAGTATGGCGTGATCTATTTCGGCTCGACATCGCCTGCGATGGACGAGGCGATCGGGCTGCTCGAGGCGACGGGCCACCATCTCGACCGGCTGCGCATCCGCGCCTTCCCGTTCCATTCGAGCGTGGCGAGTTTCATTGCCGATCATGATTTTGTTTATGTGGTGGAGCAGAACCGCGACGCGCAGCTGCGGCAACTGATCGTCAACGAGAACGGCATCGACCCGGTTCGCCTGGTGCCGATCCTGCACTATGACGGCACCCCGATCACCGCGCGCTTCATCGCGAGTGCGATCAGCGACCACCAGGACCACCTCAAGGTCACCCCGCTGCGCAAGGCAGTGACGTAGGTCCCACGAGGGCACGATCAGAAAAGATCGTCATGGCCGGGCTTGTCCCGGCCATCCACGTTTTTGGACTGGCGAGAAAGCAAGTCGTGGATGCCCGGGTCAAGCCCGGGCATGACGAGTGCATGCACGTGGGTGGCGGAGCGTGCCTTCGCCAGAGCGACAATTGCTTTATCGCTTCCTGCTTGCCTGTTTCCTGCCAGCGGGCTTCTTCACTGCCCTGCCCTTACCCTTCGCCGGCTTGCTCCCGGCCTCCGCGTTCGCCTTCGCCGCCGCCATCATCCTGCCGCCGGCCGCCATCATGGCATGCCCGCTCAGCGTGGCGCCCCAGATCGGATCGCGGTCAAAGCTGTCGTCGAGGGCGGCGTTGAGCAGCTCCGTCGCGTCCTTGTAGAGCTCGGGCTTCTGCAACAGGGCCATGGTGACGCCGGCGAGCAGTTGCGCGTCGTCACCGGTGGCGACGATGGACTGACCGGCGAGCACCTTGTCGCAAATCTCCTGCGCAATGTCCTCGTCGGCATCGTCCCAGGTCTCGATGTCCTGGACGGAGCGGTTGTTCAATGCCGCGAACTTCTCCGTGGCGAGCATCCTGCCGACCTTGCGCGCGGCCGCCACAGCATCGGACAGCTTCATGTCCGCATTGATCTCGATCTTCTTGTCGCGGCCGGCCGTGACCCGGCCACGCAGGCCGACCTCGGTCACGCCGATGCTGACAAGACCAGCGACGGCCTCGATGCTGGCGATGTAGTCGTTGCGCCGCGCGGCGGACAGACCTTGCAATCCCTCGACCGCCCCGGCCGCGACATGGAGGCGCAGGAGGTCGATCGGGTGCACGTCCATGTCGTCGTTGGGCAGCACCGCGGTGTCGACCGAGACGAAGGGATCGCCGGCTGCGGTCTGACCGCGCCGCCTGGCGCGGAAGGCGGCAAGGAAGCCCGCAAGATTGATGGCGAAGCTCGGGCCCATGTTGAGCACGCCGTAGACGTCGGCCGCCGTCTCCTCCATCCAGTACGACCAGATCACCGCATTCAGCGCCGCGGTATCGAGCTTGCGCTGCGGCGCGAAATCCGGCGCCAGCAGCGCGCCCGTCTTCGCGATCATCTCCAAGGCCAGCCCGTCATCGGCGTCGATGAGATCGTGGCCGCCAACCTCATGGCTGAGGCCGCACCACAGCGCCGGGTGATCGCGATAGGTTGCCGGCAGGCTGACGATGCCGATCGAGAGGCCGAACTTCTGCTCCATCAGATCCGACTCGATGGTGAACGGGCCGTCCGACACGGACTGAAACAAGGCGAGCGGCGGCGTTTTCGTCGCGGGCGCCACACCCGCCGCGGCGCGCTTGTCGGCGTCGATAAAGGAGCGATAGAGGTTGGAGACCACCGCAAGAAAGCGCTTGAGCTGCGGGCGCGCCTCGACCTTGGTGACGCGATAGCCGTGCTGGTACACGGCGCCGTAAAGCGCCTCGAGCACCAGCGCGCGATACTGCGGCGGCCGCTCGCCGCTTTGCACCTGCTGGTTCAGCTTGCTCATGATGTCCGGCAGCATCGCATCGAGCGGCCGGTGGAAGTCCTGCTGATACACCAGCGGCAGGAACGGCGCGCCCTTGGCGGTCGCAACACGGATCTTATTGGCGCTATCAAGCGGAATGCAGATGCCGGGAACGGCGCCGTCGAAATTCACCTCAAAAAGCCGGTCGTAAAGCTGTCTAAACTTCCGCAAATCGACGCGCATGATGGCTTCCTCAAAATGAATGGAATCTATTGCACTGCGAAAGATGCGGCGAAATGCTACCTCCAATTGTCGTACGCGCACAGCCAAATTTGCCTGATACTGTATCAATTTAGTGACGGATCGGGTAAGATTGCTGTCACGTTTCGCAACCAGGAAAGACCGCTCCGGCCACATGACCTACATCGCCAAGCCGAAATTCCACCATCCGGGCCTTCCGAAGAATTCGCTGGGCTACACGCACCGCGACTATGAAGGAAAGATTTCCACGCTGTGCGCCGGCTGCGGCCACGACTCCATCACCGCCTCGATCATCGAGGCCTGCTACGAGCTATCGATCGAGCCGCACCGGGTAGCGAAGGTCTCGGGCATCGGTTGCTCCTCCAAGACGCCGGATTACTTCCTCGGCAATTCGCACGGCTTCAACTCGGTGCACGGCCGCATGCCGTCGGTGCTGACCGGCGCCAATCTCGCCAACCGCGACCTGATCTATCTCGGCGTTTCCGGCGACGGCGACTCCGCCTCGATCGGCTTCGGCCAATTCGCGCATTCGATCCGGCGCGGCGTCAACATGACCTACATCGTCGAGAACAACGGCGTGTACGGCCTGACCAAGGGACAGTTCTCGGCCACCGCCGACTTCGGCTCGAAGTCGAAGAAAGGCGTGACCAACACCGACAACGCCATCGACCTGGTGGCGATCGCGCTGCAGCTCGGGGCGACGTTCGTGGCGCGCAGCTTTTCGGGCGACAAGACCCAGCTGGTGCCGCTCATCGCAGCCGCCATCCGCCACAAGGGCGCGTCCTTCATCGACGTGATCAGCCCCTGCATCGCCTTCAACAATCACGCCGGCTCCACCAAGAGCTTTGACTACGTGCGCGAGCACAATGACGCGGTGAACCGGCTCGACGTGCTGGTCGGCCGCGAGCCGATCAGCGTGGAATACGCGCCGGGCACGGTGCAGGTGGTCGAGCAGCACGACGGCACGAGGCTTGCGCTGCGCAAGCTCGACGCCGACTACGATCCGCATGACCGGCTGGGTGCGCAGAACTTCCTGCAGAAGCATGCGGCCAAGGGCCAGATCGTCACCGGCCTGCTCTATGTCGATCCGGAGGCTGACGATCTGCACACCCATCTCAACACCGTCGAGACGCCGCTGAACACGCTGGACGAGAAGGCGCTGTGTCCCGGCTCGGCGGCGCTGGAGAAGATCAACGCCAGTCTGCGGTGAGCGCTGCGGGCAATAAGGATATCAGCTGGGGCGGTCCGCAATCCGGGCCGCCTCAAACGTTTTTCCACCCTGTGTCAGACGGAGCCCCGGCGGCCCGTCACCATTGGGCGCAAGACGAAGCGATATCTGCGGCACTTTGGCGGAAAAATCTCCGTTCGGCCCGGGCGACAAACCAATCGCGTCCTGATCGCCAATTTGCAGCAGCAATTTTCCGTTCGTGTGCCGCAGCTGGAAAATCCGATCGCAATTGTCGCGATACGTTCCCGCAATCGCCGTTGCCGGCAGCGTCTCGCCAGCGGCTTGTGCCGGCATGGGCCAACGATATTCGCGCTCCATCGACTTGATCAGCTCCTCGATCAGCGGCCAACCCTGATTGGAATTAATGATCACGACCGAACCCTGCCCCGTGACGGGATAGAAGCGCGCATCGGCCACAAAGCCGTGATTCCAGCCTGCATGCCCGAAGCGGAATGCACCGCCCTCGCCGAAACAATACCAGCCAAGTCCGACGAAATCCGTGCCAGCCACGTGATCCGGCAGCTGTGGCCGCACCATTTCCGACAGGCTCTCCTGCGACAGGCCGAGGCGAGAGGTTTCGCCGTGCAGACCGCGCATCACGGCGACGCCGAGACGGGCGACGTCGCGCGCCGTCGTCCAGAGACCAGCGGCAGCCATTTCCGGATAGACGTTCCAGCCTCCGGCCGCCGGCACTGCGCTCAAGGGATGAGCCAGCGCCGCACGATCGGCAATCCGCGATGGCGGCGGCTGTTCATAGCTACTGTCTTCCATGGCGAGCGGCGCCAGCACGAGCTCGCGCATCAGCTCCGTAAACGGCCGACCGACCACCTCGGTCATCGCCAGTTGTGCAATGGTGGTGCCGCCGCCGGAATAGCGGAACTGAAAGCCGGGAATGAGGTCGACATAGACGGCCTGCGTGTTCGCGGGCGGCGTGCCGTCCAGAACCTGCGGAAGCGACGGCACAGGCGCGCCAGCCGGATAGCCGGGAAAGCCGTGCACTGTGGTCCCGGCGGTATGGCTGAGCAGTTGACGCAGCGTGATCTTCGGCTGCCAGCCGTCGTCGCCATGCGGAAGCCGCCATGATTTGAGATAGAATCTCACATCAGCATCGAGGTCGATCCGCTTGTCCTGGGCGAGCCGCATCGCAGCGACTGCAAAAACGGCCTTGCTGACCGAACCTGTCTGGAACGGCGTATCGGCAAGAACAGGCGCGGGCTCGCCCTGCTTGCGGACACCAAAGCCTCGCGCCCAAGCCACTTCGAAATTGTCGATGACGGCAACGCTGGCGCTTGGCGTGCCGAGCTCCGCCATCCGCTCGCCGAGCGTTCGGCTGCTGCTCTGGCCCGGCGGGCATGGCGATTGGCGACGTAAATCCGCGGTGATGCGCCCGATCCTCGCAACGTCGTCGGAAGACATCGACGCCTCCGTTCACCGCCGTCATGCCGGCAACGATGCGCGCATCGAAAGGATGCCGTCGAACGTCACGCCGCGGCCGGCTCGTGGCGATGGCTCTTCAGGCGAAACGCCAGCGCCACGAAGCTGATGCCGAACACGATCGAATAGGCGGCAATCGCCCAGATCAGGCCCAGGGCGCCTGCGCCCGGCGCGATCAGCACGATCAGGCCGAACAGCACGGAGATGACGCCGGAGAGGATCAGCATCCACTCATTGTCGATCTCCTTGCGCAGCTGAATGGCGCCGATGATCTCGAAAATGCCGTGCACCAGCGCCCAGGCGCCGATGAAAAGAACCAGCAGGACCGCGGTGATGCCGGGCATGATAAAGGTGGCAATGCCGGCGCCGATGCCGAGTATGCCGACCACGACCAGCCACCAGGTCGGCACGGGTTTGGCGCTGCCCTTGAAAGCGGCCGCCAGCGCGATCACGCCGTCGACCAGCGCGAACGCGCCGTAGAACAGCACCAGCGTCACCAGAGTGAGGCCTGGCCAGGCGAAGGCGAGCACGCCGAACACGATGGCGGCGATGCCGCGGAGCAGCAGCAGCCACCAGTTTTGCGCCAGCGCATGCAGCATCGGGCGGGGAGTAAGCGTTGCGGATGGTGTGGACATGGCGATCACCTCACTGAAGCGAGCGCTTGGGTCACGAGAAGCCCTGGCGCTCTAAGGTCGCTTGGGTCTCAACGGCAGGTAGCACCCTGACAGGGTACTGGATTGATCTTGATCAGTACAGGCGTCGATGGCCCGAAAGCGGACGCCAGGGCGGCTGCAATGGCCTGCCACACCCTTTGAACGCCTGCTCCGTTGAAAGCGACTAAGCGTAAAATTGTTGCTGTTTTTCGGGGATTGATGATGCGTACGCACCTGCGGCTGACCTTGGCGCTGCTGGCTGTTCTGGCCAGCGCAGGTGCCGCACCTGCTCAGGAGGAAATCGACAAGGCAAAGGCGGCCGCCTTCGACAAACGGCTGTTTGCGGCGCCGCTCGCGCCGAAGACGACCTATGCCTGCTTCATACGCAACTACGATGCCGAGCATCTGGCGAAGCATCCCAGGCAGAAGGTCGCGGCAATAAAACTGCTGGTGACAGCGGAGAATGTGTCCGAGGACAAGACCGTCAACTATTCCTTTCGTCTCGGCGTAAAATATCGCCACCGGATGGGCAATTTCGATTCCTCGGGCTCCTGCAACCATTTCGTCCCCGAAGATGCCGACGGCGAAATCCGGCTCGGCTGCGGCGTCGACTGCGATGGCGGCGGCCTCAATGTGGCGCTTTCAAGGGACGACAAATCGGCGATTATCCGTCTGGAGCGCGTCCGCATCTGGCAGAACAACAAGCCTGACGACGAGGCGGAGCACTCGCTGGTCGCGGGCGCCGACGGACAAGGTTTTCCGGCTCGACCGCGCCGATAACGGCGAGTGCGCGTCGCTGGTCACCAATCGCAAGGAACTGGCCGCGCTCCGGCGCAAATAGGATGGAGGTCACGATGCATCGGCGCAGCCTGTTGCGGGCAATGGTTTCGGCGCTCGGCGGCGCGCTCGCGGCCTCGCGCGCCAAGGCGGCAACCGAGGCACCGGCGGGCAAGCTGAAGGTGGTCTATCACCTCAACGACCTCGACAAGGTCAATTTCGTGCTCGGCAACATCCAGAACCATTTTGACGGCGTCGGCGGGCCCGACAACGTCACGATCGCGCTGGTCATTCACGGCCAGGCGCTGAAGGCGTTCCATGCCGCCTCCGCCAACCCCGATGTCACCAGGCGGGTCGGACAATTCTCCAAGGCCGGTCTCGAAATGGCGGCCTGCGGCAACACCATGAAGTCGCAGCATGTCGCCGTGAACGAATTGCTGCCCGGCTTCGTGGCGGCCGAGAAGGGCGGCGTGGTGCGCATCGCTGAATTGCAATCGCAGGGGTACTTGTACCTGCGGCCTTAAAGCCCTGCTCTCTCCACTCGTCATCCCCGGCCATGACGGTTAGCACAGGGTTCGTCACAAAAAATGCCGGAACAGCCAGTAGTTATGCCGGATCGAACCGATCCGGGCGGCGTTATCCCCTCAACATTCCCTGATTTGCCGAGCCCGCCCCCGGGGGCTGGTTGACAATCGCGCCTTCCCTCAGAAAGCTTGCCCCAAACCGCCGGGCCGGACGGCGTAATCCCAAGCAGAAACAGGCATCATGAACCCCGTCAAAGCACTCGAAACCCATGGCCAGGCAGTCTGGCTCGACTTCCTCGCACGTGGCTTCGTCGCCAAGGGCGACCTGAAGCAGCTGATCGACAGCGACGGAGTGAAGGGCGTCACCTCCAATCCCGCGATATTCGAGAAGGCGATCGGCAGTTCTGACGAATATGACGCCTCCATTGCCAAGGCGCTGAAACAGGGTGACCGCTCGGTGGCCGACCTGTTCGAGGCGGTCGCGGTCGAGGACATCCAGAATGCCGCCGACGTGCTGCGCCCGGTCTATGACGCGACAGGCGGCGGCGACGGCTTCGTCAGCCTGGAAGTGTCGCCATATCTGGCCAACGATACCAAAGGCACCATCGCCGAGGCGCAGCGGCTGTGGAAGGACGTGAGCCGCAAGAACCTGATGGTGAAGGTGCCGGCGACCGAGGAAGGCCTGCCCGCCATCGAGGCGCTGACCGCCAAGGGCCTTTCCATCAACATCACGCTTCTGTTCTCGCAGAAGGTCTATCGCGAGGTCGCGGAAGCCTATCTTGCCGGGCTGGAAAAATATATCGGCGGCGGCGGCGATCCCTCGCATGTCGCGAGCGTGGCAAGCTTCTTCGTCAGCCGCATCGATACCTCCGTCGACAAGCAGCTCGACGAGAAGATCGCGAAGGCGAATGATCCCAGCGAGAAGGAACGCCTCGCCGCGCTGAAGGGAAAGGTCGCCATCGCCAACGCCAAGCTGGCGTATCAGGACTACAAGAACCTGTTCGCAGGTCCCCGCTGGGAGAGGCTCGCCGCCAGGGGCGCAAAACCGCAGCGGCTGCTGTGGGCCTCCACCGGCACCAAGAACAAGGAATATTCCGATGTGCTCTATGTCGAGGAGCTGATCGGTCCCGGCACCATCAACACCATGCCGCCGGCGACGATGGATGCGTTCCGCGACCACGGCAAGCTGCGCGACAGCCTCGAAGAAAATATCGAGGATGCCCGGCGCATACTGGAGGAGCTGGAGCGCTCCGGCATCTCGCTGGATGCGATCACGGCGGATCTTGTCGTCGATGGCGTCAAGCTGTTCGCGGACGCCGCCGACAAGCTCTATGGCGCTGTTGCATTCAAGCGCGCGACCGTGCTGTCCGGCGGCATCGATGCGCAGAAGCTGGCGCTGGGCGAGCCGCTCGGCAAGGCCGTGGCCAAGAGCACGGAAGAATGGCGCGCGTCGGCAAAGATCCGCAGGCTCTGGCAGAAGGACGAGGCGGTCTGGACCGGCGATGACGAAAACAAATGGCTGGGCTGGCTCGACAGCCCGGCGAAGGCCGATATCGCCGACTACGAGGATTTTGCGCAGCGCGTGAAGGGCCAGAAGTTCACCGACGCCGTCGTGCTCGGCATGGGCGGCTCGAGCCTGGGGCCGGAAGTGCTGGCGGAGACTTTTCCGCAGAAGGCGGGCTTTCCGAAGCTGCATGTGCTCGATTCCACCGATCCGTCGCAGGTGCGCTCGATGGAGACGACAGTCGATATTGCGAAAACGCTGTTCATCGTCTCCAGCAAGTCAGGCGGCACCACCGAGCCGAATGCGATGAAGGATTATTTCTACGATCGCGTGGTGAAAGCGATCGGCAAGGACAAGGCCGGGCACCGCTTCATCGCGGTGACCGATCCCGGCTCATCGCTGGAGAAGGTCGCGGCCAAGCAGGGCTTTGCGCGCGTCTTCCATGGCGAGCCGACCATCGGCGGGCGCTATTCCGTGCTCTCGCCGTTTGGACTGGTGCCGGCCGCGGCCGCAGGCATCGACGTGCGCGCGCTGGTGACGCATGCGCTCGCGATGGTGCGCTCCTGCGGCGCCGACGTGCCGCCGCACGAAAACCCCGGCGTGCAGCTTGGCCTGGCGATGGGCCTCGCGGGCCTCGAAGGCCGCGACAAGGTGACGATCTTCTCCTCGAAGAAGGTTGCCGATTTCGGCGCCTGGGCGGAGCAGCTGATTGCGGAATCGACCGGCAAGGAAGGCAAGGGTCTGATTCCGATCGACGGCGAGACGCTTGGCGATGTTTCCTCATACGGCAACGACCGCTTCTTCATCGACCTTCGCACCGAAGGCGAGGCTGATGCGGGCCATGACGAAAGACTCGCGGCACTGCAGCAGGCCGGCCATCCCGTGGCGCGGATCGTGATGCAATCGATCGACCATCTCGGGCAGGAATTCTTCCGCTTCGAGTTGGCTACCGCAGTGGCCGGCGCGATCCTCGGCATCAACCCGTTCAACCAGCCGGATGTCGAGTCGGCAAAGATCAAGACGCGGGAATTGACGTCGGCGTTCGAAAAGACCGGGAAACTGCCGGCGGAAACGCCTGTCGTCTCGTCGGCGGAGGCCGACCTCTATACCGACGAGCAGAACGCCTCCGAACTGCGCAAGGCCGGCGCCAATGGCGATCTCAACTCCTGGATCAGGGCGCATCTGTCGCGTTCCGGCCATGGCGATTATCTCGCCCTGCTCGCCTATATCGAACGCGACAGCGAACATATCGAGGCGCTGCAGAAGATGCGGCTCGCGGTGCGCGACGGCAAGCATCTGGCCACCTGCGCCGAGTTCGGCCCGCGCTTCCTGCACTCGACAGGGCAGGCCTACAAGGGCGGGCCCGACAATGGCGTGTTCCTGCAGATCACGGCCGATGAAAAGAAGGACCTCAAGGTGCCCGGCCAGAAGGCGAGTTTCGGCATCATCAAGGCAGCGCAGGCGCGCGGCGATTTCGACGTGCTGACCGAACGCGGCCGCCGCGCGCTGCGGGTTCATCTGAAGGGCGATCTCGCCAAGGGGCTGAAGGCGCTGGATGCCGCGATATCAGCGGCGCTGAATTAGGACGCAGCCATGCAACTCGGCATGATCGGCCTCGGGCGGATGGGCGGCAACATCGTCCGCCGCCTGATGCAGCGCGGCCACTCCACCGTCGTCTACGACAAGGACCAGAAGGCGGTCGCCGCGCTTGCGGCCGATGGGGCAGTCGGCGCCGCGACGCTGGAGGAATTCGTCCGCAAGCTGACCCCGCCGCGCGCGGCCTGGGTGATGCTGCCGGCGGGCTTGATCACGGAAGCAGCGATCGAGACATTGGCCTCGCTGATGCAGCAGGACGACGCCATCATCGACGGCGGCAATTCGTTCTGGCAGGACGACGTCCGCCGCGGCAAGGCCCTGCGCGCCAAGGGGCTGCATTATCTCGATGTCGGGACGTCCGGCGGCGTCTGGGGACTCGAGCGCGGCTATTGCATGATGATCGGTGGCGACAAGCAGGTCGTCGAGCGGCTCGATCCGATCTTCGCGGCGCTGGCGCCGGGCATCGGCGATATCCCGCGCACGCCGCATCGCGAGGGCCGCGATTCCAGAGTCGAGCAGGGCTATATCCATGCCGGCCCCACCGGCGCCGGGCACTTTGTGAAGATGATCCACAACGGCATCGAATACGGGCTGATGCAGGCCTATGCCGAGGGTTTTGACATCCTGAAGAACGCCAATATCGACGCGTTGCCGGCCGAACACCGTTTCGACTTCGACATCGCCGATATCGCCGAAGTGTGGCGGCGCGGCAGCGTCATCCCGTCCTGGCTGCTCGATCTCACGGCCTCGGCACTCGCCGAAAACGGGACGCTCGACAATTACTCCGGCTACGTCGAGGATTCCGGCGAAGGCCGCTGGACCGTGAACGCCGCGGTGGAGGAAGCCGTTCCTGCCGAAGTACTGACCGCGGCGCTATTCGCCCGCTTCCGTTCGCGGAAGGAACATACCTTTGCGGAAAAGATTCTTTCCGCGATGCGCGCCGGTTTTGGGGGACATCGAGAGCCAAAGAAGCCCGATCCCAAGAAGTGAGCCAATGACGCAGAAGAAGCCCGATCCCTGCTCTTTCGTCATCTTCGGCGTGACCGGCGACCTCACGCACCGCCTCGTGACCCCTGCTCTCTATAATCTGGCCGCAGGCGGCCTTTTGCCGGACAAGTTCTGCGTGGTCGGTGTCGCGCGCAAGGGCATGACAAGCGAGATGTTGCGCACCGATCTGATGAAGGGCCTGCGCAAGTTCGCGACACGCCCGGTGGACGATGCGATCGCCGAACGGCTGCTGTCCTGCGTCACGGCCATCGAGGCCGATCCGAAAGAGCCCGCCTCGTTTGACGCCATGCGCGAGCAGCTCGATGCGCTGGAAAAGGCGCGCGAGACCGGCGGCAACCGGCTGTTTTACCTTGCGACGCCGCCGACTGCCTTCCTGCCGATTGCCCGCGAGCTCGGCCGCACCGGCATGCTGAAGGAGAACGGCATGTGGCGGCGGCTGGTGGTGGAAAAGCCGTTCGGCACCGATCTCGCCTCGGCGCGTGCGCTGAACAGCGAACTGCTGAAACTGCTCACCGAGCACCAGATCTACCGGATCGATCACTATCTCGGCAAGGAAACGGTGCAGAACATCCTGGTGCTGCGGTTTGCCAACGGCATGTTCGAGCCGATCTGGAATCGCCACCATATCGACCACGTGCAGATCACCGTTGACGAAAGGATCGGCGTCGGTCATCGCGGCAGCTTTTACGACGCAACCGGCGCGCTACGCGACATGGTGCCGAACCATCTGTTCCAGTTGCTGTCGCTCGTGGCCATGGAGCCGCCGGTGAAATTCGATGCGCATTCGGTGCGCTCGGAAAAGGCTGCAGTGCTATCGGCCATCCAGACCCAGAACGAGAAGGAAGCGCTGCAGAACTCGGTGCGCGGGCAATATGTCGCCGGAAGGATCGGCGATACCGAGATCGGCGACTACCGCGAGATCGAGCAAGTACGGCCGAACTCGACCACCGAGACCTACGCCGCGCTGAAGCTGACCATCGACAACTGGCGCTGGGCCGGCGTGCCGTTTTACCTGCGCACCGGCAAGGCGCTGTGCACCAAGCGCACGGAGATCGCGATCAAGTTCAGGCAGGCCCCGTTTGCAATGTTCCGCGACACGCCGGTCGATCGACTCTCGCAGAACTACATGATCATCTCGACCGAGCCGACCGAGGGGATCGAGCTGCAGTTCAACACCAAGGTGCCGGGACCGACCATCAACATCGACGGCGTCGAGATGAAGTTCCGCTACAAGGATTACTTCAAGGCCGAGCCATCGACGGGCTACGAAACCCTGATCTATGACTGCATGATCGGCGACAACATCCTGTTCCAGCGTGCCGACAGCGTCGAGGCGGGCTGGCAGGCGGTGCAGCCTTTCATCGACGCCTGGAAGAAGGCGGGCGGTGCGGGTCTGCAGGCCTACAAGGCCGGCAGCGAAGGGCCGGCGAAGGCGGACGAGTTGCTGACGCGTGACGGCCGCAGTTGGCGAAAGCTCGGGTGACGATGGGGCAAGCCGGCATCCCCTGCGCGCTGATCGTGATGGGCGTCTCCGGCGCCGGCAAGAGCACGATTGCCGAAGCGCTTGCCGCCCGGCTGGGCTGGCGCTGCGAGGACGGCGACAGGTTTCACCCCGCGAGCAATGTCGCCAAGATGAGCGCCGGCCAGCCCCTGACCGACGATGATCGCTGGCCGTGGCTGAAGGCCATTGCCGACGAGATCGACCGCCTTTGCGGCAAGGATCAGCGCGCCGTCGTGGCCTGCTCGGCGCTGCGGCGCGCCTATCGTCGGGTGCTCGTGCATGGCCGCGACGATGTCCGCATCGTCTTCCTCGACGGCACGAAGGAGCTGATTGCCGGACGGCTCGCCGTCCGCAAAGGACACTTCATGCCGCTGGACCTGCTCGATAGCCAGTTCAGGACGCTGGAACGGCCCGCCCCCGACGAGGACGCGGTGACCGTTTCGATCGACGCGACGGTGGAGACCATCGTCGACAACATTGTCCGCCAGCTGAAGCTTCCCCCCGCATGACCAGCATCAAGCTCGTGGTGTCCGACGTCGACGGCACCCTGCTCACGCCGGACAAGCGGATCACGGAAGCGGCCAGGGCCGCGGTGCGAAGGCTGCATGCGGCCGGCATCGGCTTCACCATCGTCTCGAGCCGGCCGACCATCGGGATGGGATTTCTGATCGAGCCCCTGGCGCTGATGCTGCCGTTCGGATCGTTCAACGGCAGCTCGATCGTCGATACCGCGATGAAGCAGATCGAGCATCACGTCATCCCGCGCCCAGCCGTGCAGCGCGGTCTGGAAATACTCGAAGCGTTCGGCACCGACATCTGGCTGTTCAGCCACGATCAATGGCTGATCCGGAACATCCATGGCGAATATGTCGCGCATGAAGAACGCGCGATCCGGCACGCGCCGACCGTCGTGAGCGACTTCGAGCCCCATCTCGATGGCGTCAGCAAGATCGTCGGCGCATCGTCCGATGCCGCGGCGTTGCAGCGCTGCGAGGCGGCGACACAGCAGGCCATCGGCTTGCAGGCGACTGCGGTACGCTCGCAGACCTATTATCTCGACATCACCCCGCCCGGCCACGACAAGGGCAGCTTCGTGGAGGCGATGGCGCGGCGGCTGGGCATTTCCCTCGCCGAGGTCGCCACCATCGGCGACATGCAAAACGATCTGCCGATGTTCGCCAAGAGCGGCCTGTCGTTCGCGATGGGCAATGCCGCCGACGAGATCAAACGCCATGCGAGCCGTGTGACGGCCTCCAACGAAGAGGACGGCTTTGCCGGGGCGGTCGAGATCATCCTGCAAAAACAGCGCGCTTGAGCGGCGGGTTAGCCGCTGCGGGTTGCATTCGCGCGACCCGTTGGCTCGGTTGCTGAATCACTGCGACCTTTGCACGGCCGGCTTCTCCGCGGCGCGCTTGGCATGGCTGAGGTTCTGCGCGGTGTTGATCAGGCAGATGTGAGTCAGCGCCTGCGGGAAGTTGCCGGTCTGCCGCTGTGCCTGCGTATCGTATTCTTCCGCAAGCAGGCCGAGATCGTTGGCGAGGCCGGCCACACGATCGAACAGGACCTGCGCCCTGGCCGTGTCGCCGGCCAGCACATGGGCATCGGCAAGCCACAGCGTGCAGGCAAGGAACGCCCCTTCGATCGGTTGCTGCTCGTCGATGATTTCACGCGGGTCGTGCCGCAGCACGAAACCGTCGCGCATCAGGTGACGCTCGATCGCCTCGATGGTGCCGCGGACGCGCGGATCTTCCGGCGGCAGGAAGCCGACCGAGGGCAACAGCAGAAGACTGGCATCGAGCATTTTCGAGCCGTAGGATTCGACAAAGCTGTTGAGCTCGCGGTCAAAGCCCTTGCCGCAGACGTCCTCGTGGATGATCTCGCGCAGCGTCTGCCATTTCTCCAGCGGCGCCTTGAAGGCAAATTTTTCGGCGCTCTTGATGCCGCGGTCGAAGGCGACCCAGCACATCACCTTGGACAGGACATAGTGCTTTCCCTCGCCGCGGCGTTCCCAGATGCCGTGATCGGGCTGGTCCCAGATGCCGGCGAGGTGTTCCAGCACGGCGCATTCCAGCGACCAGCTCTCATCGAGCAGCTTGAGCTTTGCCATGCGCGCCTGGTGCAGCGCATCGATCAGTTCGCCATAGACATCGAGCTGAAGCTGCGCATGCGCGGCGTTGCCGACGCGGACGGGCTTGGCGCCCTCATAGCCGTCGAGCCAGCCGGCCTCCCACTCCAGCAGGCGGCGCTGGCCCCAGATGCCGTACATGATCTGCATCAGGAACGGCGAACCAGCGACGGCGCGCAGCAGCCAATTGTGCCAGGCCAGCGCTTCCTCGGTAAAGCCGGAGTTCATCAGCGCCAGCAGCGTGAAGGTGGCGTCGCGCAGCCAGCAGAAGCGATAGTCCCAGTTCCGCCCTCCCCCGAGCTTTTCCGGCAGTGACGTGGTCGGAGCGGCAACGATGCCGCCGGTCGGGGCGAAGGTTTGCGCCTTCAACGTGATCAGCGAACGCAGCACGAGGCCGCGGTGATCGCCCTCATAGGTGCAGCGGGCCGACCAATCGGCCCACAGATCCTGGGTGCTCCGCAGCGCCTTGGCCGGATCGATCGGCGCGGGGACGGCAATGTGCGACGGGCCATAGGTCAACACGAATGGCACGGTGTCGCCTTCGCCCAGCTCGAAATCGGCAACAGTGGTGAAATCCTCGCCGTGTGTTTCCACCGGCGTTCGCAGCACGGTCATGTCCTGTCCGCAAATCGCCAGCAGGCCGGAGCCGTCGTCGCTCTTCCTCACCCAGGGGATGTCGCTGCCGAAGCCGAAGCGAAGGATCAGTTCCATCCGCATCTTCACGCGGCCGCTGACGCCGCGCACCAGCCGCACGACGTCCGATGCCTTGCCGCGCGGCGGCATGAAATCGATGAGATCGACGACGCCCTCAGCCGTCTCGAACCGTGTCTCCAGGATCAGCGTGTTATCCCAATAGCGCCGCGTCGTGCGCCTGATCTCGCCGCGGGGGGCGATCAGCCAGCGGCCATTCCTGCGGTTGCCGAGCAGGGCGGCAAAGCAGGCATCGGAATCGAAGGCCGGCCAGCACAGCCAGTCGATCGAGCCATCGCGGCCGACGAGCGCGGCCGTCTCACAGTCGCCGATCAGGCCATAGTCTTCGATCTTGCAGGGCAATCCATTTCACCACTACTTCCCCCGCCCCTCAACCCTTGGCCTCAACCCTTGGCGCGCGCGCGTTCGCGCATCGCCGCCTTCAAGCCCGCTACATCAACGGCAGATTCAATCTCGTCGACACAAAGCGGCATGCGGCGGCGCCAGTTCGGATGCTCGTCGATGGTGCCGGGGATGTTCGGCTGATCCTGCAGTCCCAGCAGGTCCTCCAGCGCAATTGCCATCAGGCGTGATTTCGTGCGCGCCAGGAATTCGGCGATGGCATTGAAGCCGTTGCCGCGGATGCCATGCTGACCCAGCACCTGGTCGAGCATGGTCAGCGCATGCCAGCGGTCGTCGTCGGTCTCGCCGGGATCGAAGCCGAGCGCGCGCTTCTGCTTCAGATCGTTGAAATGACGCCAGCCGGCATAGGTCGCAAGGTCATGCGTGTTGAAGGTAACGAGCGCGGCCGGCTGATAATAGTCGATGCCGTAGAACGCGCCGCGGTCGCCGCGCTCGAACATCATCACCAGATAGGACCAGATGCCCCAGTCCCGGGTGCGGTCGCGAAAACCTTCCGGCACCGTGCCGAGGTCTTCACCGATCACGACGCAGCGATTGGCATCGCTCTCCAGTGCGGTCAGCGCCAGCATGGCCTCGAACGGCATCGGCACATAGACGCCGTCGCGCGGACCGAAGCCGCGCGGCACCAGATAGAGCCGCTTCAGAGCCATCACATGGTCGAGCCGAATCGCGCCGGCATGGCGCATCGAAGCCTGCAGCATCTGGCGGAACGGCTCGAACGAACGCTGCTCGAGGCCGATGGCGTTGTATCCGGCAAGGCCCCAGTCCTGCCCGGCCGGGGCAAGCGGATCCGGCGGCGCGCCGACCCCCAGCATCCGCGAGATCGCGCCCTGCTCGTTCCAGGCATCGAAGCCGTTGGATTGCACGCCGACGGCAACGTCGAGATAGAGACCGACCTTCATGCCAAGTTCGTCCGCACATGCCTTGCAGGCGGCGAGCTGGCAGTCGGCATTCCACTGCACGAATTCGACGAATTCGATCTCGCCCGCGTCCGGACCCTCGCGCAATTTCGCGCAGGCCGCTTCATCCGGCGCCCGCCACTGCTTCGGCCACTCCCACCACGGCGCCTTCAGTTTGTGGCGCAGCACCTCAAAACAGGCGAAATGCGACAGCAACGTGCCGCGGTCGGCGCGGAACTTCTCGAAGTCGACACGGCGCTCCGGCGTCGCGCGCGCCTTGAACGCCTTGAAGGCGGCGCGCAGCGCAGGCCATTTCAACGCGGCGACGGCGACATAATCGACGGTCTCGCTCTGGCGCAGCCGCGGCGTCGTATTCGCCACGGCGCCGACCGCATCCGGCGAATATTCCGGGATCGCGTCGACATCGATATAGAGCGCATTGAGGAACAGGCGGCTGTTCGGCGAATACGGGCTGCAATCGCCGGGCCTGTCGTCGAACAGCGCATGCAGTGGATTGAGGCCGACACCGTCGGCGCCCAGCCGATGCGCAAGCCCGATGAGGTCGGCAAGATCGGTGAAATCGCCCATGCCCCAGTTGCGTGTCGAGCGGACGCCGTAAAGTTGCACCGCCAGCAGCCAGCCGCGGTCGAAATCACCGCCAAACGCCTGTCCCGGCGCCGAGACTAGGGGTACTTCCTCCACCGCGCCGCCCGCGTCGACGAGCCGCAGGCGCCAGACGCCCGACGGCAGCTGGCTCGGCCATTCGATTGCGCCTCCCTGCGTCTCGCCTGTGATGACGCTTTTTGCGCCGGCGACCTCCCAGCGCACCGGAAAGCGCGCGCCCGGCAACAGCGTGCTGCGCGCCGCATGGCCCCGGCGAACCACGACCGGTCCGTCGATCAGCCGGCGGGCGGCCTGGGGCGGCAGGGCTTCGAAGACGACCTTCAGGGCATCCGCCGCTGTCACATGGGGGTGACCGTGACCGTCGATAAATTCGGTCTGGATGCCAAGGTCCTTGGCTTTAGCAAAAAGGTTCATTCGGCACGTCGTTTGCACGCGACTGTGAGCGCATTTGTCGCGAAATTGTCCAATAGCGGAAGGAGATAGGGGGTGATTAACGCAGTCAGCCGGGAACGGTTCCGCTGGAACCATGTCCGGGCTGCGGCTTTGTATTGGAGTTCGGTCTCCCTTTTTCCTGAAGCGAAATGGGGCGCCGCCTTTTCTGTGGCAATGGCATCACCGTGAACAAAAAAGCCGAACACGTCGAGGCCTCTCAGGCCGATATATCCCTTCGCGCCGACGGGGTTTTTCCGCCGATCACGATCGACCGCACTCCCGACCGGCCTGACAAACCGGATGCAAGGGAGGTGCCAGAGACCGCCGTGGACGAGCTCTGGTACAAGGACGCGGTCATCTACCAGCTGCACGTCAAGGCTTTCTTCGACAGCAACAATGACGGCATGGGGGATTTTGCGGGACTGACCGAGAAGTTGGACTACCTGCAGGATCTCGGCGTCACCACGCTGTGGCTATTGCCCTTCTATCCCTCGCCCGGCCGCGACGACGGTTATGACATCGGCGATTACGGTGACATCAATCCCGACTTCGGGACGATGAAGGATTTCCGCCGCTTCATCCAGGAAGCGAAGAAGCGCGGCCTGCGGGTCATCATCGAGCTCGTCGTCAACCACACCTCCGACCAGCACCCCTGGTTCAAGCGCGCCCGCCGCAGCGACAAAAAGTCCAGCGCGCGCAACTGGTATGTCTGGAGCGACACCGACCTGAAATATCCGGACACGCGGATCATCTTCACCGACACCGAGAAGTCGAACTGGACCTGGGATACCGAGGCCGGCCAGTTCTACTGGCACCGCTTCTTCTCGCACCAGCCGGACCTGAACTTCGACAATCCGCGCGTGGTCAGCGCGCTGATCCAGGTGATGAAGCGCTGGCTCGATACCGGCGTTGACGGTTTCCGGCTCGACGCGATCCCCTATCTCTGCGAGCGCGACGGCACCAGCAACGAGAACCTGCCGGAGACGCATACCATCATCAAGAAGTTCCGTGCCGAGCTCGACGCCTACGCCAAGGGCAAGGTGCTGCTGGCCGAAGCCAATCAATGGCCCGAGGACGTGCAGGAATATTTCGGCCAGGGCGACGAATGCCACATGGCCTATCACTTCCCGCTGATGCCGCGCATCTACATGGCGATCGCGCAGGAAGACCGCTTTCCCATCGCCGATATCATGCGCCAGACACCGGATATTCCGGCCAACTGCCAGTGGGCGCTGTTCCTGCGCAACCACGACGAGCTGACGCTGGAAATGGTGACCGACGTCGAGCGCGACTATCTGTGGTCGACCTATGCCAGCGACCCCCGCGCACGCATCAATGTCGGCATCCGCCGCCGGCTTGCGCCCCTGATGGACAACGACCGGCGCAAGATCGAGCTGATGAACTCGCTCCTGATGTCGTTCCCGGGCACGCCGATCGTCTACTACGGCGACGAGATCGGCATGGGCGACAACATCTATCTCGGCGACCGCAACGGCGTGCGCACGCCGATGCAATGGACATCGGACCGCAATGGCGGCTTCTCGCGCTCCGACCCCGCCCGCCTCTATGCGCCGATGATCATGGACCCCGTCTACGGCTATGAGGCAGTCAACGTCGAGGCGCAATCGCGCAGCCTGGGCTCGCTGCTCAGCTCCACCAAGAAACTGATCGCGATCCGCAAATCCACCGCGGCGTTCGGCCGCGGCAGCATGACCTTCATCCGGCCCGAGAACCGGTCGGTGCTGGCCTATGTCAGGCAACACAACGACGAGGTCATTCTGTGCGTCGCCAATCTCTCGCGCTCGGCGCAGGCGACCGAGCTCGACCTGTCGGCCTGGAAGGACAGGATTCCGCTGGAGATGCTCGGGCGCTCGCGCTTCCCCGCGATCGGCGAATTGCCCTACATGATCACGCTCGGGCCTTACGGCTTCTATTGGTTCGAGCTGCAGGCGCCCGACAAGTCGGAGCCGGTGAAACACCGCGCCGTGCCTGAATTCGAGACGCTGGTGGTGCCGGTCGGCTCGACCTGGGTGTCGTTGGCGCGCGAGCGCGGCGTGTTCGAGCACGACGTGCTGCCTGGACACCTGGCGCGGACGCGCTGGTACCCGGAACACTCGCCACGCGCGATCCAGCCGAAGCTGGTCTCCGCCATCCCCTTCTGCGATGTCGGCGACAACCGGCCGTGGGTCGCCTTCTTCGAGGCGAAGCAGCACGGACAGACCGCGCGCTATGTGTTGCCGATGCAGATCGAATGGGTGCGCTTCGACCGCGAGCACTACAACCCGCGGGCACTCGCCGCCGTGCGCCAGGGCGCACGTGAAGGCACCCTGCTCGATGTCGCGACCGATCCCATCTTCATCGGACTGATGCTGCGCAGCCTGCGCGAACGGCTGACCGTGGACGAGAGCCAACAGGGCCTGAAACTGGAATTCCGGCCGACCAGCAAGTTCGACGACAGCATGGTGCGCGAGCCGAGCCGCGTGCGCGGTTTCGAGAGCGAATACCCGGCCGATTCCGCCTTGGTCGACCATAATTTTGCATTCAAGCTGTTCCGCAAGCTCGAGTCCGGCATCCATCCGGCCATCGAGATGGGCCGATTCCTCACCGACGTTGCCGGCTTCGCCCATGCGCCGCACCTGCTCGGCACGTCCGAACTGATCGAGCCCGACGGCAGGCGGTGCGCGCTGGCGACGCTGCACATGCAAGTGCAAAATCAGGGCGATGCCTGGACCGTGACGGCCGGCTATCTCGACCGCCTCGTCGAGGAGCAGCGCTTCCTGCAGGACAGCGATGGCGGGGAGCAGGCGCCGCTGCCGCACATGGCGCAGATCGGAAGGCGGCTGGCGGAACTGCATCTGGCGCTGGCAACCGACAAGGCGGGGCCGGACTTCATGCCCGAGCCGGCTGGCGACGCCGATTGGCAGCGCTGGAGGCAGGAGATCATCGACGGCGTCGAGCGTGCACTCAACGTCCTGAAACTGTATCGCAGGGAACCCGACCGGCCCCTGATCGATCAACTGGCAGCGCAGAAGGCGGCACTGCCCGACATCCTGAACCGGCTGCTGCCGCGCGGCCTCGCGCTCGCAGCCATCCGCCATCATGGCAATTTCGCACTGGGCCAGGTGCTGATCGTCAAGGACGACGTCTCCATCACCGGCTTCGAGGGCGAAGCGGGCCGCCCGCTGGCGCAGCGGCGGCGCAAGATGCCGGCGGCTCGCGATGTCGCAGGACTGATCCATTCCATCGATGCTTCGGCCGAGGCCGCGCTGCAGCGCGCGCTGAAAGTCGCTCCCGACGATCAGGGCCGGCTGGCGTTGCGGCTCGGCGAGTGGCGCAACCGTTCCGCCGAAGCCTTCCTTGCCGGCTACCGCGAGGTGATGACCGACGCCCGGCTGTGGCCAGACGATCCCTGGACCGCGCAGCGGCTGATCGACTTCTTCCTGCTGGAAAAGGCGCTTTACGAGATCGAATACGAGGCGGCGCATCGGGCGGACCGGCTGCGCTTCCCCCTCGCCGCCATCCTCCGTATGCTGGCGCAGCAACCGCCAATAGCTGAATGACAAAACTTCCTGCCGAAGCCTATGCCATCGTCGAGGGCCGCCACGCCGATCCCTTCCACTATCTCGGCCTGCACAAGGAGCACGGCAAGACCATCGTGCGCGCCTTCCTGCCGGAGGCGACGCAAGTCGATGCGGTCGGCGAGCACGGCAACGCGGCAACGCTGACGCGGATCCACGAGGCCGGGCTGTTCGCCGGCGCAGCGCCCGAGGGCGCCGAGCACTATCAACTGCGCGCGCGCTTCGGCAACAATGTGGTGCAACTGGAAGACCCCTATCGGTTTCCGCCGGTGCTCTCCGACTACGACCTCTATCTGCTCGGCGAGGGCACGCATCAGCGCATCTACGACAAGTTGGGGGCGCATCCGATGACGCTCGACGGCGTCGAGGGTGTCGCCTTCGTGGTGCTGGCGCCGAACGCACGGCGGGTCAGCGTGGTCGGTGACTTCAACTACTGGAATCCGCGGCGGCATCCGATGCGGGTGCGCGGCAGCGGCTATTGGGAATTGTTCGTTCCGCGCGCCAGCGCGGGCGATCACTACAAGTTCGACATCATCGGCCCGCGCGGCCAGCATCTGCCGATGAAATCCGATCCCGTCGCCTTTGCCGCAGAGCTGCGGCCGAAGACGGCCTCGATCGTGACGGACATTGCCGCCGTGCGGCAGCCGCGCCCGGCGCCGCCGAACGTCAACGCCCGCCACGCGCCGATCTCTATCTACGAGGTGCATCTCGGCTCGTGGCGGCGCACGGACGGCAACCGGTGGCTCACCTATCGCGAGCTTGCCGAGCAATTGCCGGGCTACGTCCGCGACATGGGCTTTACCCACGTCGAATTTCTCCCCATCAGCGAGCACCCGTTCGACGGCTCCTGGGGCTATCAGCCGACTGGGCTGTTCGCGCCGACCAGCCGGTTCGGCTCGCCGGCGGACTTTGCCGCGCTGATCGATGCCTGCCATGGCGAGGGGCTCGGCGTCATTCTTGACTGGGTGCCCGGGCATTTCCCCGACGATCCGCATGGGCTCGGCCATTTCGACGGCACCGCGCTATACGAACACGCCAATCCCAAGCAGGGCCGGCATCTCGACTGGGGCACGCTGATCTACAACTACGGCCGCACCGAAGTCACCAATTTCCTGGTCTCCAACGCGCTGTTCTGGCTGGAGCGCTACGGCATCGACGGCCTGCGCGTCGATGCCGTCGCCTCCATGCTCTATCTTGACTACAGCCGCCCGGCGGGCGGCTGGATTCCCAACAGGCATGGCGGGCGGGAGAATCTCGAAGCCATCGCCTTCCTGCGCCGCTTCAACACCGAACTGTACGCGCGCTTCCCGCACGCAATGACGGCAGCGGAAGAATCCACCTCATGGCCGCAGGTATCGCAGCCGGTGGAGCATGGCGGACTCGGCTTCGGCTACAAGTGGAACATGGGCTGGATGCACGACACGCTGAAATATATCGGCAAGGATCCCGTGCACCGCAAACATCATCACGGTGAGATCCTGTTCGGCCTGCACTACGCCTTCTCGGAGAACTTCATCCTGCCGCTCTCCCACGACGAGGTCGTGCACGGCAAGCGCTCGATCCTCGGGCGCATGCCCGGCGACGAGTGGCAGCGCTTCGCGAATCTGCGCGCCTATTACAGCTTCATGTTCGGGCATCCCGGCAAGAAACTGCTGTTCATGGGCTGCGAGTTCGGGCAGCACCGCGAATGGAATCACGAGCACTCGCTGGACTGGCACCTGCTCGACAATGCGAACCATGCCGGCGTACAGGCGCTGATCGGCGATCTCAACCAGCTTTACCGCACCATGCCCGCGCTGCATGAGCTCGATTGCGAGTCATCCGGGTTCGAATGGCTGATCACGGATGACGCCAACGGCAACGTGTTCGCCTGGCTGCGCAAGGGACTTGGCGAACGCTCGCGTTGCGTGATCGTCGTGAATTTCTCGCCCAACGTCTATTACGACTATCGCGTCCGCGTGCCCTTCGGGGGAAGGTGGCGCGAGACGTTCAATTCGGACTCTGCCCACTATGGCGGCAGCAATGTCGGCAATGCCGGCGCCGTGGAGGCATTGCACGGCAATGGGTACGAACTTAATCTCACCATTCCGCCGCTGGCTGCGATCTTCCTCGTACCCGAAAGCTGATTGGATGCGCCTGTCCGCCGGATCGCCGACCCGTCTCGGTGCAAGCTGGGACGGAAGGGGCACCAATTTTGCGCTATTTTCGGCCAATGCGGACAAGGTCGAGCTCTGCCTGTTCGATGCGCAGGGCCGGCGCGAGCTCGAGCGCATCGAGCTGCCGGAGCGCTCGGAAGACGTCTGGCACGGCTATCTCAACGACGTTTCACCGGGGCAGCTCTACGGCTATCGCGTGCACGGCCCCTATGCGCCCGAGCGCGGCCACCGTTTCAACCCCAACAAGTTGCTGCTCGATCCCTATGCGCGGCGGCTGGCCGGACGGCTGGTGTGGAGCGATGCGCATTTCGGCTTCCGCGTCGGCAGCCCGCGCGAGGACCTCTCCTTCGACCGGCGCGACAATGCACGCGGCATGCTGAAGGCGGTCGTGGTCGACGAGCTTGTTCACAACCGCCGCCAGGCGCGGCCCGAGATTCCCTGGGAAGATACGATCATCTATGAGGCTCATGTGAAGGGCCTGACACAGCTCCGCGAGGATGTGCCGCCGCAATTGCGCGGCACCTATGGCGGCTTGAGCTCGCCGGCGATGATCGACCACCTGAAGCGGCTCGGCGTCACCACGATCGAGCTGTTGCCGCTTCATGCGCTGATCGACGACCGCATGCTGGTGGAGAAGAAGCTCGCCAATTACTGGGGCTACAACACCATCGGCTTCTTCGCGCCGGAGCCGCGTTACGCCCAGGACAACGCGCTCGACTCCTTCCGTACCACGGTGGCGCGGCTGCACGACGCCGGCATCGAAGTGATGCTCGACGTTGTCTACAATCACACCGCCGAGGGCAATCATCTCGGCCCGACGCTTTCGTTCCGCGGCATCGACAACGCTTCCTATTATTGGCTGAACCCGGAGAATCCCCGCTATTATGACGATTTCACCGGCTGCGGCAGCTCGGTGAACCTCACCCATCCGCGCGTGCTGCAGATGGTGATGGACTCGCTGCGCTACTGGGTCGAGGTCTGTCACGTCGACGGCTTCCGCTTCGACCTCGCTACCACGCTGTCGCGCGGGCCGCACGGCTTTGACCGCGCGAGCGGCTTCCTCACCGCGGTCCGGCAGGATCCGGTGCTGGCGCAGGTCAAGCTGGTGGCCGAGCCCTGGGACGTCGGCCTCGGTGGTTACCAGGTCGGCAGCTTTCCCTCGCAATGGTCCGAGTGGAACGACCGCTATCGCAGCGCGATGCGGCGCTACTGGAGCGGTGAAGGCAGCCTCATTGGCGAAATATCGAGCCGCATGACGGCCTCCTCCGACCTGTTCCGGCACAGCGGCCGCAACCCACGCGCCTCCGTCAACCACATCACCGTGCATGACGGCTTCACCCTCGCCGATCTCTTCTCCTACAACGAGAAGCACAATCTGGCGAACGGCGAGGACAATCGCGACGGCGCCAACGACAACCACAGCAACAATTGCGGCCATGAGGGCCCGACCGACGATCCCGGCATCCTCGCGCTCAGGCGGCAGCTGCGCCGCAACCAGCTCGCCTGCCTGCTATTGGCGCAGGGCCTGCCGCTGCTGCTGGCCGGCGACGAGGTCGGCAATTCGCAAGGGGGCAACAACAATGCCTATTGCCAGGACAACGAGACCGGCTGGGTGAACTGGGGCAATCTCGGCCGTGAGCCTGAGGATTTCACCGACTTCATCGGCCATCTCACCGCCCTGCGTCGGCGTTTCCCGCAAATCCGCAGCCACCGCTGGCTGGACGGGTGGCGCGCCGATGGCTCCTACGGCGTGCTGTGGCTGACGCCGGCGGCGGAGGAGATGAAGGAGCAGGACTGGAATTTTCCGGAAGGCCGATTTCTGTCCTATGTGCTTGCGCCGACCGGCCCGGGCGGCGCCCCTGTCTTCATCGTGCTCAATGCGGCGCCGCAGGAGATCGCTTTCCATCTGCCGAAACTGCCGGAATATGCACGCTGGCAACAGGTGCTGAGCACCGTCGAGCTCAAGCAGGTGCCGGCAGATTTCACCTCGGGCGCCGAAACAAAAGCGCCGCCGCGCACGATGCTGGCTTTCAGGGGCTTGTCCTAGCTACTTCTTGGTAAGCAGCAACCTGCCGCGTTCGCGGATCGCCGCCTGCGCGAGTTCGGCAAAGCGCTGCAGCAGAAACGGCAGCGTCACCTCGACCTTGACGTGATCCTCGGCGACATCGACATGGCCGTTTGCGGCCTGTCCCAGCGCACGCACGCGAAAGATCATGCGGCTGTCTTCCCAGCGCTCCTCATCGACCTGCAGGATCGGCACATGCAATGCCGCCCGCGACAAGCTCGTCCTCAGCCGGCGCATCGCCTCCTCGCGGCCGAGGCTGTGCGGAATGGAAACGATCAGCGGCGCGGACATCTCTCTCCTCCGTCATCCCGGCTCAATGTAGTTCCGCTTAGGCGAAACGAAAGGCCCGTGATCTGGCGTTGCAATAAGCGGAACTTTCGCACG
>DASWVJ010000285.1:0-10143 GCA_036406295.1 Bradyrhizobium sp.
GCTCGAGCTCGATCGCATGGAGTTCTTCGTCTACGAGACCGGCGAGAACATCAAGGCGAAGCTGCGCCCGATCGTGATGATCACCTCGAACAACGAGAAGGAATTGCCGGACGCCTTCCTGCGCCGCTGCTTCTTCCACTACATCAAGTTCCCCGACGCCGACACCATGGGCAAGATCGTCGACGTGCACTTCCCCGGCATCAAGAAGCGCCTGGTGGAAGAAGCGCTGCGCATCTTCTTCGAGGTGCGCGATGTGCCTGGGCTGAAGAAGAAGCCGTCCACGTCCGAGCTGCTCGACTGGCTGAAGCTGCTGCTCAACGAGGACATCACGCCGGAGATGCTCAGGGAGCGCGATCCGCGAAAACTGATCCCGCCGCTGCACGGCGCGCTGCTCAAGAACGAGCAGGACGTGCACTTGTTCGAGCGGCTGGCGTTTTTGAGCCGGCGGGAAGTTTAGGGCATTTCGCAAGCCGTCTTGTAGGGTGGGCAAAGGCGCGCTTGCGCCGTGCCCACCTTTGCTTGCGTGCTCCTGAAGGTGGGCACGCTACGCTTTGCCCACCCTACGAAATCTTCGCTCCACCGATCTTACGGGGTGGTGCTTTCAGGAAGCCTTGCGCTTCACCGCCTTCCGCAAGGTCGTAGCGAGAAAAGCTTCTTTGTCGGCCGCTTGTCTGGGCCTCGCCCCTTGCGAATGGATGCGCTCAGGTCGGGGAAGACTTCTGAGAACGGCCGGGCCTTGGCGAAATCAGCCTTCGTCAGTTCCGGATTATCGCTGACCTCGCGCAGGTCCTTTTTGCTGTAGCCGGATTTCTTTTTTGCGTTCGGCACAGAGTCCTCCAACACGGCCCGATGGCTTCGCTTCGCTCTGCCCATCCTACGGATCACGGCTCACGCATATCCCGCCAACTTCGCCGCCTCGGGCGCCGCCTTGCCGCGGATCAAATCGCTTGCCTTGTCGGCGATCATCAGGGTGGAGGCGTTGAGGTTGGCCGAGATCATGCGCGGCATGATCGAGGCGTCGATCACGCGCAGGCCTTGCAGGCCGTGGACGCGGAGCTGGTCGTCGACGACGGCCCATGACGTGCCGGCCGCGCCCATGCGGCAGGTGCAGCCGGGGTGGAAGGTGGTGGTGCCGCGTTGCGTGGCGGCGGCCAAAAACTCGTCGTCGCTCTGCACGTTCGGGCCCGGGAAATCCTCATAGGCGTAGTATGGCTTGAGCGGCTCGGAGGCGAGCAGCCGCCGCGCCAGCTTCATGCCGGCGACGACGACGCGGCGGTCGATCTCTTCCACGAGGTAGTTGGTCTGGATGATCGGCGGCTCGAACGGATCGGAGGAACGCGCGCGGACATAGCCGCGGCTCTCGGGGCGCTGCTGCCAGGAGGCGACCGTCATGCCGGGCTCGTCCTCGAGCTGGCCCTGCACGCCTTCCTTGTAGCTCGCCGGCGTGAAGGTGAGCTGCAGGTCGGAGCTTTCGTGCGTTTCGCCGGAATGCCAGAAGCAATAGACCATGGTCGGTGACAGCGACAGCAGGCCGCGCCTTGTGGCAGCCCATTTCAACGCTTCGGCCCACAAGCTCAAGCCGCGGCCGAGCTCGTTGATGGTTCTGATGTTCTTCACCCGCGCGACCGAACGCGGCGCGTAGTGGTCCTGCAGCCCCTCGCCGACACCGGGCAGCGCGTGACGCACCTCGATGCCGAGCGATTTCAAAAGATCAGGCGAGCCGACGCCGGACAGCTGCAGCACCTGCGGCGAATTATAGGCGCCGCCGCAGAGAATGACTTCCTTGCTCGCGCGCACCTCGACCGGCGTGCCGCCGCGCCCGCCCTTGAGGTAGCGCACGCCGACCGCGCGCTTGCCCTCGAAGATGATGTTGGTGACATGGGCATGCGTGCGGACGTCGACATTGCCGCGCTTGCGCGCCGGATGCAGGAATGCTTTCGCTGCGCTCATGCGCAGGCCGCCCTCGATGGTGCGCTGGCAGTAGGACACGCCTTCCTGGATCGCGCCGTTGTAGTCGGGGTTTCTGGGGATGCCGAGGCTGATCGCGCCTTCCATGAAGGCCTCGCAGAGCGGGTCCTTCCAGTCCATGGTGGTGATGGTGAGCGGCCCCTGACGGCCGCGATAGGTGTCGTCACACTCGCCGATGCGGCGCTCCATCCGCCTGAAATAGGGCAGCACATCCGGATAGCCCCAGCCGCGATTGCCCATCTGCGCCCAGGTGTCGAAATCCTGGCGCTGGCCGCGGTTGTAGATGTGACCATTGATCGAGGACGAGCCGCCGAGCGTCTTGCCGCGCGGCGCATAGATGCTGCGGCCGCCGGTCCAGGGACCCACCTCCTGCTGATAGGCCCAGTTGATGCTGCGCATATGGAACGTCTTGATGAAGCCGGCCGGCAGATGGATGTAGGGATGCCAGTCGCTCGGCCCTGCCTCCAGCACGCAGATCCTGGTGCCCAAGTCCTCGCCCAGCCGGTTGGCAAGCACGCTGCCCGCAGAACCGGCGCCGATGATCACATAGTCAAACGTTTCCATCTCACCGTTTCTTTTTCTTGAGCATGATCCTGTCGGAAAACCGGTATCCACTTTTCCGGATCATGCTCACGGGCGCTACCGCGCCTTCTCGTTCAGTTGATAGCTCAGATGCGCCTTCACCGTCGGCCATTCCGAAGCGATGATGCTGTAGACCACAGTGTCGCGCAACGTGCCGTTCGGCGCAATCTGGTGGCTGCGCAGAATTCCGTCGAGTTTCGCCCCCAGCCGCTCGATGCCGCGCCGGCTCTGGTGGTTGAAGAAATGGGTGCGGAATTCTACCGCAATGCAATCAAGCTTCTCGAAGGCGTGCTGGAGCAGCAGCAGCTTGCATTGGGTGTTGAGCGCGGTGCGCTGCACGCGTTTGGCATACCATGTGGAGCCGATCTCGACGCGCCGGTTCGGCGTGTCGACGTTCATATAGGTCGTCATGCCCGCGACCTGGCCTGCCGCATCGAACACGGTGAACGGCAGCATGGAGCCGGCCGCCTGCAGGCCGAGCCGGCGGTCGATCTCCTTGCGCATGTTCTCCGCGGTCGGGATGAAGGTGTACCAGAGCTTCCAGAGCTCGCCGTCCTTCACGGCTTCGAGGAGACCGTCATATTGATCGTGCGACAGCGGCTCCAGCCGCGCATGCGCGCCGCGCAGGGTTATCGGTTCAAGCCAGGGCATTTCGGACTCCGTCCTCTCTCCTCATCCTGAGGAGCCGCGCAGCGGCGTCTCGAAGGATGCAGGTCCATCTGTGGCCTCATGGTTCTCCCGGCGATGCGATAGCATCGTCCGGAGACGCGCTTCGCGCTCCTCACCATGAGGGTCTTCTCTCTCCGTCGTCATTCCGGGATGGTGCGCCGGCACCAGGCCCGGAATCTCGAGATTTTGGGTTCGGCTCTGCGAGCCGCCCCGGAATGACGATTGCGCGCTGGCGCGCAATCGTCACTTGTTCAAAAAGTTCAGCGGCAATCCCGGCCGCGACCAGTCCATTGCGATCAGCTCGCCCTTGCCGGACAGTGTGATGTAGGCGGTCTTCAGCTCAGGTCCGCCGAAGGCGATATTGGTGGTGACGCGGTCGCCGGTCGGCACCTGCTCCACCAGCGTGCCGTCGGGCGCGATGACGGAAATGCATCCGGAGATCAGCGTGGCGACGCAGACATTGCCGTTCGCCTCGACCGCGAGCGAGTCGAACATCTGGTAGCCGCCAAGGCCCGCGATCGGCTTGCCGCGTTCGCCGCGATAGATCACGTCGCGCGGTTTCAGCGTGCCGGGCTCGGAAAGATCGTAGGCCCACAGCCGCGCGGTGGGAGTCTCGGCGATGTAGACGGTGTTCTCGTCCGGCGACAGGCCGATGCCGTTGGCCGGCAGCACGCCATGCACGACCTCGACAATCTCCTTCATGCCGGGCTTGAGATAGTAGATGCCGCCGACATCCATCTCGCGGGCGCGGCGCTTGCCGAGATCGGAGAACCACAGGCCGCCATGCCTGTCGAAGACGAGATCGTTCGGCCCGCGCAGCGCATGCTCGCCGCATTTGGAGACGACCGTCTCGACCTTGCCGCTCTGCAAATCCACGCGCTGGATCGAGCCGCCGAGATAGTCGTCAGGCTGCGGCCCCGGCATGATCGTCTTGCGGGTCGGGATCCAGGAAAAGCCGCCGTTGTTGCAGACATACATCTTGCCGTCGGGACCCAGCGCCGCGCCGTTCGGCCCGCCCGGCATTTTTGCGACCACTTCCTTGCGGCCGTCGGGCCAGACCCGGGTCAGCCGTTGCCCGCGGATTTCGACCAGCACCACCGAGCCATCGGGCATCACCACCGGGCCTTCCGGGAATTCCAGATCGGTGGCGAGAACGCGGATATCGGCCATGAAAATCCTCCCGGCTCTTTTGGCTGCAGGCGGATTTTGGCTAGCCCCCGCGCACGCAACAGGTGTTGCGGCTGTTATGGCAAAGTCGCATTGGCTTGCCAAGCAAGTGCGGGCAGCCCGGTGATGCAAGGCAGCGTTGCGCGGCGGTGCAATCGATACAATCGGTCGCGGGTTTCGCTGGCGCAGCTACTGCTCCACCGGCACCCAGATTTCCAGACCGCCATTGCCGGTGACGGGATCGAATTTCTCGTCGTAGCGCTCGAAATTCGGAGCGTCGGCGACCTTGAGGCCGGACTGCGGCAGCCATTGATTCCAGATCGCGACCACGGTGCGGCGGATGGTCGAAATATGCTCGGCGTGCGTGAACACCACGTAGCGCTGTTCGGGAATGCGCACGCGGGCAAATTCGCGCGGCAGGCCGGAGAAGTCGGAAACCTCGACGCCGGCGATGTAGTCGAAATTGCCGGAATCATCGCCATTGCAGCAGACGCCGTAGGCGAGATTGCCGACGCGGTCGGGGATGTCGCCGGCCCTCTGGTGAAACTGCTGCCACTGGTTCGGAATGCCGGCACCGCCGGAGTCGCAGTGGTTGTAGCGCTCGCCGACGCCGGCGACGAGCAGCGCCTTTGCGGTCGCAAAGCGCGGCGGGGCAAGGTTGGCGGTGGGAGTGGAGTTCATCATGATCGGCTCCTGTAGGGCGAGCTTGTCGAGGCACGTTGCGGCGCGCACCTGTTCCGGCGTGACGCCGAAATGATCGCGGAACGCGCGGGTGAATGCCTCGTGGGAGCCGTAGTCCGCCTCCAGCGCCAGTGTGAGAATGTCGGGCGCGCCGTTGGCGAGCGCGCGCGCCGCCTTGGTGAGACGGCGGGCGCGCACATAGCGCATGACCGGCATGCCCGTGGCTTCGGCGAATGCCCGCACCATGTGAAAGCGCGAGACGCCGCCGACGGCCGCGATCTCATCGAGCGTCAGGCGGTCTGCAAGATGGCTTTCGACATACCACAGCGCCTTCTGGGCCGGATTCATGGACCGACTGCTCTCCTTCGAAGCGCCCGCATCATGCCCGCCAAACGGCCGGCGCGTTTGACAGTCCTTGCGGTCGCAGCGGCGCAATGAAGACGCGAGACGACTATTTTGCGCCCTCTTTCGCTGCCGGCGCTGCGTCCTTTGCCGGCGCCGCCTTCCTGATCTCCTCGATCGCCTTCTTCTGCTCCTCGACGATCTTCTCGAGCGAGGCCACCGTCGCCTTCAGGCTGTCGATCTGGCGACTGGCCGCATCGATCCTGCGCTGGTTGTCGAGCGAGAGCTTCGTGATGGTCTTCTGCAGGAAATCGACATTGCTCTGCAGACAGGAGGTGCGCCGCTCCATGGTCTTTTCCACGGTGCAGATCTCGATGCCGGGAACGTCCTGGGCAAGCCCCGGTTGCGGCAACACGGCAAGCATCGCACCTGCCGCGACGAAAACGATCCGGCCAATCATGAAACCCCCACCCGAAATATTGATCACGCCAATGTGCGCGCCGGATGCGCGCGAGATAACAAATAGATACCACACTCATACCGCATTCATCGCTTGTGCTTCGCCGGGGCATTCGGATCGACCGGGAACCTGGGCTGAAAGCCCGCGTCTTCCGGTGAGTGAACAGGATGACAAATGGCAACGCGGGAAAAGCGGCTGGCGCAATTCGACGGACTTGGCGCACCTCCGCCCGAGCAGGCGGTCGAGGTGCTCTGCGAGGACCACAGCGGAACGTATCAATTGCCGTTCGCCTGCCGCTTTATCGATGGTCAGTGGCGCAATGACGAATCAGGCGGCGCCGTCGAGGCAACCGTGATCGGCTGGCGACTGCCGCGCGTCAGGCAGCCTGGCGCGGCATGAAAAAAGGCGCGTCTGTGTCAAAACGCGACGCAGTCACGTGGTTTTCTTAATGTTTGGAACGCGCTTCGAACAAACCGTGCTCGAATCAGCGATCGGGCGCCGTACTCCGTTGTTCACGGCTAGATGTCGGCGCCGGCTTGAAGCGGCGCACTAGATGCAGGACCGCCACGACGGGCCGCAGCCAGCCGCCAACCAAAAGGGTTAATTCCTCCGGGGACGACATCGCGCTCACCTCCACGGCCTGACCGGCGGTTCGACGCGGGAGAATTTGCTGACGGCCGCGAGCTTGTTCATCGACGCCTCCATTGTTCGCGTTCGTGCGCGCAAGGAGGCGAAGCGTCCAAATTTTCGGCAGCGGCGCGTCGTTGCGGTCACGGCTGCTGCTGCCATGCGAAATTCGCGCCAGATGCGCCAACGGGCAAGGCGCGGGCAGGCCTGCCTAATATTCGACCGCGAGTTCCTCGATGTCGGCAGGCTCGGCGCGCGCCGCGTCGATCCATTCCAGCATTTCCGGCATGGTCATGATGGTCGTCGCATAGGCCGCAAGCGGCGGCTCCAGCTTGACGTCGTAGGTCGCAAAGCGCGTCACGACCGGCGCATACATCGCGTCCGCCATGGTGCGCCCCTCGCCGAACAGGAACGGCCCGCCGGATTGGGCGAGGCACTCGCGCCAGACGCTGCAGACGCGGTCGATATCGGCCTGCGCGCGCGACCAGATCTTGAAGGCGGGAAAATGCCCCTTGAGATTGACCGGCAGCGAGGCACGCAGCGTGGTGAAGCCGGAATGGATTTCGCCGCAGATCGAGCGGCAATGCGCACGCTGCACGCGGTCGGCCGGCAACAGCCCGGCGCCGGGGCAGCTCTCGTGGAGATATTCGGCGATCGCCAGCGTGTCCCAGACCGTGGCGCCCTCATGGCGCAGGCAGGGCACCAGGATCGAGGACGACAGCAGCAGGATTTCGGCGCGGGCCGAGGGATCGTCGGGTGCGACGACGATCTCCTCGAAATCAAGCCCGGCAAATTTCACCAGCAGCCAGCCGCGCAACGACCATGAGGAGTAATTCTTGCTGCTGATGGTCAGTGTGGTGTTCGCCATCGAGCCTCCCCTCACGCTACATCGCCCATCCGGACAACAAGCTACGGCACTGCAGTGGCGCGCGCACGCGCCCAACAGGACTAGCCCGGATTCCGGCAAATTTGCAGCAAGCGACGTGCCAGTCCGGCCCCTGCCCGGCCTTGGCTGCGATGTTGCATCGCCATCACGGCGGAGGCGGAATGAATGATGTCAACGATGTACCACGCCCGGCGGAACCGCATGGACCTCGCCGAGCCATGCCGGTCGAGCGTCATCCGCCAGCGGTGGGCACAAGTTCGCGCCGCTTCCGCAATCAGCCGGGCTCCATCCCCATCTTGCGGATAGCCGGCGCGCCTTCCTGAGACTTCAGCGCGTTCAGCAAGGCTGCCGCCGCATCCGGAGAGGATGACAGGGTATGCTGAGCCGCCGAATAGATGGTGAAATTTTGAATGGCAGCGGGGACCAGTCCGAGATCCTGAATTCCTGCAACACCGCGAAACTCGCTCACCTGCGCAAAGGCGAGATCGGCCTCGCCACGCGCAAGCATCTGCGCCACTTCGGCACCCGATGACGGCTGCTTTACCCTGCTGGCGACCGGATCGCCGATGCCCCACCGCTTGAACAGGCCGCTAACATAGGCGCCACTGGGGCCCGCCGAATACGCGATTGAGTTGGAAGCCAGTACGGCGGCCTTGACCGCCTCGGGTGTCGAGACATCCGGCCTTGGGAGCCCGGCGCGAACGGCGATGGCGATTCCGGTCTTCGCGAAATCGATGCGGCTTCCTTTCGACAGCTTTCCGGCATTGATCAGCCTGTCGACAGCATCGGACCCGACCAGCACGATGTCGAATACATCCCCGGCACCCACTCGTTTTTCAGTCGCAACCGTCCCCGCCCAGGTGGTGACGACCTTGTGACCGCTGGATTTTTCGAACGCAGCGACGATATCGGCGTAGCCCTCCTTGACGGCGTTTGCCGCGATGACCCTCACCTCGGCGGCGTGTCCCGCTCCGGCTATCAGAGCGAGCGAAGCAATCCCGCTGCGAATCAATAACTTGAGCATTGGCAATCCTCCTTGAAATATGGATCGCCAAATGTACCCGTCCGGCAGTGTTCGAACAAATGCGTCCGCGTCGCCTTACGTGGGATATCGAAGCGCTAGCGGTGTGTGCCGTGCAGCATCGCGAGCAGCACGACGACAGCGATTGCCAGCACGACGGTCATGCCCTTCCAGAACAACAGCGGATTGCGCTCGATCAGCGGCGAGACCGAGGTCTTGACGTAGTTCGCATTGGGCGTGCGGAGATCGAACAGGAATTCCGACAGGCTGTCGTGGCGCCTCAGGGGATTGGGATGCACGGCGCGCTCCAGCGTGCCGTCGATCCAGACGGGAATCTCGCGGCGGCCATGCGCGGCCGGACGATAGCGCAGCCTGCCGAACTGCGCGCGGGTGCGCGCCTGCGCCGCCTGCGCGCCATAGGGCAGTTTCCCCGTCAGCATCTGGTAGGTGATGACGCCGAGCGAGAACAGGTCGGAGCGCGCGGTCGCCGGCTCGCCCAGAAAACATTCCGGCGCGCTGTATTGCAGCGTGCCGAGGATGTCGTCACGCGGGCCCGACGGTTCGGCCTCCGCCACGCCCGTGATGCGGGTCGAGCCGAAATCGATGATCTTCACCGTCCCGGTCCTGTCGATCATGATATTGTCCGGCCGCAGGTCCTGGTGCAGCATTTCCTTGCGGTGAAAGGCGCGCAGGCCTTTCGCAATCTGCTCGACGATGTCGCGCACGGTCTCCAGATCGGGCGCGGGATTGTCGATCATCCACTGCGTCAGCGTCTGGCCGTCGATATATTCGGTGACGACGTAGAGGAAATTGCGCCGCCGCGACGGCAGGCAGGGTTTGAGCACATGCGGGCTGTCGATGCGCCGCGCCACCCACTCCTCCATCAGGAAGCGCTTCAGATAGGCGCTATCGTCGCGCAAGTCGATCGACGGGATCTTCAGCGTGACCACGGCGTCGGTCTCGATATCGACGGCAAGATAGATGTGGCTGCGGCTCGAGCCATGCAGCTCGCGCACGATGCGGTAGCCGTCGAACACCATCCGCGCTTCCAGCAGCGGCGGCAGCGGCAACTCGGGCGGCTGGCCGAACACTTCGCTCGCCGCGCCGTCGGGCAGTCCGTCGATACGGATGATCTGGACAGTAAGGTTATCCGCGCTGCCGGCTTCGAACGCCTGCTCGACAATCGCCCTTGCCGCAGCATCGAGGTCCGCGGTGCCCTCGTTGACCGCTTTCGCGATGCGGCGCGCGCTGAGATGCTCGTAGATGCCGTCGGTCGCAAGCACGAAGACATCGCCGTGCTCCAGCCGGAGCATCTGGTAATCGATCTCCACTTGCGGATTTACGCCGAGCGCCCGGCCGAGATAGCTCTGCTGCGACGAGATGACGATGCGATGGTCGTTGGTAAGCTGCTCCAGCGTGTTGCCGGAGAGGCGATAGATGCGGGAATCGCCGATGTGGAAGAGATGCGCGGTGGTCGACTTGATGACTATGGCGCTGAGTGTGCAGACATAGCCGCGGTCCCTGTCATAGGCATACTGGCTGCGCGTCTGCGAATGCAGCCAGGAATTGGTGGCCTCCAGCACGCGCTGCGCCGAAGTACGCACCGACCAGGATTCCGAGGTGCAGTAATAGTCGGTCAGGAACCCCTTGACCGCCGACTCCGCGGCGACA
The DNA here is from genome assembly GCA_036406295.1 of Bradyrhizobium sp. Taxonomy (GTDB): domain Bacteria; phylum Pseudomonadota; class Alphaproteobacteria; order Rhizobiales; family Xanthobacteraceae; genus Bradyrhizobium. The sequence goes on from DASWVJ010000285.1 coordinate 10,075, forward strand.
TGAGACACCGTGCTCGTGCTGATGCCGTCGGCCAGCACGACGGAAATGCCCTTGAGGCTGAGCAGCGGC
>DASWVJ010000286.1:0-16562 GCA_036406295.1 Bradyrhizobium sp.
ATGTCGAGGAACTTCTCGCCGGACTCCAGCGAGTCCAGCATCTTCTGGCCGGTCAGGTCCTTGCCCGCCTTGTTGGCATAGAAGGCAAAGGTCATGACGGCGTTGTAGCCGATGATCGCCTGGGTGTTGGCGTCGGTGCCGAACATCTTCTTGTAGTTGACCAGCCAGTCCTTGACCTTGCCCTTGGCAGTGTCCTCGTAGGGGATTTCGAAGCCTGAGGCCGCATAGAGGCCTTCGACCGCTTCCTTGCCGAGCGCGGGCACTTCAAGCACGTTGGTCGGCGTGGCGCCGAGGAAGGTGACGTCCCAGCCGAGCTTCTTGGCTTCGCCCATCGCGCCGATGGTCTCGCGGATCACGGTTCCAAGCACGACGAGATCGCAGCCGTCCGACTTCATCTTGGCGACCTGCGCGCTGAAGTCGGAGGCGCCACGCTTGTAGCTCGTGATCGAGGCAGGCTGCACCTTCATCACTCCGAGCTGCTGGGTGAAGCCGTCAAGCACGTTTTTGCCGTACTCGTCGTCCTGATGCATGATGCAGGGCTTCTTGAACTGCTTCCATTCCATCATGTATTTGATCGCGGCGCGCGTGCTCTCGACATAGGGCAGGAGGTTGTTGAACTTCAGCCGCTCCTGCGGCTTGGCGGGATCGAACTTGAAGGTGAATTCGGCCGCGGTCAGCGGGAACAGCTGCAGCACGCCAGCGTCGAACAGCACGTCCTGCGAGGCGAGCACCGTCGGCGAGCCCATCGGGCCTACCATGGCGAACACCTTGTCGCGCTCGACCATCTTCTGCGAGGCGAGCACGGCGCGCTTCGGATCGTAGCCGGAATCTTCCAGCACCAGCTTTACCTTGCGGCCATTGATACCGCCCGCGGCGTTGATCTCCTCCACCGCCATCTTCATGCCGTTGGATACCGGCACGCCCCAGACCTTGATCGGACCGGACAGGTCCTGATGCGTCCCGATCACGATCTCGCCGGCGGAAATGCCTTGATCAGTGACCTTGGTCTGGGCTGCGGCCGGCAGGTGGGTCAGCGCAAGGGCGCCCACCGCAAGGCCCAGCGCCTTGAACGATTTCGACATTGCAGTCTCCTCTTCGTTGGCCCGTGTTGAGCGAAGGATGGGGGCCTTGCAGTCCTTCGCCGTTTTTCGTCGCTCCCGCACTCTCTCCTTGCTTCGCGCGGAGATGCCCTACGCAACCGCCCGATCGCGATACATGGCGTCGATCTCGGCGGCGTAACGCTTGTTCACGAAGCTGCGCTTCAGCTTCATGGTCGGTGTCAGCTCCTCGTCCTCGGGCGTGAGCTGGCGCTCGATCAAATAGAACCTCTTGATGGTTTCGACGCGGGCGAAGTTGGCGTTGACGGCCTCGATCTCGCGCTGGATCAGATCCTGGATCTCGGCGGCGCGGCAAAGGCTCGCGTAGTTTGTGAAGGGGATATTCTGGTCCTGAGCGAACTTCTCGACATTCTCCTGGTCGATCATGACGAGGCAGGTCAGATACGGCCGCTTATCGCCGATCACCACCGCATCGGAGACGTAGGGCGAGAACTTCAGCTGGTTCTCGATCTCCGACGGCGTGATGTTCTTGCCGCCGGAGGTGATGATGATGTCCTTCATGCGGTCGGTGATCTTGACAAAGCCTTCATTGTCCATCGCGCCGACGTCGCCGGTGTGCAGCCAGCCCTTGGCATCGATGGTCTCGGCGGTCTTCTCGGGCTGATTCAGATAGCCCATGAACAGGAAGTCACCCTTGATCAGGATTTCGCCTTCCCGCGAGATCATCACCTCGCCCCACGGCACGGACTTGCCGACCGAACCGAGCTTGATGCGCTCGGTCGGCATCAGCGTGGCGACGCCGCAATTCTCGGTCTGGCCATAGACCTCGCGCATGTCGATGCCGAGCGCGAGATACCAGCGGATCAAATCCGGCGAGATCGGCGCGGCACCCGTGAACGCGATGCGGCAGCGATCGAGCCCGAGCATGCGGCGGATGTTGCGGAACACCAGCCAGTAGGCGAACTTGTTGGCGACGCGCAGACCCAGCGACGGCGTCTCGCCTTCGAGCCGGCAATCGGTCATGCGGCTGCCGATCGCCAGCGCCTTGCCGTATACCCACTTCTGCAGTGAGGTTGCATCCTTCAGCGCGATGGTGACGCCGGAATAGAATTTCTCCCACACCCGCGGCACCGCGAGGAAGGCGGTCGGCTGCACCTCGCGCAGGTTGTCCGGCACGGTTTCCGGGCTCTCGGCGAAATTCATCACCGAGCCCAGCGCCAGCGAGATGTAGTAGCCGCCGACCCGCTCGGCGACATGGCAGAGCGGCAGGAACACCAGCCGCTCCTCCGCATCGGTCGACGGAAAGAGGTCGTTGGCGTGACGCATCTGATGCGTGACGCTGCGGTTGGAATGCATCGCTCCCTTGGGCGGACCGGTTGTGCCGGAGGTGTAGACGAGGATCGCAAGATCGTTGGTGGTGCGGCTGCCGACCATCTCGTCCCACAGCTCGGCGCGGCCCTGCTCGTGGTTCTGGCCCAGCGCCATGAACTCGGCGAGCGACAGCACCATCGGATCGGAGAAGCCCGAAAGGCCCTCCATGTCGAAGATCACGATCTTTTCCAGCGTCGGGCAGCGCGAGCGGCAGGTCAGGACCTTGTCGAGCTGCTCTTCGTCCTCGACAAATACGACGCGGGTTCGGGAGTCGTTTATGAGATATTCGACCTGTGCCGCCGAGTCCGTCGGATAAATCCCGGAGGAAACGCCGCCGGCACACAGGATACCCATGTCGGCATAGACCCACTCCGGCACGGCATTGGCGAGAATGGAGGCGACGTCGCCGGGCCGAAATCCGATGGCGTGCAGCGCGTAGGCGATGTCTTTCGAGATTTGCAGCCATTGCCGCCAACTGGTCGGCTGCCAGATGCCGAATTTCTTTTCGCGGATCGCCGGCTTGTCGCCGCGCTTTTCCACGGCAAGCACAAAGCTCCTTGCGATCGTGTCGGCCACCGTCAGCACTGCCGCTCCGGCCATGCCTGCTTCCTCCCTCTGGTAAGGCCTCGCCCTGCCTGCCGGCTTGAACCGGTCTTGTTCGCGAGGGCTGGCCCGAATCTAGCGCCAAGTCCTTCTTAACGCCACGTTTTCTTCTTCTTCCAGCGCCGCTCGCCCCGCGCGCCCGCTTCCTTGGCGCCGAGGTAGAATTCCTGGATGTCCTGCGAATTCATCAGCCGTTCGCAGGTGTCGTTCATGACGACGCGACCGATCTCCAGCACATAGCCGTAGTGCGCCGTTTCCAGCGCCACCTTTGCGTTCTGCTCGACCAGAAGGATGGAGGTACCCTGCTCCTCGTTGACGCGGCGGATGATCGTGAAGATCTCCTTCACCAGGATCGGCGACAGGCCGAGCGACGGCTCGTCCAAAAGCAGCATGGCCGGACGGTTCATCAGGGCGCGGCCGATCGCAAGCATCTGCTGCTCGCCGCCGGAGAGCTGTCCCGCCGGCTGGTTGAGGCGTTCCTTGAGCCGTGGGAAATAGCCGTAGACCATGTTGAGGTCTTGGGCCACGGCGTCGCGGTCCTTGCGCGGATAGGCGCCCATCATCAGGTTCTCGCGTACCGTCAGGAAGGGAAACACCTCGCGCCCTTCCGGCACGTGCGACAGGCCCATGCGCACGATCTTGTCGGCCTCCATGCGCTGGATCGGCTTGCCCATGAACTCGATCGAGCCCTTCTGGGGATCGAGGATGCCGGAGATGGTCTTCAGCACCGTGGTCTTGCCGGCGCCGTTGGCCCCTAGCAGCGTGACGATCTGGCCGCGCAGCACTTCGAGGCTGATGCCGCGAATGGCCATGATCGGCCCGTAATAGCTCTCGATATTGCTGATCTTGAGGATGACGTCGGAAGCGCTCATGGCATCATCCTCATCTGGCGCCCAGATAGGCCGCAACGACGTCGGGATGGCTCTGCACCTCGGCAGGCGAGCCCATCGCCAGCACCTTGCCGTAGTTCAGCGCAATCACACGGTCGGAGACGCGATTCACCAGACTCATGTCGTGCTCGACCATCAGCACCGTGATGCCGAGCTCGCTCTTCATGTCGCGGATCCAGAACGACATGTCGTCGGTCTCCTCCACGTTCAGCCCGGACGACGGCTCGTCGAGCAAAATCAGCTTCGGCTCCGAGCAGAGCGCACGCGCGAGCTCGATCACCTTGCGCACGCCGTAGGGCAGCCCGGAGATCAGCTTGTCGCGATAGGGCTCGAGATCGAGGAACTCGATCACCTGCTCGACGCGGCGGCGATGCACTTTCTCGCTCGCCCGCACGCCGGGCAGGAACAACAGCTCCTGCCAGAGGCTGGTGGTGGAGTGACGGTGGCGGCCGACCAGGAGGTTTGACAGCACGGTCGCATTCTCGAACAACTCGATGTTCTGGAAGGTGCGGGCGATCCCGAGCTTGGCGATGTCGTAAGCCGGCTCCTGGGTGATGTCCTGGTCCTCGAAGAAGATCCTGCCGTGGGTCGGCGGATAGATGCGCGAGATCAGGTTGAAGATCGAGCTCTTGCCGGCGCCGTTGGGGCCGATGATGGAGAGGATCTCGCCCTTCTCGACGGCGAAGCTGACCGAATCGACCGCTTTCAGGCCACCGAAATGCAGCGACAGGTTTTCGGCCCGGAAATAGCTCATCGGTTCCGCTCCGATTTCACGTAGATCTTCTGCCGCTTGAAGGTGGCGCGCTTGTAGAGCGGGAACAGCTGGAAGAAGAGCTTGATCTTCAGCCAGCGGCCGTAGAGCCCGAGCGGCTCGAACAGCACGAACAGCATGATGATGACGCCGTAGATCGCGCCCTTCAGGCCGTTCGCCGACGCAAACGCCGCGACGTTGCTCTGGATGGTCGAGGCCGTAGCCTTGCCGGCGCCGAACGTCGAGGCAACGCCGGCGATGATGCCGGGCATGTCGTCCTTCAGATACGTCAGGAACGGATCGATCATGACCAGGAAGATCGCGCCGAGCACCGCGCCGTGCAGGCTGAAAGTGCCGCCGATCAGGATCACGATGATGAACTCGATCGAGAGCTGCAGCGTGAACATCTCCGGCGAGATGAAGGTGAGCTTGTGCGCGAACAGGCAGCCGGCAAAGCCGGTGATCGCCGCCGAGATCGCGAACGACTTCACCTTGTAGAGCGCGACGTTGACGCCCATGCTGCGCGCCGCCGTCTCGCTGTCACGGATTGCGATGAAGGCGCGGCCGGTCGGCGAGCGCAGCAGGTTGAGCGTGCCGATGATGGTCAGGATCAGGAAGCCGAGACAGAGGAAATAAAAGGCTGGACTGTCGCGCGGCACGCTTGCGCCGAACAGCGACATTGTCTTCACCCGCATGCCTTCGTTGCCGTTGGTGACGCTTTCCCAGCGCGCCAGGATTTCCTCGACGATGAAGGCAAAGGAAATCGTCGCAATGACGAGATAGATGCCCTGCAGCCGCAACGCCGGGAAACCGACCAGCGCCCCGATCACGCCGGCGAGCGCGCCTGCGGCGAGGAAATAAACCGGGAACGGCACATTATGCTGTTGCAGATAAGCGGCGGTGTAGGCGCCGATCGCCAGAAATGCGGCGTGGCCAAGCGAAGCCTGGCCGGTGAAGCCGGAGAGGATCAGCAGCCCCACGCCGACGATGGCGTAGATGCAGACGAACACCAGCTGGCTCATCAGGTAGCTCGACAGCACGAAGGGTGCGATGGCGAGCAGCACCAGCAGCGTGCCGTAGGTCCAGACATAGCCGGAATGCGGGAACAGCCGGATATCGTCTTCGTAGTCGGTTTTGAAAATGAAACGCATGGGGCTGTTCCTCAAACCTTCTTGCGCACGTGAAGGCCGAACAGGCCTTCGGGCTTGAGCAGCAGCACCGCGAGCAGAACGATGTAGGGCGCGACGTCCTTCCAGCCCTGAGGCAAATAGAAGCCGGCCATGCTTTCGATCACGCCGATCAGCACGCCGCCGACCAGCGCGCCCGGGATCGAGCCGAAGCCGCCGAGCACGGCGGCGGGAAACGCCTTCAGGCCCAGCACGAGACCGACGTTGGAATGGATAAAGGTGATCGGCGCCAGCAGCACACCCGCGGTGCCGGCAACCGCGGCGCTGATCGCCCAGACGATCGACACCACGCGCTTGACCGGAATGCCCATGTAGTAGGCGGCGAGCATGTTCTCCGAACTCGCGCGCATCGCAGTGCCGAGGGTGGTGCGGTTGAAGAACAGATAGAGCAGCGTGCAAAGGATGACGGTGGCGGCGATCACCGAGAGCTTGTCATAGGCCAGCACCAGCGAACCGATCTTCAGCACGCCGTGACTGAAGGGGGTTTCGATCTTGAGGTCGTCGGTACCCCAGATGATGCCGGCCATCGAGCGCAGGAAGTAGCCGAGCCCGATCGTGACCATGATGATGGAGAATTGCGGATAGCCGAGGATCGGACGCACCACCACGCGCTCGGCCAGCATGCCGAACAGGGCCATGGCGATGACGGCGCCGGCAAAGCCGATCCAGTAGTTGAAGCCGAGCATGCCGATGAAGGTGAAGCCGAAGAACCCGCCCAGCATCATCAGGTCGCCCTGGGCAAAGTTAACGACCTCGGTCGCCTTGTAGATAAGGACGAAACCGAGCGCGATCAGGCCATAGACGCAGCCAAGCGCGACGCCGCTCACCAGCTGCTGAACGAAGTCCAGCATCAAATCCCTCCCCCGACGCGATGGCGATTCTTGAAAGACCGCCTTTTCGCATCTTGTGTCCACACGCTACGGCGTCTTGGCGCGCCGATTGGGCCGTGAGGCCGCGGCTATACAGCCCTAAAGCCCTGATCCCTGTCAATAAAGCTTGGTCACCCGGCGCCCTTGCTTCTTGCGGAGAAATGCCGCAGCCGGCCGAATTGTTAATCATTGCGGCGAGGAGATTCACCGCGCCGAAATATGTTTCGGTCCATGGTCTGGCATTGAACCGGACATGGATTTGCCGATGACTTCAGGCGAAGCCGCCCTGGAAGTGCGAGGGTTAACCAAGCGTTTTGATCGCCTCGCGGTCGACGCGCTCGATCTCGCGGTCCGCAAGGGCGAATTTTATGCGCTGCTCGGCCCGAACGGCGCGGGCAAGACCACCACGCTGCGCATGGTCGCCGGCCTGCTGCGGCCCGATGCCGGATCGGTGTCGATCCTCGGCACCGATGCGCTCGCAGACCCCGTAGCTGCCAAGCAAATGATGGCGTGGGTGTCCGACGAGCCGATGATTTATGACAAGCTGACGCCACTGGAGTATCTCGAATTCGTTGCCGGTCTTTGGGGCATCGACGTCGCATCCGCGGAGGCTTCCGCACACGAACTGCTCGCCTCGCTCGGCCTTGAGCCGCATCTGCATGAGCGTTGCGAGGGATTTTCCAAAGGCATGCGGCAGAAGGTGGCGCTGGCCGGCGCGCTGGTGCATGAACCGCGCCTCATCATCCTCGACGAGCCGCTCACCGGCCTCGACGCGTTGTCGGCCCGCCACGTCAAGGGCCTGCTGCAGGCGCGCGTGCATGCCGGCTGCACCGTGATCATGACCACGCATATCCTCGAAGTCGCCGAACGCATGGCCGACCGCATCGGCGTGATCGCCGCCGGCCGCCTTGTCGCGGAAGGCACGCTCGACGAACTGCGCCAGCGTAACGGCCGCGACGACACGCTGGAAGACATGTTCATCGCGCTGGTCGACGAGGCCGCCGCGGCATGAGCTCGGCTTCCGGCCTTTCCTGGTTTGTCCGGCACGAGGTGCGGCTGGCCTGGCGCGAATGGATCGCCATGCTCACCGGCGGCCGGCGCGGCCGCAGGCGCGCCGCGATGATCGGGCTGGTCGCCTTTGCCGCCATCATGCACCTGCCGGCCTATGCCGTGATCGGCCGCTTCGCCGACCTCGAGATGCCTCTCGACAAGACTTCGCTGATCGTGATGAGCGCGACGATCGCGCTCGCCTGGGCCTTGATGCTGTCGCAGGCCATCGAATCGGTGACGCGGGTATTCTACGCCCGCGCCGATCTCGACTTGATCATGTCCTCGCCGGTGCGGCTGACCAATATCTTCTCGGTCCGCATCGCCGCCATCGCACTTTCCGTCACCTCGATGGCGCTGCTGTTCTCGACGCCCTTCGTCGATGTGCTCGTCATCAGCGGCGGCGCGCGATGGCTCGCCGCTTTCGGCGTAGTTATCGCAATCGGGCTTTCGGCGGCCGCAATCGCCATCGCGGTAACGCTGATCCTGTTCCGCATGATCGGCCCGAGCCGAACGCGGCTGGTCGCGCAGATCCTCGCTGCTATCGTCGGCGCCGGCTTTGTCATCGCCCTGCAAGTTGCTGCAATTCTCTCCTACGGCACGCTGTCGCGCTTTGCCGTGCTGACCTCGGATGCAGCCGCCGGCTACGCTCCCGATGCCAATAGTCTGTTGTGGTGGCCGGCCCGCGCCGCGCTCGGCGACAGCGAGGCGCTTTTGCTGCTGCTCGCAGGCAGCCTCCTCATGCTCGGCGCCGTGATGGCGATCTTCTCGCCGCGTTTTGCCGACACCGCGATCGGCGTTTCCGGAAATCACACTGCAGCCCGCGCGAGCCGGAACGCCAATCCCTTCCGCAAGGGTTCGCGCCAGCAGGCGCTGCGGCGCAAGGAATTCCTGCTGCTCAAGCGCGACCCCTGGCTGATGTCGCAGAGCCTGATGCAACTGCTCTATCTGGTGCCGCCCGCGCTGCTCTTGTGGCGCAGCTTCTCGGACAGTTCCGCCGCGGTCATGCTGGCGACGCCCGTCATGGTGATGGCGGCGGGCCAGCTTGCGGGCGGGCTCGCCTGGCTGACGATCTCCGGCGAGGACGCTGCCGACCTGGTCGCGACCGCGCCGCTGCCCCCCGCCAGCGTCATCAGAGCCAAGGTCGAGGTGGTGCTGATCGCGATCGCCGCGATCTTTGCCCCGCTGGTTGCAGCACTTGCCTTTGCTTCGCCCATGCAGGCCGCGGTCACTGTGCTCGGCGTGACCATTGCGACCGTGTCCGCCACCGCGATCCAGCTCTGGTTCCGCGTGCAGGCCAGGCGCAGCCAGTTCCGGCGCCGCCAGACCTCCTCGCGCATCGCCACCTTTGCGGAAGCCTTTTCCTCGATCGGCTGGGCCGCCACCGCCGCGCTCGCCCTTGCCGCACCGGTTGCCGCTGCCGTCAGCGGCGTGCTGACGGCGGCCATCGTTGCGGCCACCTGGAAGATCAGCCCCCGGCGCGATTGACCAGTGCTTGAAAGTAAGGTCATTCTGCCTTACATTCGCGCCAGAGGTTTCCTGACATGACGACACTCACCATCACGGCCAAAGGCCAGGTTACGTTGCGCAAGGACGTGCTCGAGCATCTTGGAGTCCACCCCGGCGAAAAGATCACTGTGAACAAACTTCCGAATGGACGGATCGAGGTGAAGGCCGCCCGGCCAACCGGCAGGATTGCAGATGCCTTCGGCTTTCTGAAACGACAGGGTCGCCCGTCGCTGTCGATCGAGGAAATGAACAGGATCGCTGCCCGAGGCTGGGCAGGCAAGCGATGAGGATTACTGCCGACACTAATGTGCTCGTCCGAGCCGTTGTCGAAGATCATGCAGAGCAAAGCAAGATTGCCCAGTCGACGTTGAGGCGAGCCGAGCTCATTGCGATTTCCATTCCGGCTCTTTGCGAACTGGTGTGGGTGCTGGCGCAGGGTTACAAGATCCCATCGAGCGAGATTGCGGAGACCATTCGGCGACTGATCAACGCTGCAAATGTGGTGGTCAATCGGCCCACAGCGGAGGCGGGATTGGCCCACCTCGACGCTGGCGGCGACTTTGCCGATGGAGCCATTGCGTACGAGGGAAACTGGCTCGGTGCCGACACTTTCGTCTCGTTCGACAAAAAGGCCGTCAGGTTGATGGAAGCGCGCGGTGAGCCCGCACAGTTGCTGACCTGATTGAATGAAGTGACGAACGGCCGCCATGACGGCGGCGGAATCCGGCGATAGAGTGCCCACCGACATCTCCTCGTGGACGGGCCAATCATGCCGAGATTGATCGCCGCTTTCGCCCTGCTCTGTTCGTTCGCCGGCTCGGCGTGGGCGCAAGGCCCGCAGCGCAGCGAATGCCTGGCGATGGCGAGCGCACCGCGCGCGGTGCCGGTGAACTATCGGCTGGCGGCCAAGGCGGAAGACGTCGCCATCACCTATGCCGGACATTCCACCTATTACATCGATACGCCCGGCGGCGTGCGGATCGCGACCGATTTCAGCGGCGCCTACCATGCCGGCGGCCGGCTGCCCGACGTCGTCACCATGAACCGGGCGCATAGCACGCATTATACGCTGCATCCCGATTCCAAGATTCCCCACGTCCTGCACGGCTGGGGCGAGAACGGCCAGCCGGCGCATGTCGATCTGCGGCTCGGCGATGTCTACATCCGCAACGTCACCACGGACATCCGCCGCTACTATGGCGATTTCTCCGGCGGCGACATGATCCGGGACGGCAATTCCATTTTCATCTTCGAGGTCGCCGGGCTCTGCATCGGCCATCTCGGCCATCTTCACCACAAGCTCGACGAAAGTCATTTCGCCCAGATCGGTCGCATCGACATCCTGATGGTGCCGATCGACGGTGCCTACACCATGTCGCTCGACGGCATCTCCGAGATCACCAAGCGCCTGCGTTCCTCGGTGGTGCTGCCGATGCACCGCTTCGCCACCCCGCTCGATGAATTCATGCAGAGGATCGGCCAGCAGTTCGAGATCGACCGGCGCGGCGAACGCTCCTTGAAGATTTCGCGCGACACCTTGCCAGCAACGCCGACGGTGATCATTCTCGACGGGGTGTGAGACACACCGATCAAGCAACAAGAACGACATTGGGGAGCGAGAATGTCCGCGAGCACCGCGCCCGCTTCGAAGAGCGGGCTCTATGCCGATCCGCGCGAGGACTGGCTTGCGCAGCACAGCGAAGAGATCATCGATCCCGCCCGCCCGATCGTCGATCCGCACCACCATCTCTGGGACCGCGGCGGCCTGCGCTACATGATCGAGGAGATGGCAGGCGATATCGCCTCCGGCCACAACATTGTCGCCACCGTCTATGTCGATTGCCGCTCCATGTACCGCGCGAATGGCCCGGAAGCCTTCCGCCCCGTGGGCGAGGTCGAATTCGCCAACGGCGTCGCGGCCATGAGCGCGAGTGGCGGCTACGGCAAGGCGCAGATCAATGCCGGCATCGTCAGCCACGCCAATCTCCTGCTCGGCGATGCCGCCAGAGGCGTGCTGGAGGCCGAGATCGTCGCCGGCAACGGCCGCTTCCGCGGCATCCGCCACTCTTCCGCCTGGGACGGCGAGCCTGACATCGCCGGCATGTATGCGACGCGGCCGAAGGGCCTCCTGCTCGATGCCACCTTCCGCAAGGGATTTGCCTGCCTTGCGCCACTCAATCTCTCCTTCGATGCCTGGCTGTTTCATCCGCAGATCGGCGAGCTGGCCGATCTCGCCCGCGCCTTTCCCGACACGAAGATCGTGCTCGATCATTGCGGCGGGCCGATCGGGCTTGGACGCTTTGCCGGAAAGCGCGAAGAGACCTTCAAGGTGTGGAAGGCCTCGATCCAGGACATCGCGAGATGCCCGAATGTCTCGGTCAAGCTCGGCGGGCTGGCGATGTGCCTGCTCGGCTATGACTTCCACCTGCGCGCGATGCCGCCCTCCTCCGAACAGGCGGCCACGGCGTGGCGACCTTACATCGAGACCTGCATCGAGGCATTCGGGCCCAATCGCGCAATGTTCGAGAGCAATTTTCCGCCCGACAAGGGCCAGTGCAGCTACCAGGTGATCTTCAACGCCTTCAAGCGGATCGCCGCGCAATACAGCGAGGTCGAGAAGACCGCCCTGTTCTCGAAGACCGCGACGGATTTCTATCGCCTCCAGCTCTGACGTCCCCGCCGCACCCGCTCACGACCTACGCCCACTCGCCTTTACGGAACACCGGCACCGTGCGGCCGTCGGCGTGGATACCATCGATATTGGTCTCGGCATTGCCGATCATCCAGTCGATATGGATCAGGCTCTGGTTGCCGCCTTGTGCCGCGATCTGCTGCGGCGTCAGCCTGCCGCCGTCGACGAAGCATTTGGAGTAGCATTGGCCGAGCGCGATGTGCGAGGCGGCGTTCTCGTCGAACAGCGTGTTGAAGAACAATAGCCCGCTCTTCGAGATCGGCGAGGAATGCGGCACCAGCGCGACTTCACCGAGCCGGCGCGCGCCCTCGTCGGTATCGAGCACCTTCTTCAAGACTTCCTCGCCGCGCGAGGCTCTTGCCTCGACGATGCGGCCGTCCTCGAATTTCACCTGGATGTTGTCGATCAGCGTGCCCTGGTAGGACAGCGGCTTCGAGCTCACCACATGCCCGCTGACGCGGCGGCAGTGCGGCGTAGTGAACACTTCCTCGGTCGGGATGTTGGCATTGCAGGTGATGCCGTTCTTGGCGGTCGAGGCGCCGCCCTCCCATTCGTGGCCGTCGGCCAGGCCAATGGTGAGGTCCATGCCGGGGCCGGAATATTTCAGCGCGTGAAAGCGCTGGCCGTTCAGCCACTCGGTGCGCTCGCGCAGTTTCGCGTTATGCGCCTCCCAGTTCGCCACCGCACCGTCCCGGTCGACCCGCGAAGCCGAGAAAATGGCGTTCGCCAGCTTTGCGATCGCGACATCTTCGGGATCGCCGGGAAAAACCTGCTTCGCCCAGGAGGTGCTGGGATACGCGATGATGTTCCAGTTGGTATCGAAGTTGACGATCTTCTCGAGCGCCGGCTGATAGGCCATCGAATTGGCCTTGCTCGCGCGCGCGACCTTGGCCGGATCTTCGCCGGACAGCAGCATCGGATTGTCGCCGACCACGGCGAGCCGCGCAGTGTTGCTGGAAAACGCCTTCGCCATGCCCTCATAGAGCCAGCCCGCGGCGCGATCGAAGCTCTGGTCGTGGCCGTAGCGATAGCGCGCCAGCGTGAGCTCTTCGTCGGAGAGGAATGTCGTCACCAGACCCGCGCCTGCCTTGTAGGCATGCTCGGCGATCCGCCGCACCAGCGGCAGCGAAGCCACCGGCGCGGTAAGCAGCAGGTCCTGCCCCTCGCGCAGCCTTAGGCCCACTTTGATCGCGACTTCGGCAAGCCGATCCAGTTTCACGGGATCGATGGCGGGGGAAAGATTGCGTTGATGCGCGGTCATGGCGGGCCTCTAATCAGTTGTCGGAGCAGAGATAAGCCAACCCGGCGGTTCCTTCAACGCTGCGTCCCTCACTTGTTTTCACGATCCAATATCTCGCGCGCATTGATAGCGCCCTCACCGCTTTCGGCTCGCAAGGACCCGATCGACCATCTCTGCCGCCTGCCCAAGATAGTTCTTCGGCGAGGTCAGGCGCTCGATGGTCGGCCGGTCGATCCGCGCGGCGACGCGCGGGTCGGCGGACAGCGCATCGGCGAGCGTGATGCCCTTGTCGTTGGCGAGGCGGCAGGCGTCGTAGACGACATCATGCGCTTCCTGCCGGCCGATCGCTGGCGCAAGGCCCATCATCACGGCTTCGGCGACGATCAGGCCGCGGCTGATATCGAGATTGTCGGCCATCTTCTTCGTGTCCACGATCAGGCCGCCAAGCGCGAATTTGGCCTGGTGCAGCGCGCCCGAGGTCAGCACGAAGCTTTCCGGGATCGCCATCCATTCGGCGTGCCAGGGCCCGGTAGCGCGCTCGAAATCCTGCACCATCGCATCCAGCATCAGGCCGGCGTGCTGGCGCACGCCCTTGGCGGCGGCGAGCATCAGCTCGGAAGAGATCGGGTTGCGCTTCTGCGGCATGGTCGACGACGCGCCGCGTCCCTTTACGAAAGGCTCATAGACCTCGGCGAATTCGGTGGAGGCCATCAGCATGATGTCGAGCGCGATCTTGCCGAGCGAGCCCGTCACCAGCGCGAGAAAGTTCACGGTTTCCGCAAAGCCGTCGCGCGCGACGTGCCAGGTGGCGGCGGGCACGGCGAGGCCCAGTTCCTCGCACAGCGCGCGCTGCACATCGAGACCTTTGTCGCCCAGGGAAGCGAGCGTGCCGGCGGCGCCTGCGAACTGGCCGGCTAGGGCGCGCGGCTTCAACTGATCGAGCCGTTCGGCATGGCGGTCGAACATCGCAAGCCAGATCGCGGTCTTGTAGCCGAAGGTGACCGGCAGCGCCTGCTGCAGATGGGTGCGCCCCGCCATCGGCGTATCGCGGTAGCGCTTGGAGAGCCCGGCGAGGATGTCGCGCAGAACGGCGATGTCGGCCTCGATCAGCTGAAGCGCGGCGCGGATCTGCAGCACCACGGCGGTGTCCATGATGTCCTGCGTGGTAGCGCCCCAATGCACATAGCGCCCGGCCTCGCCGCACTGCTGCGCGATCTGATGCACGAGCGGCAGGATCGGATAGCCGACGATGTCGGTTTCCTGGCGGAGCAGATCGAAATCGAGCGCGGCGACATCGGTACGCCGCGCGATCTGCTCGGCCGCTTCCGCCGGGATCACGCCGCAGCGCGCCTCAGCCCTCGCCAGCGCGACCTCGACCTCGGCATAGCGCGAGATCAGCGCCAGATCGGAAAACACCTCGCGCATCGCCGGCGTGCCGAAGGCGTCGCGGAACAGGATGGAGTCGAGAACGGTGGTCGAGGTGGGGAAGTCGGGCATGGGACACTCTGGGATCGGATAACCGGTCGCATGATGCACCGATTGAGGATGCTCGCACCAGCTTCCTTCGCTGTCCGAGCTTCGGCGGACTCCCAGCCCTGCGGAGCTTGCGCAGCCAGCGGAGAAGGGTCGTCGATTCACTCCTCGCGACGACGGGGAGAGACATGCGCTCTCATTCTCACGGCGCGATTTTCGCCTGAGTCTTGCTATTTCGTGACCCTCTCTCCTCGGAAGAGGGCGCAGGGAAAGCCGGGCGCCGACTGCGCCCGCAGCACCGTGTGCTATGGTAGTAAGGAACGCACACGGATTTGACAGGTACAGCCGAGACATCCCGGCTTTCCCCGCGCAATGGTTTTACGGCTTATACGTGCTCTCCTCGGTGAGCGGCGTTTTTTGTCACCGTTGCCTCGCCGGCACGGGCCGGCGGGGATAGACGCCACGGTCGCGGCGCCAGGACCACACGACTTCGCCGTACGCTGCAAACGTTTCGCCCGGCGGGAAGCCCGCCTGACGCCGCAGCGTCCCATCGCAACCCGCACCAACGCTACGTGACGATCGCGTTTCGTCCCCTCCTGGAGGCACGGGCTGGGGAGGTCATGCCACCGATTTGTAATTTCTGTAAAGCAGAATATTTTTTACCTGATGGCTTGACACGATTCCGCCAAACCGAACTGATTTGCCCGTCGTGTCGGGTTTGCCACACCCTATCCCCTCATGGTGAGAAGCCCGCAGAGCGTCTCCGGACGATGCTTCGCATCGCCGGGAGAACCATGTGGCCCCATTGTCACCTGCGGCCATCCTTCGAGACGCGCGCAAGCGCGCTCCTCAGGATGAGGTTTTCGTGGATGTTGCGGCACAGGTCTCGTGGGACGGTTGAGCTCTTCGCGAAGCCCATCCTGCGAATCTTCTCCGCCATTGATGCGTCAGATCACGAAGAAGCCGTGGGTGCCGTCGCGGCGGAGTTGCTCGACGAGGCCGA
Source organism: Bradyrhizobium sp. (assembly GCA_036406295.1). GTDB lineage: Bacteria > Pseudomonadota > Alphaproteobacteria > Rhizobiales > Xanthobacteraceae > Bradyrhizobium. Next base: position 15,694 of record DASWVJ010000286.1, read on the forward strand.
ACTCCCAGTCGAGATAGGCCTGCATCTTCGCTTCCGACACGTCGGTGCCCTCATAGGGCCTGCGATAGCGGTGTGCCGGGTCGGGTTTTGGCACTACCGCCGGCGCGCCCGTTTCCAGCGCGCCGTCATAGCCGCCGTCGAGCACGTAAGTTTCCCAGCCCATCTGCGCGAGCCACGATGCCGTCATGTCGGCGCGGATAGACTTGTCGTCGGTCAGCACGATGCGCGCGCCGCGCACCGGCGCGGCCATGTCGATCTCCTGCACCAGCTGGCCGCCGGCATAATGGCGAAAACCCCCGAGATGGCCGACTGCATATTCCTCGGCGTCGCGGACGTCGAAGCAATAGAGCGTGCGGCCGGCTTGCGCCTTGAGCGCGGCAAGGTCCTTCGCGCCGAGCCGGCGGACGCCGGCGCGATAAGCGACGTCGCGCGCATTGTTCTCCGCGCCGTCGAAAGCGCCGATCGCGCCGCGGCGATCCGCGCCGTGCTCGAGCCTGTGCCTCGCCAGCGTCCAGCCGATGGTGCCGTTGCGCAGCGCCCGCACCTTGTTGGTGACGCCAGCATTGATCAGCGACTGGGTGCCGATGATCGAGCGGGTGCGGCCGGCGCAGTTGACGATGATCGTCGTCTCGGGATCGGGTGCGGCTTGCCCCGCCCGCAGCACCAACTCCGCGCCGGGCACGCTGACCGAACCCGGAATATTCATTGTCGTATATTCGTCGAAACGGCGGACGTCGAGGATGGCAATGTTGGCCTCGTCGGCGATGAGCTTGGCCACCTCGTCGGCGCTGAGCGAAGGCGTATGGCGGCGCGACTCGACCAGCTCGCCGAACGCCTTCGAGTAGGAGTTGACGTCCTCGAAAACCTCA
>DASWVJ010000287.1:0-4190 GCA_036406295.1 Bradyrhizobium sp.
TGGCGCAAGATCAAGACCACGGGCAGCGAGACCTATCGCTGGAACATGAGCTCGACCTATGTGCAGAATCCACCCTATTTCGAGGGCATGAAGAAGCAGCCCGAGCCGATCAGCGACGTCATCGACGCGCGGATTCTGGCGATGTTCGGCGACAAGATCACCACCGACCACATCTCGCCGGCCGGTTCGATCAAGCTGACCTCGCCCGCCGGCAGGTTCCTCAGCGAGCATCAGGTGCGCCCCGCGGACTTCAACCAGTACGGCACGCGGCGCGGCAACCATGAAGTCATGATGCGCGGCACCTTCGCCAACATCCGCATCAAGAACTTCATGCTGAAGGGCGCCGACGGCAATATTCCGGAAGGCGGCCTGACCAAGCACTGGCCCGATGGCGAGCAAATGTCGATCTACGACGCGGCCATGCGCTACCAGGAAGAGGGCGTGCCGCTGGTGGTGTTCGCCGGCGCCGAATACGGCAACGGCTCCTCGCGCGACTGGGCGGCCAAGGGCACCCGCCTGCTCGGCGTGCGCGCCGTGATCTGCCAGAGCTTCGAGCGCATCCACCGCTCCAACCTGGTCGGCATGGGCGTGCTGCCGCTCACCTTCGAGAACGGCGCCTCGTGGTCGTCGCTCGGGCTGAAGGGCGACGAGAAGGTGACCATCGGCGGGCTGCAGGGCGATCTCAAGCCGCGCCAGACGCTGACGGCGGAAATCACCTCCAGCGACGGCTCCAGGCAGGAAGTGCCGCTGCTGTGCCGTATCGATACGCTGGACGAGCTCGAATATTACCGGAACGGAGGCATCCTCCACTACGTGTTGCGCAAGCTCGCAGCCTGACGATCCAGGACTTGTGATTGATGGCTCACTGCGAAGTGAGTGGCAGGTAAAAAGAAGGCGGCCTATCAAGGGCCGCCTTTGCTCGTTCTGGGGCACGAGCTGCCCGTACAACTACGGTAACTATTGTAACCATTCTGGCGATGCGAAAACCCCGGACCTGCCTATGACCGCGTTGATGGCCTATCGTTCTCTTTCACGTTGGTCAGGTGCGCTCGGCGTCTGCGCGATTGTCGCTGTCATTCGTCCCGCCCACGCCGAGCCGAGGGCTGTGGTGGAATTGTTCACCTCGCAGGGCTGCTCTTCCTGTCCGCCGGCCGACGCGATTCTCGGCGAGCTCGCGAAAGACCCGTCTGTGGTCGCGCTGAGCCTGCCGATCGATTACTGGGATTATCTCGGCTGGAAGGACACGCTGGCGGATTCCCGCTTCAGCGCGCGGCAGAAAGCCTATTCGCATATGCGCGGCGATCGCGACGTCTACACGCCCCAGATGATCGTCAATGGCGCTGCGCATGTGATCGGCAGCGATCGCGCCCGCATCGAAGGCGCGATCAAGGACACCGGCAAGGCTGCCAGGGTGATGTCGGTGCCGGTGACGATGTCGTTGTCCGGCAAGCAGCTCACCGTTTCCGTTGCCGCCGGCAAGCAAGGTGCGCCGGCGCAGGGTGAGGTCTGGCTGTGCTCGATCTCGAAGGCCGTGCCGATCTCGATCAGCCGTGGCGAAAATCGCGGGCGCGAGGTCATCTACCACAACGTGGTGCGCAACCTCCTGAAGGTGGGCGACTGGAACGGCAGTCCGGGAAGCTGGACCGTGCCGCTCGATAGCGTGATGCACGAGGGCATCGATGCCGCGGCCGTGCTGGTCCAGGACGGCAACCGCGACAAGCCGGGACCGATGCTGGGCGCGGCTTTCACGACGCTGCATTGACCAATTGGTAATTTCAATTCGCGACGCACGGCCGTGCGGAGCCGTGGGTTTGGCGCTATTGCGGTCGTGTCGGAAGGTGATGTCAGCGCCTGCCGTCTGGCAGACAGGCACTCGCGGGCGGCTGCCCGAAAAAGAAAAGGACCAACTTTCGTTGGCCCAGTCATCAGGGTTAGATCCTTCGGGGATCGACCCCGTGCGATAGACCCGGTCCCGACGGCCCCGGGGGGCTGGGGGCTGAGGAATCCGGAACCGAAAGGACCGGGTCAACGCAGAATCACTTATCCCAAATGGGCACGGCAGGCGGTTGGCGGAAGTGGGGCAGCAATAAGATTCGCCTAACGATCCCGTGACCCGTCTTTTTGCGGGCATGTGGCCGATTCGCGCGGTCCCGGATGTATTTAGCGGGCGCCCCTTGCGGTGAGGCGCAGTCGGCGCAATCATGTCAGCTGCGTGACGATCCCGAAAAGTGGGCACCGGTTTTCGGAACAAGGTCGTCAGGGAGATGACCAGGAGGCGCTCCATGAGCGTGATTTTGGAGGACACTGATCCAAGCGAGCTTCGCGCAGCGGCGCGACCCGCCGCTGCGAATCCGCCGCCCAATCGCGTTACCTTCAACCGCCTTGAGCTCAATCGCATCCTCAATCTCTACGGCCGCATGGTCGCTGATGGCGAGTGGCGTGATTACGCCATCGACTTCCTGAAAGATCGCGCCGTGTTCTCGGTGTTCCGCCGCTCCACCGAAGTTCCGCTCTATCGCATCGAGAAGGACCCGCGGCTCGCGCGTAAGCAAGGCATGTACAGCGTGATTTCCGCGACCGGTCTCATCCTGCGCCGCGGCCACGAGCTCGACCGCGTGTTGCTGGTGATCGACCGCAAGCTGGCGGTGGTGTGACGCGGGGCGTCATTCCGGGTCAGCGCGCAGCGCTGGATCCGGATCTCGAGATTGTCTTGCGAATCCGTCGGATCCAGATTCCGGGTTCGCGTCTCCGGCGCGCTCCGGAATGACGTCGGAGGAACTACTTCATCTCATCCTTCGGCACCGTCGCAGCGCCTTCGCCGAGTGCGCGCTGCATCATCACGGTGTCGAGCCAGCGGCCGAATTTCAGGCCGACATCGGGGTGCGTCCCGATCATCTGGAATCCGCACGCGCTATGCACGCCGACCGATCCGGCATTGGCGGAATCGCCGATGACGGCGATCATCTGGCGGTAGCCGCGCCGCTCGCATTCCTCGATCAGCCGATGCAATAGCCGAAGCCCAATGCCGCGGCGGTGGATCGCCGGCCGCAAGTAGATCGAGTTCTCCACCGTGAAACGGTAGGCCGGCCGCGGCCGGTAGGCGCTGGCATAGGCATAGCCCGCCACCTCGCCGTCGAGAGTTGCGACGAAATAGGGATAGCCGCCATCCGTCAGCGCGCGGAACCGCCGCGTCACCTCGGCAAGGTCGGGCGGGATCAGCTCGAAGGTCGCCGTGCCATGGAGCACGGCGTGTTCGTAGATTTCGGTGATGGCGGGAAGGTCGGCCTCGGTCGTCGGCCTGATTTCGAGGGCGGGCATGGGGCGCAGGATATCAGCCGACAGTGATGGATCAACGTCGTTTCCACGCGTCATGCCCGGGACGGGCCCGGCCCATGACGAAGGGGAGGACAGACAAAAAGCCCCGGCGGTGAGGCCGGGGCTTCGAGCTGTCTTGCCTGGTTCGCGCTAGTCGCGCTGGCCGAGCAGCTGCAGGAGCAGCGTGAACAGGTTGATGAAGTTCAGGTAGAGCGAGAGTGCGCCGGTGATCGCCGCACGCTCGGCAATGTCGCCGCCCTGCGACGCATAGCCGTAGATGTAGTCGTTCTTCAGGCGCTGGGTGTCCCAGGCGGTGAGGCCCGCGAATACCAGCACGCCGACGACCGATACGATGAACTGCAGCATCGAGCTCGCCAGGAACAGGTTGACCAGGCTGGCGATGATGACACCGATCAGGCCCATGAACAGGAAGGAACCCATCCCGCTCATGTCACGCTTGGTGGTGTAGCCGTACAGGCTGAGCGCGCCGAAGGTCGCGGCCGTGATGAAGAAGACGCGAACGATCGAGGTGTGGGTGTACACCAGGAAGATCGACGACAGCGACAAGCCCATCAGCGCCGAGAACACCCAGAACAGGAGCTGGGCGGTCGCGGGCCGCAGCCGGTTGATGCCGGCCGAAATCACGAACACCATGACCAGCGGCGCCAGGATGAACAGCCACTTCAGCGGGCTCACGAACATCGCATAGCCGAACGGCGTCAGATAGGCGTTACCGAACCGGGCGGCGGCGCCGGCCTGGTCGGTGGTCACAGCACCCATGTAGACGCCGAGCGCGGCAAGGCCCGTGATGGCGAGGCCGATGCTCATGTAGTTGTAGATGCGCAGCATGTAGGAGCGCAGGCCGGCATCGACGG
>DASWVJ010000288.1:0-10459 GCA_036406295.1 Bradyrhizobium sp.
CCGAACTCCGGCCCTGACTGCCGCGAGTCCGTCGGCTGGATGATGCGGCTGGTGCCGCCGAACGGCTTTTTCGGCAGGGCGCCGCTGGCGCGGTAGGGCAGCGACTCCGGGCCGTGCATTTCGTCGAGGTGGGGCTTGTGCACCCTTGAGCCGGACTTGCCGCCGCCGCTGGCCTTCATCGCCGACTGCACGCTTTTCTTCTTCATCGCGCTGACGGGCAGGTTCGCGGCCTCGCCGTATTTCTTCACGCCGGTGTAGGCGCCGGCGCGGCCCGCGACAGCCTTCTGCTTGGCGGTGGGGTCGTCGACGACGGCCATTTCGGTGGCGCGCAGGCGCTTGACTTCGTCGCGCAGGCGGGCGGCTTCCTCGAAATTGAGGTCGGCGGCGGCTTCGCGCATCCGCGTCTCGAGATCGCTGAGCACGGCTTCGAAATTGTGGCCGATCGCGATCACGTCGTCGGACCATCCAGTCCCCTCGCTGCCGTCGCCGATCTCGACCAGCACATGGTCGCGCTCGTAGACGGAGTTGAGGATGTCGCCGATCGATTTCTTCACGCTCTCCGGCGTGATGCCGTTGGCCTGATTGTACTCGACCTGCTTCTCCCGGCGGCGGTTGGTCTCGGCGATGGCGCGCTCCATCGAGCCGGTCACGGTGTCGGCGTAGAGCACCACCTTGCCGTCGACGTTGCGCGCGGCGCGGCCGATGGTCTGGATCAGCGAGGTCTCGCTGCGTAGAAAACCCTCCTTGTCGGCATCGAGGATCGCCACCAGCGCGCATTCGGGAATGTCGAGGCCCTCGCGCAGCAGGTTGATGCCGACGAGCGCGTCGAACGCGCCGAGCCTGAGATCGCGGATGATCTCGATGCGCTCGATGGTGTCGATGTCGGAGTGCATGTAGCGCACGCGAATGCCCTGCTCGTGCAGATATTCGGTGAGGTCTTCGGCCATGCGCTTGGTCAGCACCGTGACCAGCGAGCGATAGCCGGCCGCCGCCGTGGCGCGAACCTCGCCGACGAGGTCGTCGACCTGCGTGCGCGCAGGGCGGATGTCGACCGGCGGATCGATCAGCCCGGTCGGGCGGATCACCTGCTCGACGAACACGCCGCCGCTCTCGTTCAGCTCCCAGCCGCTCGGGGTCGCCGACACCGCGATCGATTGTGGGCGCATCATGTCCCATTCCTCGAAGCGCAGTGGGCGGTTGTCCATGCAGGACGGCAGGCGGAAGCCATATTCGGCCAGCGTCGCCTTGCGGCGGAAGTCGCCGCGGAACATGGCGCCGATCTGCGGAATAGAGACATGGCTCTCGTCGGCGAACACAAGCGCATTGTCCGGCACATATTCGAACAGCGTCGGCGGCGGCTCGCCCGGGCGGCGGCCGGTGAGATAGCGCGAATAGTTCTCGATGCCGGCGCAGCTCCCCGTTGCCTCCATCATTTCGAGATCGAAGGTGGTGCGCTGCTCCAGCCGCTGCGCTTCCAGCAGGCGCCCCTGGTTGTGGAGCTCGTCGAGCCGCAGCTTCAATTCGCTCTTGATCGACTTGATCGCCTGCACCAGCGTCGGGCGCGGCGTCACATAGTGCGAGTTGGCGTAGATCTTGATGAATTCGAGCTCGTCCTGCTTGTGCCCGGTGAGCGGATCGAATTCCTCAATATTCTCCACGGTGTCGCCGAACAGGTTCACGCGCCAGGCGCGGTCCTCATAGTGTGCCGGGAAAATGTCGATGACGTCGCCGCGGACGCGGAAGGTGCCGCGGGTGAATTCGGCCTGGGTCCGCTTGTACTGCAGCGCGACGAGGTCGGCGATCAGCTGGCGCTGGTCGATACGCTCGCCCTTCTTCAGCGCAAAGGTCATCGCGGTATAGGTCTCGACCGAGCCGATACCGTAGATGCAGGAGACCGAGGCCACGATGATGACGTCGTCGCGTTCGAGCAGCGCGCGCGTTGCGGCATGGCGCATGCGGTCGATCTGCTCGTTGATCGAGGAATCCTTCTCGATATAAGTGTCGGTACGCGGAACGTAGGCTTCCGGCTGGTAGTAGTCGTAATAGGAGACGAAGTACTCCACCGCATTGTCGGGGAAGAAACTCCTGAACTCGCCATAGAGCTGCGCCGCCAGCGTCTTGTTCGGCGCGAGGATCAGGGCGGGGCGCTGCGTCGCTTCGATCACTTTCGCCATGGTGTAGGTCTTGCCCGAGCCGGTGACGCCGAGCAGAACTTGCGTGCGGTCGTTGCGGTTGATGCCCTCGACCAGCTCGGCGATCGCCTGCGGCTGGTCGCCCTTCGGCTGGTAGTCGGACTTGATCTCGAAGCGCACGCCGCCTTCGGATTTTTCCGGGCGGGGTGGGCGGTGCGGCGTCCACACCTTCAGCGAGCCGTCCTCTGTCCGGAATTCCGGACGGCCGTCGCGGATCAGCGTCTCCAGCGCCTCGGCGGTCGCCTTGACGCCGAGCGATTCCATCTTGCTGCGCGGCGGGCGCGCCAAGGCCTCCTCGTCATCCTCCGCGGTCGGCAATCCCAATTGCCGCGCCAATTCAGGATCGAGCATCGGCACCGTCGCGGTGGTGCCGTAGTTCGCCTGCGGGGCCTCCTCGAATCCTTCGCGGGCCGCGTCACGCTTCGCCACTTCCTCCTGCGTGCCACGCGTCGAGGCCCGCGCGCGATGCGCGGCGGCCTCGCCGCCGGTGCGGCGATCCCAGGAATTATCCGGCGGCGGCTGCAATCCGGTGCCCGAACCGAGGCCGGCATCGCCGCGGTTGATGGCCGGATTGAGCAATTCGGCCAGCGCCGGCCCGATCGGCTGAACTTCGGGGCGGTGGGCCTTGGATTTGGGATTTCTGCCGGGCTTCTTTGGATTTTGCGGGTTCTTCGCCATGGCCGGAATATGGGATGCTTCCGCCATGCAGGAAAGAGCAAACGCGCCGGGTTCCGCAGCCGTCTTCCAACGCATCTCCTATAACGCGGCTGTCAGCAGATGGCAGCACCGCGCCGCTGCGTGAGGATGCGGGACGAACGGCTCACACGGCCGGCGCGCCCCCGTGCTCGACGATGTTGAGGTGAATGCCGCCGCAGTGCGTGCAGCGCATGGTCCAGTATTCGCAGCCGCCGCGGCCGGGGATGATCTTCAGCACCACGAGGCGGCCGCGGCATTCGGGGCAGGCTGAAGGCGCGGGGCGGGCGGGGACGATCGGCTTGAGTTCAATACGCTGCATCGGGCGCTCCCTGGCTACGCAGCCGGAAGCGGTCGATGTGGCTCTTGGCGTCGGCGATCGCCGCTTCAGGATCGTTCCAGGCAAAGCCGACGTCGAGGGCAGCGAAGGCGATGCCGTCGATCACCACCGGCAGCTGGTCCGCCCGGCGGATCCGCGCATGCCACAGACCTTTCCCCGCCTCGAAGGATTCAATGTCAAAACCGTCGTAAAGGCAGGTCATCTTGCGCTCCGGATTCTCTGGGAATCCGATCAGAACACGGAACGGCGATGCGGCTTGTGAAGCGGCTCACAATTCCCGTCAAAATTGTAGTTGGGCGGCGCGTTCAGCCGGCGCTGCGGACGGCCTTGCGGCGCGCGGCCGGTTCCGCTGCGGCACGCATGATCCAGCGCCGGAACGCGGCGAAATCGCGCTGTTCGGTGCGGAAGCCGCGATAGACCAGGTACCAGCGCATGCCCTTGGGCACGCTGAGCGCAAAGGGGGCGACCAGCCGTCCGGCGGCGAGATCGTCGTCGATATAGGGGCGGATGCCCATGGCGATGCCGAGTCCGTCGATGGCGGCCTGCAGGGCCTGGCCGTAGAACTGGAATTCCGGTCCGCGCGCGGTGAGGCGGGGCACCTGCGCCGCCTTCAGCCAGAGTGGCCAGTCGTCGGGCGAATGCGCGACGCGGAGCAGGCTCGCTCCCTTCAGGTCGCTGGCGCGCTTCAACCCGGCGGCCCACCGCGGCGCGCAGACCGGCGTGAGGTCGGCGGCGAACAGCGGCTCTGCGGTCAAGCCGGGCCAGTTGCCGTCGCCGAGCCTGATGCCGCAGCTCCAGTCGTCGGCGAACGGCACACCGGCGCCGCCGGTGGTGATGCGAACGTCGATGTCGGGCTCCTCCTTGCGAAAGTCTGCAAGGCGCGGGATCAGCCATTTCATCAGGAAAGTCGGCCCGACGCCGATGGTGAGCACGCGCACGCTTGCCGGCGCCGTCACCTGCGCGGTGAGGCTCGCCAGCGCATCGAAGATCGGCGTCAGGCCGCTCTGATAAGCGCGTCCGGCCGGCGTGGTGACGAGCCTGTTGGCCTTGCGCTCGAACAGCGCCACGCCGAGCCGTTCCTCCAGGAGGTGCACCATGCGGCTGACCGCGGCGGCGGAGACGTTGAGCTCGCTGCCCGCGGCGGCAAAACTGCCGGTGCGCGCCGCCGCCTCGAATGCCTTGATGCCGTTGAGGAAGAGCAGCCGCCGCAAAATTCTTACCCTCAGGAAAACTGATGCCAGGGCAAGATAACTCGGTTTGCGCAAGTGCGGCAAGCGAGGCACTACTAGGCGTGTAGATTGAATTGATTCAGTTGCCGCCTTCCACTTCGCCCCTCGCCCTTGTCCGCCGAAGCCTTGGCGAAGGCGAACGGGGAGAGGGCATTGGCAGTCTGCCGGAGGTCCTCGTGAGCTCGCTTCTCATCGCCGCCCTCGGGCTCCTGATGGTGGTCACCGCCTTTCTGTCGGGCCTGTTCGGCATGGCCGGCGGGCTGATCCTGATCGGCGTGCTCTTGACCATCCTGCCGCTGCCTTCCGCGATGGTGCTGCACGCGATCACACAGATGGCCTCCAACGGCTGGCGCGCCTTCCTGTGGCGAGCGCATATCCGCTGGCGGCCGGTCGTGATCTACTTGCTCGGCTGCGCGCTGGCGCTGGGGGCCTGGTCGATCACCCGCTACGTCCCGGACAAGCCGGTCGCGTTGCTGCTGCTCGGCATCACGCCCTTCATGGCGCGGATGATGCCAGGGACCATCAAGCCCAATCCCGACAGCGCCCCGCAAGGCATATTCTATGGCTTCATCTGCATGGGGCTGATGCTGATGACCGGCGTCTCCGGTCCCTTGATGGACACCTTCTTCCTCGGCGGCAATTTCGGCCGGCGCGAGGTGGTGGCGACCAAGGCAACCTGCCAGGTCGCGAGCCATTTCGTGAAGCTGGTGTATTTCGGCAGCATCATCGACCAGGCGGCTTCGCTCGATCCGGTGCTGGCGGCAGTCGCGGTCGCAGCCTCGATGCTCGGCACCACGCTGGCCCGGCGCCTCCTGGAAGCGATGAGCGATGTCCAGTTCCGTACCTGGGCCAACCGGCTGATCACCACAATTGCCTGCTACTATATCGGCTATGGCGGCTGGCTGCTGCTCAGCCCGCGTTTTGCGACGTGAAGGGAGGTTTCAGATGCGTGACGCGACAGACGCGCTGGTGCTCGATCTCGTCGAATGGATCGCGCGCGAGCCGAGACCCTATTCCGAGGTGATCGAAACCTGGCGCAGCTCATGCCCGCGGCTGACCATCTGGGAAGACGCCGTCGACCGCGGCTATGTCGCGCGCCGGCCAACGGCGGAGGGATTGCGCGTCATCGTTACCGAAGGCGGTGAAAAGTTCCTGCGCGAGCACGGGCGCATGCAGCCGAACGCGCCTCATTTGAAGCTTTCGCGACGCAGTTGACGATCGTGGCTCCTGTTGCGCGATGGCAATCCGATTGTCATCGAGTTGCCAACTTGCTGGAGCCAAATATCTGCGCCGAGTCGTGGCGTAGGTTTGCAACATGAAGATCACAGGCATTACGTGCTCCTCGTGCGGAGCATCGTACGAAATGGCGGAAGCCGTTTCCGTGCAAGGCAATCCCGGTCAGGAACATTGCACCGTGTGCGGCGTCGTGCTGGCGCAATGGCATGAGCCGAAGCTCAGGGCGTTCAGGCTTGTCATGCCGGCCGAGCGCCGCTACGCGCGCATTCCCGTGCCGCCCTCTCCCGCAGTCGTCATTTGAGAAGTCGTCATTGAGGCCGTCGATCGATCATTCGATCGCAGAACAATCGCGCGCACAGGTGCGATTGTTGCAGTTTTATGAATGATCTAGCGCAACGCAACATCGGTGCGGATGCGGCATGCTGACGTTGGTTGTCAGCGAGGTGTGCCGTGAAGACCGTCATCGTCAAGGAGCTCGGACAGTCCGCCATCCTGTTGCCGTCGCTTGTTGCGGAAGGGCTGGCTGCGAATGATCGCATCAAGCTTCGCCTGAGCGCACTGCAGGCCGCCGCGCAGCATGCCAGGGAGCCGGACCGCGCCGTCGCCGACCTGGCGATCGAAAGCCGGGCAGCGGGAATTGCGCCGGCCGCGCTGGTGACGCTGATCGGTGGTGCCCATCTCGCCGGCGTCGGCAGGGTCGTCGCCCCCGGCCTCGCCGCTCTGCTCGAGGGCATCGACGATGATGCCGTGACCATGATCCGCGCCGTCGCCGCCGGCGAGCGGAGCGAGGGCGATAAATTCGAGACGCGGCTGGCTTCGCTTCGCGCGGCCGGCCATCTCGAAGCCTCCGGCGAAATCGAAATTGCCCGTATCGGGCGTCTGACCGGCGTCACGCAGGAAGGGACGGACAGCCTGCATCGGCTGGTGATGGACCTGCACAAGGCCCTGAACAGGCTGGCAGCAAGTCACTGCGAGGAGATTGTCGCCGGTGCACACGTCTTCGGCATCCAGCAAGAGGATCGTGCGCCGGTCGAGAGTTTCATGCGCGGGGTCGAGGGGACCCGCGCGCTGAAGTTCAACCATCCCGGTCTCGATGCCACGGCGGTTCGCGCGGGCGATCGCCTGATCATCCAGAACGACATCGGCACCACCGACGCCCACGTCGTCGTCATCGCGGTCGCCGGCAACGCGGTCACGGTGACCTACACCGACGTACACCGGGCGCGCGCAAAGTTCTTCATATCGCTGTTCGACGGCTTTGCGGTCAAATGGAGCGGTCTCGACCGCCATGCCGCCGCAGGGCTGGAGGAGGACAGCTCGTTCTTTCTCGTCACCGGTCTGCATGAGGCGCGGGACGCCGAAGACCGCGACGCGTTCCTCGAAACCGTGGGCGCTTCGCTGGTGTTCCTGATCGACTGGAACAAGGCGCGCAAGCTGCTGCGCAACTGGGTCGCCAAGGACGATGCCGCGCGCATTCTCGAATGGGGCGCCCGGCACCGGATCGGCCATCGCGGCTTCCTGGAGCTCGGCGGCAATGAGCTGCTCGGCGCGGCCGTGCGCAGTGCGGCGCCGACCCGGATCGGCTTCGGCGAACGGCTCGACCAGGTGCTCGGCCGCGACGCGGCGATCAATTTTCTGAAAGCGACGCTGCAGATCTCGACCGAGGCGTTGCTGGCGGGACAATCCTCCCGCCTGGCGCGCGACCGGATCGGGGCGGATCTTGTCCGGCATCTCGACCGCGTCGACAGTGCGCTGCTTGCGATCGTGCTGCGTCAGATCGGATTGGCGCACGACATAGCGATGGCCGTGTTCCACCACATCGGCGATGCAGAGGCCGATCCATCGGCCGGCAAGCAGCTTGCGGCGCGCGCCAGCCGGATCGAGCAGAAGGCCGACCGGATCGCGTTCGAGGCGCGCGCCGAGATCGCCCGCCTGGGCGCCCGGCCGATCATCGGCGAGTTGGTCGACCGCGTCGAGGAGGCGATCGACGAGTTGGAGCAGGCCGCCTTCATCGCGTCCTTGTCGCCCGGTTTGACCGATGCGGTGCTGCGGTCGGCGCTGGCAGCCTTGTCATCCATCGCCGTTTCCACGGCCGAGATAGCCGCATCGGGGCTTGCTGCGGCCGCGGAGGTGCAGGAGGGCCGGCGTGCCGATTCCGAGGACGCGCTCGCCGCGGTGGCCCGCCTGATCGACGCCGAGCACGATGCCGATGCCAGGGAGCGCGACATCACGGCGCGCGTCTTTGCCGGCGGCCTCGATGTGGCTGCTTCGCTTTCGGCGCTCGAGCTTGCCCGCGCCATCGAGCGATCGACCGACCGCTTCGCGGGCTTCGGTCACTTGCTGCGGCGCTACACCATGAGTGATCTCTCTGCCTGAGGAATGCTTGCCATGGACATTGTACGAATTGGCGGCGGATCGCACGAATTGGCGTCTGCGGAAGAGATCGGAGCAAAGGCGGCGAATCTCGCGCGCATGGCGGCGCTTGGCTTGCCGGTGCCGCCGGCCTTCGTGCTGCCGGTCAGGCTTTGCGCCGATATCGTCGCCGGAAAATCCCACGCGACGCGCGATCTGCGCGATGGATTGCGGGAAGGCATCGCCTTCCTCGAGGAGGCAACCGGAAAATCGTTCGGCGATCAACGCAAGCCGCTCCTCGTCTCGGTGCGCTCGGGCGCCGCGCGGTCGATGCCGGGCATGCTTGATACCGTCCTCAATGTCGGATGCACCTCGGCGGCGGTGCGGGGTTTGATCCGTTGCAGCGGCAGGCCGCATCTCGCGTGGGATTGCCGCCGGCGCTTCCTGGAAAGCTATGCCGAGACGGTGGCCGGTCTCGACCCCGCACCGCTTGCCGCGCGATTGAGCGAACTGGTTGCCGCGGAAGGCGTCGAAAGCGATCGCGAGCTCGACAGCGAAGCGCTCGAGAGGCTTGCCTGCGACGAGCGGAAGATGGTGGAGGACAGCGACGACGGCTGGCTCGAGGATGCCGCCACGCAGCTTGAGTGCTCGGCCCGCGCCGTTTATCGCTCATGGATGAGCGAGCGGGCGCAAACCTACCGCCGGCTCGAGCAGCTGGAACATCTCGAGGGGACCGCCGTCACGATACAGGCCATGGTGTTCGGCAATGGTGGGCCGTCGTCGGGCGCCGGCGTTGCATTCTCGCGCGACCCTTCGACCGGCGCGCGGCAGCCGGTGATCGACGTGCTGTTTGACGCGCAGGGTGAGGACGTCGTCTCGGGGCGCCGCACGCCCGACACGGAACGGACGCTTGCGCGCGCGCTTCCGTCCGTGGCCGACGAGCTCGGCTCGATCCTGAAGCAGCTGGAACGGGAATTCCGCGACGTGCAGGACGTCGAATTCACCATCGAGGAAGGCAAGCTGTGGATCCTGCAGACCCGCGCCGCCAAGCGGACGCCGCGCGCCGCGCTCAAGATTGCGATCGACCTCGTGCATGAGGGGTTGATCACGCGCGAGCAGGCGCAGGAGAGGATCGCCGGCATCGACCTTGCATCGCTGGTCGAAGCATCCCTGGTTTCGGCACAGCCGCCCGCCGCCGCCGGAATTGGCGCCTCCGCCGGCATTGCGGCGGGAAGGGCGGCGTTCGATTCCGAAGCGGCGCAACGCCTCGCTGCCGCGGGCGATCCCGTCATCCTGATGCGGCTCGACACCAGCACCGCCGACATTGCCGGATTCGCCGCCGCCGCCGGCATCGTCACCGCGGTTGGAGCGCGCACCGCGCATGCCTCGCTGGTCGCGCGACAGATGGGCAAGCCCTGTCTGGTCGGATGTGCTGAAATTGCGGTCGACACGGTCGCGCAATGCGCGCGGATCGGCGACAAGATCATTTCGGCGGGCGACTGGATCACGGTGGACGGCAATGAGGGGCGTCTCTATCTCGGCCGCTGCGAGATCGTGCTCCGCCGGCCCGAAGCCGAGCTTGCGGAACTCGCGAGCTGGCAAGGTGAGCATCGTCCCCAACCGGCGCTGTGATGGCGGATGAAGCGCCGCGCCCGAGGCAGTGCACGGGCGGTCAGGCGCATGCCGTTAAGACGATCAGCCGAACTGCGCGGCGACGAATCTCGCCTACCCATCACATTTTCGCGGTGCGCATTTGCGCCCATTGACTTGGCAGAGTCGTCCGCTCAAATTCATGCAGTCGCATCTTTCTGCGACGTATGAGTTCCCGCCAGCAGGACCGCCGCCATGATCGATCTCTATTACTGGACCACGCCGAACGGCCACAAGATCACGATGTTCCTCGAGGAGACGGGGCTGCCGTACAAGATCATCCCGATCAACATCGGCAAGGGTGAACAGTTCAATCCGGGTTTCCTGAAAGTCGCGCCGAACAACCGCATCCCCGCGATGGTCGATCACGAGCCGAAGGGCGGCGGCAAGCCGATCTCGATCTTCGAGTCGGGCGCCATGCTGCTTTATCTCGCCGAGAAGACCGGCAAATTCCTGCCCGCCGACATCTACGGCCGCTATGAGGCGATCCAGTGGACATTCTGGCAAATGGGCGGGCTCGGGCCGATGGCGGGACAGAACCATCACTTTCGCAACTATGCGGTGGAGAAGCTGCAATACGCCATCGACCGCTACGTCAACGAGACCAACCGTCTTTATGGCGTGCTCAACAAGCGCCTTTCCGATCGCGAATTCATCGCAGGCCAGTACTCGATCGCCGACATGGCGAGCTATCCCTGGGTGGTGCCTTACAAGAACCAGGGCCAGGACATCGACGACTTCCCGCATCTGAAGCGCTGGCTGGAGGC
>DASWVJ010000289.1:0-15901 GCA_036406295.1 Bradyrhizobium sp.
CAGCCCCTGGCCCCGCTTGTCGAAGGTAACGACCCGCGCAAAGGTGGAAAGGCGGCGCAAGAACGCGGAATAGCCCGGTAGTTCATGCAAGAATTCGACGTGCGACATAATTCCGGGGACTACGACTATATCAACCGGGCCACTGCCTATCGTTTGATAAGCGATATTGACATCACCGCTAAGCGCATAAAGCGTCTTCGGTACGGCAAAATCGATCATCAATGTTTCCTTGATCGCTAAATAGGCGACGCCATTCTCGATCCCTGCTTGGCGAGAAGCAGCGGGAGCCTTACCATTTGGACAGCTCGACGGCGCCAGAGCAATGGCTCAAAATGTCCGTTCCGGGTCCATGAGCAGTAATGCTCTTGGCGAACAGAAGATTTCCGCAGGGCCGTCGGAAGCCGATATTGCCTTTATCACACGCCCTAATACCTCAGCACCCGCGATCCCAGCAGTGCGCCGAGGGTTGCGACCAGCGCGGCCGCCAGCGTGTACCAGACCGCCACGAACAGCGGCGAGTCATCGGTGCAATGGGAAGCATAGAGCGCCGCAGCCAGGCCGGCAGACAGCAACCCTGCGACTGCGCCTGAGATAGCCGGCCGCGCCGGCGCGCCATGGCGCAAGCCGATGAGCGCGGCGATGAGCAAGGGCAGCGACATAGCCGTGATTGCGACCGTGCAATATTTCGAATTGTTGCCGATAATGCGCGTCATCATCGGCGCGCGCTGCGGCATCATCATCTCGCCGCTGAGACCCGCGACCAGCAGCCCGGCAGGGATCAGGAGATACCAGCCGAAGCCGCGCAGCGAGGCCTCCGGCCGCGACAAATGCAGGGCGACGGCGGTCGCCGCGATCGCGAGCGCCAGCGTCACCGCGAATTTCAGGTCGAAGAACGGGTTGCGCATCGCCGTCATGATGTCGGGCCGCACGCCGAGCTCGGCAAAGAAGATCAACAGCGACACCGGCGCCGCCGCTAGCAGCGCCAGCATCAGCACGTAGCGTACCGGGCGGGCGCGTTGCGAATTATCGGCCGCCAGCGTGCGAATGAGCTGTTCGGTATCCATCCTCACCGCTCCTTCAGCCGCGCCGTCAGGCTCGCAAGAGCGCGATGCAGCGCCACCCGCACGGCGCCCTCGCTCATGGAAAATTTCTTCGCGGTTTCCTTGATGGAGGCGCTCTCCACCGCGATCGACTGCAGCACGTCGCGCTGGCGCGCCGGCAGTGTCTGCAGTTGCGCCGCAACTTCGCGCGCGGGCGCGGTCTCGGCCGCCGGCTCCCCGGCCAGGGTCTCGGCGAAATCATCGATATCAACGAAGACGCGGCGACCTCTTCGACGCAGCGAATCGATCAGCTTGTTGCGGGCGATCGCGAACAGCCAGGGCGCAAACGGGGCGTTCGTGTCCCAGGTGTGACGCTTCAAATGCACCGCCAGCAAAATGTCCTGCACGATGTCCTCGGACTGATCGACCGGTTGCCCGGCTCGCGACAGACCGCGGTGCGCCGCAGCCCGCAGCACCGGCGTGACGCTCCTGAGCAGGCGATGATACGCCCCATCGTCGCCTGCAATGGCCAGCCGCATCAGGCCGGTCCATTCGTCCTCACGTTCGCGCAACCCGCGCTCCACCTGACAATTCGGTCAATCTTTCAATTTGTTACGTAGACAACTTAGAATCACGAATTCGTGATCGAAGGCCGGAGAGTCCGCCGAAAAAGCTGGCCGACCAACAGCATCAGCGAGTTGCTTCGTTGGGCTGCCGAGCAGGCTCATAACATCGATTTCGGCGGCTCGCACCCGGATCTGGGAAACTCGAAATTGCCTGCCCCATGAGGGCTGTGCACCACACATCGCGTGCGTAACCGGACCGCCGTGATTTCGCCCGGTGTTGCCCGAAGATTCCCATTTTCTGCCGTGCTGTGAACACTCAGCGGGGTCTCTTGTTGCAAAGGGCTGGCGCAATTGGGGAGACTAGCAATGACCATCAAAGCCGGCGGGCGCGTGGCGTTGATAGCAGCCACCGGGCTGCTTGTGTGTGTGGCAGGCGTGAGTTGGACCGTCGCGGCGTCGGACGCCGCTGAAACGAAGTCCGAACAAGTCAGCACATCCAAGAAGGTGAAGCACGTGCGCTACTACAAGCGCTACGCTCACCGGAAATATGCCCGCACGGTACAAAAATCCTCCGAAGAGAAAGACCCCGCCCAGACCGAAGTTGCCGAGGCTGGCGTTCCCAGCGAGCTTCCGGCCTCCGTCGCCAATGCCAATGCGCGAATGGGAGGCGAGATCACCGACGATACCGCGCGCGCCATGACAGGGCGCGCCAACGCGCTTCTGGCCAGCGACCAGCCGGCGGAAGACCAGGGCGCCGTCACCACCATCCAGATGGTCGAGGCGGACCAGCTCAACGAGGTCGATAAGGCGCTGCAGGAGTCGACGCCGCCGTCGCAGACCACCGTCGCCGTGGCGCCGGCCAAGCCTGTGGCCACGGCAAGTACAGTCGCCCAGGAAAGCTCGACCTGGGACGAGACCTCGCTAATCGGCAAGATATTCATCGCATTCGGCGCGCTGCTGACCATTGCGTCCGCCGCGCGCATGTTCATGGCATAACCGCGTACCCTCCAACTCCCGGCGCGCTCGTTTCTGGGCGCGTCCGGGCCTCTTGATGCCCTGCCGTTCAGCGGGCAATGTCACCCCAAATTTTCAACCGGGGTGACTCATGAGCACATTCGAACACATCATCGTCGAATCCAAAGGCGCGGTCGGCGTCATCACGCTGAACCGGCCAAAGATGCTGAACGCGCTCTCGTTCGGCGTCTTCCGCGAGATCGCCGCCGCCGTCGATGACCTCGAGGCGGATGACGCGATCGGCTGCATCGTCGTCACCGGCAGCGAGAAGGCCTTTGCCGCCGGCGCCGACATCAAGGAGATGCAGCCGAAGGGCTTCATCGACATGTTCTCTTCGGACTTCGCCACGATCGGCGGCGATCGCATCGCGCGCTGCCGCAAGCCGACCATTGCGGCGGTGAGCGGCTATGCGCTGGGCGGCGGCTGCGAACTCGCCATGATGTGCGACATCATCATCGCCGCCGATACGGCCAAGTTCGGTCAGCCCGAGATCACGCTCGGCACCATCCCGGGCATCGGCGGCACCCAGCGCCTGACCCGCGCCGTCGGAAAATCCAAGGCGATGGATCTTTGCCTGACCGGGCGGATGATGGACGCTGCCGAAGCCGAGCGTTCCGGTCTCGTCAGCCGCGTGGTGCCGGCTGGCCGGCTAATGGGCGAGGTCATGGCGGCCGCCGAAAAGATCGCCTCCATGTCACATCCCGCCGCCGCCATGGCCAAGGAAGCCGTCAACCGCGCCTTCGAGACCCCGCTGTCGGAAGGCATCAATGTCGAGCGCAACCTCTTCCATGCGACCTTTGCACTCGAAGACCGCTCCGAAGGCATGGCCGCCTTCATCGAGAAGCGCAAACCGGCAAACAAGAACCGGTGAGGTATCTCCATATCCCACTAGGGATACTGGATTGCTTCGTCGCTTCGCAATGACGGTGAGCGGCTATCCCCCGCTCCGCCCCAGCGCCGCGCTGACCAGCACGCGATAGAGGCGCTCGGCGAACGTCTTGGGCCGGTCAAGGCCGAGACGCGCGAGGCATTCCTCATCGGCGGCATCGGGAGTGCGCGTCAAACCTTCCCACAGCAGTCCCGGCAGTTGCGCGGGCTTGCGCTGGGTCGCCTGCAGCAGCTGCAGCGCCGGGATCAGCCGCCGCTCGACATCGGTAAAGTCGCAGCCGAACGGAAATGACGGCAACAGCCCTGCCTCGCGCGCCGGCTTGAGCGCAGCCGCGATCCGTTCCGGAAAATTCTCGCGATGGGCTGCGGGAATCTCAAAAGCCCTTGGCAGCTTACCGGCGTCCTTGGCCTGCCGCGCCAGTTCGTCCTGGAAGCGCGAATCGGCAATCGCCAGCATCGACGCGATCACATCCTCGTCGGATTTTCCGCGCACGTCAGCGACGCCATATTCGGTGACGAAGACGTCGCGCAGATGCCGCGGAATGGTCTCGTGCCCGTAACTCCAGCGGATGTTGGACTGCGCCTTGCGCCCTGCAAGGCGCGCTGCCTCCAGCGTCAGCAATGAGCGCGCGCCGGCAAGCGCAAACGCCTGCGCCACGAAATTATACTGGCCGCCGACGCCGCTGATCACCTGCCCGCCCTCGAGGCCATCGGAGACCGCCGCGCCCATCAGCGTCGCCATCATCGCGTTGTTGACGAAGCGAGCGTCCACCCGCGCCCGCCGTTTGGCGTCCTCATCGCCATAGAGCGCATTGGTGAAGGAGACCGGCATCATGCAGATACGGGAAATCTCCTCGCCCTTCATCTCGCGCAGAGTTCGGTAAAACGCCTTCGGTCCGAGGAAGAACGCGCCGTGCAGGATCACGCCGTCGACTTCGCGCCTGAGGATGCCGGCTTTGATCAGGCCGAGAAAAGCCTCGAACACCATCTCGCTGACGCCGTAGAGGCCCTTGTCGAACCTGCCGGTTTCGCGCGGCACTGTTCCCGGCGCGAGCCGCGTCATCATTTCGAGAAATTGCGCGTTGTTGCGATGGCGGACAATCAGCCCCTGCGCCAGAGCATCGCTGACCTGCCCGATGCCGATCTGCAGCATGCCGCCGTCGCGCACCAGGCCGGCTGCATGCAAACCGATCGCATATTTTGTATCGCTGACCGGCTCGGCCGGCGGCGCAAACAACGGGAAGTCGGTTTCGTTGGAGTCGAGCACCGCGCTGAACTCTCGCGCGGGCAGATCGCCCGGCCCCGGCATGAACGGCAGCTCGGAATTGACCTGCCCGATCAGCTTGAACGCAGCGCGCCCCTCGGCACGCGCGCGCATGATGTCGAGGGTGATGTCGGTGTTGCAGCTCAGGCTGTAGCGGGTCTCGCCATCGACCACGCGCTTTGCCACGAGCTGCAGCACGACATTGAGCCCGCGCTCCAAAAGATAGGAGGCGGCATGGGTGTAGTTCGCAGAAATATAATGCTGCTGCGCAAACGGCACGTGCAGCCACCTGCCCGCTAGGAAGAAGAATTCCAGCACCTTGATGTTGGCAGGCAGCCGACCGGCGCGCAGCGGTGCCACATAGGCAAGATCGGGATAGCCGCCGAACAACCGCTCGACCACAGGCCCGCCGAATCGCGATTCCAGGAGGCTCGCCGGCTTCGGCTTCTCCAGCGTCAGCGCCGAGAACAGCGTCAGGCTGATAGTGGGATCGGCCGCCGCCCGCGCATACAGCGCATTGACGATGTGGTTGGCCTTGCCGAGACCGAGCGGCAGGCCGACGACAAGATTCTTGCCGACGTCGCGGATGATCTCATCGACAACAGCCTCGGGCTCCGAAAACAGCTTTGACATCAAGGGCACAACCCGGGACAAGGTGAACGGAGCGGCTCACGGAATCGTGTGATCCGCTGCAACCGGCTATAGCCGATTTGCGAGGCGGATTCGTATGTGACGAACCGGCAACAGCCAAGCACTGATTTGATGTGCAGATGTCGCGCGGCCCTTTGTCAGTGGCGGCTCTTCCCTCTAAACAGTAGACGTGACGAAGCCGTCGGCGGGGGCGGACGGCTTGTGGGGTTGGGTTGCGGGATCAGATGGTAAGGCGTGACGCAAGCGTTGGTCACGAGATAGCAAGGCGTGTGCTTCGGTCGGGCATCTGCCTTGGCGTGATCGCTTGCGCCGGCTTTGTCACGCCCGCGGCTGCCGAGAGCCTGCCGGACGCCCTGGCGCGGGCTTACCAGACCAATCCGCAGATCAACGCCGAGCGCGCACGCCAGCGTGCCACCGATGAAAATGTTCCACAGGCGCTAGCCGGTTACCGGCCGCAAATCATGGCAAGTCTGAGTGCCGGCCTGCAACAGGTGCGCAATCTCTTACCTGACAACACGGTTCAATCCGCCTCGCTAAAGCCTTGGCAGATCGGCGTTACCGTCACGCAGGTGCTGTTCAACGGCTTCAAGACGGCCAACAGTGTGCGGGTGGCGGAATTGCAGGTCAGTTCCGGCCGCGAGGCGCTGCGCAATGTCGGCCAGGGCGTGCTGCTGGACGCCGTGACTGCCTACACCAATGTGCTTGCCAACCAGTCGCTGGTCGAAGCGCAGCGCGCCAACGTCGCCTTCCTGCGCGAAACCCAGAGCATCACCCAGAAGCGACTCAACGCCGGTGACGTCACCCCGACCGATACCGCCCAGGCCGAAGCCCGCCTCAACCGCGGCCTCTCCGACCTGAACGCAGCTGAGGTCGCGCTCGCCATCAGCCAGGCGACCTATACACAGGTGATCGGCAACGCGCCCTCGCACCTGCAGCCGGCCCAGACCGTGGACCGTTTTGGGCCGCGTAACCGCGAAGACGCGACGCAGCTTGCCTTCAACCAGCACCCCGCAGTGATGGCCGCGGGCTTCGACGTCGACGTCGCCAGCACCACGATCCGCGTCGCCGAGAGCAGCCTTTTGCCGACCATCACCGTGCAGGGCAGCGCCAGCAAGAGCCGCGACAATGATCCGACACTCGGCACCCGCGGTACTGACCAGGCCTCGATTATCGGGCAACTGAACCAGCCGATCTATGACGGAGGCACCGCGGCTTCACAAACCCGGCAGGCCAAGGAAGTGGCCTCGCAAAGCCGGATGGTGCTGGAGCAGGTCCGCAACCAGGCGCGTACCGCCGCCATCAGCGCCTGGGTCGCCAACGAGGGCGCCAAAATCGCCGTCTCCGCCGCCGAATCCGAGGTCCGTGCCGCGACCGTTGCGCTGGCGGGCGTCCAGAAGGAAGCGGCCGGCGGCCAGCGCACCACCGTGGACGTCTTGAACTCGCAGCAGGATCTGATCCAGGCCAAGGCAAGGCTGATCGGCGCGCAGCGCGACCGCGTCATCGCCTCCTACACCCTGCTCAGCGCCATCGGCCGGCTCGACGTCAAGACGCTCAATTTGAACACGCCGGACTATCTGCCGGAGGTGCACTACCACCAGGTCCGCGACGCCTGGCACGGCCTGCGCACGCCGTCGGGACAGTGATTTATTGACTGCCTGCGATCCGGCTTGCCGGATTTTCATCCCCGGCGTTCCGGGTTTCGCTACAAGGGACGCGATTTGATCGATCGCGTTTTGATTTTCGCCGGCAACTTGCGAATGCCGTAGGGCTTCGAACAACGCAGCGAGCGACCGCCGAGACGCCGCTTTGAATTTCGTGAAAAATTTCTGCATAAATGATTTCAGGTGAGAGCCGGATCATCCGGGCGCGCATGCCAATAGCGCCTCCGGTTCGATGGAAGCGTAAGCGCGGAGTGTTCTTCCATGCTGCAAGCCTGCCTGAACGGTGGCCGCACCCGGGATTTTCATCCCGCGCTTCCGCTTTCGGCCGATGAGCTCGCCGCGGACGCCAAGGCCGTCATTGCGGCCGGTGCAGAGCAAATCCACCTTCATGTTCGGGGCAGCGACGGCAAGGAGAGCCTGCATCCCGACGATGTCGCACGCACGCTTGACGCTGTGCGGGCCGCCGTGCCCGGCGTGCCGCTCGGGCTTTCCACCGGTTGGTGGATTCCGCCAAAGGGCCGCGCCCGGCAGGATCACGTCCGGGTATGGCGGGCCGTGCCGGACTATGTCTCGGTCAACCTGATCGAGGAAGATTCCGTTGAAGTGATCGAGCTCGCGCTGTCAAAGGGCATCGGCGTGGAGGCCGGCATCTGGTCGCCGGCTGACGCCGGGAAATTCATCCCCCTTCCCGCTGCCCGGCGCTGCCTGCGCGTGCTGATCGAGATCAACGAACAGGACCTTTCGGCGGGACTGCAAGCCTATCGCGGTGTCACGGCCATCCTCGATAGCGCGAGCATCCGCCTGCCGCGCCTGCTGCACGGGCTCGATGCCACGATGTGGGACTTCTACCGCGAAGCGCTGCAACAGGGCCTCGATGCGCGGATCGGGCTCGAGGACGGCAAGCACGTTCCTGATGGAACTGTCGCCGAGGGCAATGCAGCATTGATACACGCGGCGCGTGCGCTGGCCGCGTAACCTGCTATCCTCCCCACCCCAAGCGTGCACGAACAAGCACGCGACGAACCGATCAGGGAGAGAACCCATGCTGACGCGACGCACCATGCTGCTCGCCTCCATCGCCGCCGGGGCCCTCATGCAGAACCGAGACGTTTTGGCCAAGGCGGCGCAGCCGTCGACTGCAGTCAACTTTGACATCCCCGAACACGCCTGCGACTGCCACACCCACATCCACGGCGATGTCGAGAAATTCCCGTTCTTTGCCGGCCGCGTCTACACGCCGGAGCCTGCTTCGCCCGAGGAGATGAGCGCGCTGCACAAGGCGCTGCACATGGAACGCGTCGTGATCGTCACGCCGAGCGTCTACGGCACCGACAATTCCGCCAGCCAGTTCGGCATGATGGCCCGCGGCGCCACCGCCCGGGGCGTCGCCGTGATCGACGACAAGACGTCGGAGAGCGACCTCGACGCCATGCACAAGGCCGGCTTCCGCGGCATCCGCCTCAATCTGGCAACCGGCGGCATCAACGATCCCAATGTCGGCCGCACGCGCTTCGCCGCCGCCGTGGAGCGCATGAAGGCACGCGGCTGGCACGTTCAGCTCTACACCAACCTCGCCATGATAACGGCGATCAAGGATCTCGTGCTGAACGCGCCGGTGCCGGTCGTGTTCGATCATTTCGGCGGCGCACAGGCCGCGCTCGGCGTGGAGCAGCCGGGCTTTTCCGATCTCGTCGAACTCGTGAAATCCGGCAATGCCTATGTGAAGATTTCCGGCGCCTATCGCGCCTCGAACTCGGGGCCGGATTACCAGGACTGCGTCCCCCTCGCAAAGATGCTGATCGCAGCCAATGCCGACCGCATCGTCTGGGGTACCGACTGGCCGCATCCGGATTCGGTGACACCACCCGGCCGCAAGCCGACCGAGGTGACGCCGCTGTTCCAGATCGACGACGGGCGGCTGCTCAATCAACTGCCGGTGTGGGCGCCGGATGCGGCGGTGCGCAAGAAGATCCTCGCCGACAATCCGGGGCGGCTCTACGGGTTCTGAGCGGCACTTTGTGGCGCCGCTCGCGGCGGCGCCGCCTGCTCATGTGCGAAATCACGCAGCCACAGGCCGGCTTTGCGCAAGCCGCCGAACGGGAACAGATGGAAGCCTGATATCGGCAACGCGGCTGCTGACGGAGCCGCCAGCAGCCCGCGCACGACATCGTCGGGCCCATTGTCGGTCAAGAGCCGGCCGAACCGGCCGATCTGCCCGCGCAGCGCCCGCATCGAGTTGCCGATGCCGCAGCGCAGCCCGAACTTCGTCAATGTCGCCAGCGTCGCCGGCCCGGCAAGGCCGATGGTCACGGGCAGATCAACGCCATGGGCTCGCAGTTCGCCCGCCCAGTTCAGGATTGGCGTGCTCTCGAAACAGAATTGCGTCACGACATCGACGCGCACGCCGCTAAGCACTCCCCAATCACGCCATGCTCCCAGCGCGTCGATGGCGTGACCGCCCTCGAGCCAGGGATGGCCTTCGGGATAGCCGGCCACGCTCACCGAAGCGATGCCATGCGTCTCGATCAGCCCGGTATCGGCGACATCGCGGCTCGACCTGAAGGGACCCTTCGCGGCGGCGACGTCGCCGGCGATCAGGAGGATGCGCCTGACATCGGCCTCACCTTTGGCCCGCGCCAGAAAATCGCCCAGCACCTCACGCGACGGCATTTCGCGCGCGGCGATGTGAGGGACCGGATTGAAGCCGGCGCGGCGCAGCGCGGCCGCCGTCTCCACATTGTGGCGATAGTTGTCGCCCGGCAGGAAGGTGATGGAGACATCCGTGCCGGGTGCAAAATGGGCCGTCAGTTCCTTCAACTGGTTTCCGCTCGAGGAAACCTCGACCGAGGCGGCGGCGAGCAGTTCGGTGAGGCGAGTGCTCATGGGCGAACTCCTGGTCAACCCGGCGCGCGGCGGCGCGAGATCACGTAGGTCTCGTCGTTGAACCAGAGCCCGCCATGCTTGCGCACGACGCGATCGGTGGCTTCGAGATAACGGCCGTCGCGCACGACTTCCGAGAGCCGGTCGTCCTCGATCTGCGCCACATAGATCGCCGCGTTCCAGGCGGCAAACAGCGTCGAGGTGCCGATCGGCCCGCTCACCTCGTCCGGCAGCGTGTGCATGTGATAGCGGAAGATTGCGCGCGCGTCGGAGGAGGCATTGAAATTGTAGTGCCGCGCCGCGGAGCCGAGCTCATGCTTGACCTGGCGCAGGATGGCGTAGCGGTCGGTCTTGAAGGGATCGTCGCTCGGCCAGAGTTGGTCGATGATCTCAATGCCGGGATCCTTGCCGTGCGAATGGATGCCGATGAGCCGCCCGCCCGGCCGCAGCGATTTCACCAGCGGCGTGATGACCTTCGATGCCTTGAACTCGATGCTGACCCGTGCGCGGTAAGGCTGTGAGGCGATGACGAGGTCGTAATCCGCCATCACCCGCCCCGGCCGCGGCATGATCGGGTCGAGCAGGAAGGAATGATCCTCGCGCCGGATCGTCAGCACGATCGGCCGCGTGTAGACCGGGTTGCCCGAGATGGAGCTGATCCCCGCGCGCCAGTTCTCGGCGAGGAAGCCTTCAAGCTCGCCGATCTGCTCGGCAAAGCCGTGCGCGGTATTGCCGGACAGCGTGACGTCCTTCCAGATCAAACCTTGCGCGGCGGTGGCGGAGCGCGGCGTCAGCCATGGCGCTTCGCCGTAATAAAGGTTGGTCACGACCAGCACGGTCGCCGGATGCTCGAACAGGCGGTCAGCCATCTTCTCCAGCATCAGGCGGACGTCTTCGTAGGAGATTTCCTTGGCCACGACGTAGAGCGGCATGGTGGGAAAGCGCGCATGCACCGCACGCATCACCCGCGACAGCACGGTGCCGTCGCCGACGCCTGCATCGAAGATACGCAAGGCCGGCGGCACCGGCTGCAGGTTGGTCAGTTCCAGCGAGACGCGGTTGGCGATCTCGGTCTTCTCGCTGCAGGTCGACACGAACAGCAGGTACTTTTGCCGGTTGTCGAAGAAACGAAAGCCGGGGGGTGCTGCCGCTGCCACCGGCGCCGCGCCATTGCCCGGCCTGTGCGCCAGCACCAAGCCATTTGCCGCAGGCATTTCGGGCCAGTGGGAGGAGAGATAGGCGCGCACCTTATCGAGCGTGCCGGTGGTGATCTTCGCGCCATCTCTCAGGCGGGACACCAGCTTGCCGTCGTTGACCACCAGACGGCCGAAGGTCGACTCCGCCGTCTGCGTTGCGCGGCAGAACTCGCGGATTTCGCCGAGGATCTGCTCGGCGGTCGCGGTAGGCTGGCGTTCCTCGAGCCGCATGGGTTTCTCCCGCGGTTTTCGCTCGGGCAATCAAGGATTGTCCAAGCAGGGTCGTCAACCACAAACCGGGTGGGCAGAATTTGTGGGCAGACGCCCATAGCCTAGCGGGCTGAGCGCCGCGAGAAATAGAAGATCAGGACCGGCAGCGTCACCAGGATCACCAGCGGCGCCAGCATCATGCCGGTGACCACGACAACGGCGAGCGGCTTTTGCACCTGCGAGCCGATGCCCTCCGACAGCGCGGCGGGCAAAAGTCCGACGCCAGCGACGACGCAGGTCATAAGCACAGGCCGCATCTGCAATTGGCCGGTGCGGATTACGGCCTGCATCCGCTCCATGCCCTCCTCGATCAGCTGGTTGTACTGCGACAGGATGATGATGCCGTCCATCACGGCGATGCCGAACAGCGCGATGAAGCCGATCGCGGCCGACACGCTGAACGGGATGCCTGTGATCAGCAGTCCCAGCACGCCACCGAAAATCGCCATCGGGATCACGCTCATGGCCAGCATGGTGTCGACCATGGAGCCGAAATTGAACCAAAGCAGGATGGCGATCAGCGCGAGGCTGATCGGCACCACGATCGAAAGCCGTCTGATAGCGTCCTGCAGATTGCCGAACTCGCCGACCCACTCGATGCGCGATCCCGACGGCAACTGCACCTGGGCTGCGATCTTCTCCTGTGCTTCCTGGATCGCGCTGCCGAGGTCGCGCTCGCGCACCGAGAACTTGATCGGCAGATAGCGCTCCTGCTGCTCGCGATAAATATAGGCCGCGCCCGACACCAGGTTGATGGAGGCCACCTCGCTGAGCGGAATCTGCGTGATCGAGCCGCCCGGCCCGGCAACGCCGATGCGCAAGTTCTGGATCGCCTCCGCGCTCTTGCGATATTCGGGCGCCAGCCGCACGATGATCGGGAAATGGCGGTCGCTGCCGGGCTCGTAGAGGTCGCCCGCGGAATCGCCGCCGATCGCGACCTTGATGGTGGCGTTGATATCGCCCGGCGTCAGCCCGTAGCGCGCGGCGCGGGCGCGGTCGATGTCGATCTGGATCGTCGGCTGGCCGAGCGAGATGAATACCGCCAGATCCGTGATGCCCTGCACGGTCGAGAGCACCTGCTTGATCTGGTTGGCGGTGTCGGTCAGCGCGCGCAGGTCGTTGCCGAACAGCTTGATCGAGTTCTCGCCCTTCACGCCGGACACCGCCTCGGAAACGTTGTCCTGCAGATATTGCGAGAAATTGAACTCGACGCCGGGAAATTTCTCCTGCAGCTGCGCGAGGAGCTGCCCCGTCAGTTCTTCCTTGTCGCGGGTGCCGGGCCACTGGCTGACCGGCTTCAGCGGCGCGAAGAACTCGGCATTGAACTGGCCGGCCGCGTCGGTGCCGTCGTCCGGACGGCCGTGCTGCGAGACCACCGATTCCACCTCGGGCCGCGCGCGGATGACCCGGCGCATCTCATTGACGTAGGTATTGCCCTCCTGCAGTGAGATGGTCGGCGGCAGCGTGGCGCGGATCCAGAGGTTGCCCTCTTCCAGCTTGGGCAGGAATTCCAGGCCCAGCATCCGCACGAACACGATGGTCAGCAACACCAGTCCGGCCGCGGCCGTCATCACGATCTTGCGGTTGACGATCGCCCAGTGCAGCCCCGGCACATAGATGCGTTCGAGCCATTTCACGATCCGCGTCTCGGTGTCGCGGATATGCACGGGGAGGATCATCGCACTCAGCGCCGGCGTAACCGTGAAGGTCGCAAGCAGGCCGCCGGCGAGCGCATAGGCGTAGGTGCGCGCCATCGGCCCGAAGATGTTGCCCTCGACGCCGCTCAGCGTGAACAGCGGCAGGAATGCCGCGATGATGATGGCGGCGGCAAAGAAGATCGAGCGTGACACGTCGGAAGCGGCCGACAGGATGGCGTGATTCCTCATGCCCATCGCCGTCTCCGGCGAGATGTGACTCTCCTCCACCGGAGACAATTCGGTGGTTTGCGACAGGCGTCGGAAGATCGCCTCCACCATGACCACGGTGGCATCCACGATCAGGCCGAAATCGATCGCGCCGACTGACAGCAGGTTGGCGGACTCGCCGCGCAGCACCAGAATGATCACCGCAAAGAACAGCGCGAACGGGATCGTGGCGCCGACGATCAGCGCGCTGCGGAGATCGCCGAGGAAAAGCCATTGCAGCAGCACGATCAGCAGAATGCCGAGCACCATGTTGTGCAGCACGGTGTGGGTGGTGAGGTCGATCAGATCCTTGCGGTCGTAGATGCGCTCGATCCGTACACCCGGCGGCAGGATCGAGGAATTGTTGATCTGATTGACCAGCGTTTCGACCCGCGCGATGGTCGGCGAGGACTGCTCGCCGCGTCGCATCAGGACGATGCCCTGCACGATGTCGTCGGCATCGTCCATGCCGGCGATGCCGAGCCGCGGTTTTTCGCCGACGGTCACGGTCGCGATGTCCTTGACCAGCACGGGATTGCCGCCGCTCTGCGACACCATGGTGTTGGAGAGGTCCTCGATCGAGCGGATCAGCCCGACACCGCGCACCACGGCGGATTGCGGACCGATATTGACCGTATTGCCGCCGACATTGATGTTGGAGTTGCTGACGGCCTGCAGCACCTGCGGCAGCGTCAGCCCGTTGGCGACCAGCTTGTTAAAGTCGACCTGCAGTTCGTAGGTCTTGGTCTTGCCGCCCCAGCCGACGACGTCGATCACGCCGGGCACGGCGCGGAAACGCCGCTGCAGCACCCAGTCCTGCAACGTCTTGAGGTCGAGCACGCTGTAGTTCGGCGGACCGGTGAGGCGATAACGGAAGATTTCGCCGATCGGGCTGAGCGGCGAGATGGTCGGCTGCACGCTGCCCGGGAGCGGCGGCAACTGCGCAAGGCGGTTCAGCACCTGCTGCAGCGCTTCCTCATAGGTGTAATCGAAGGAGAACTGCAGCTTGACGTCGGACAGGCCGTACAGGGAGATAGTGCGGATGGTACGCAGGTTCTTGATGCCGGAGACGCCAGCCTCGATCGGGATCGTGATGTAGCGCTCGATCTCTTCCGCCGACAGGCCCGGGCTTTGCGTCACGATGTCGACCATCGGCGGGGTCGGATCGGGAT
Source organism: Bradyrhizobium sp. (assembly GCA_036406295.1). Lineage (GTDB taxonomy): Bacteria > Pseudomonadota > Alphaproteobacteria > Rhizobiales > Xanthobacteraceae > Bradyrhizobium. The sequence goes on from DASWVJ010000289.1 coordinate 14,507, forward strand.
AGGCCTCGATATTGAGCTGCCTGAACGCAAGCAGTCCGCCGATGAAGACGGCGACGAACATGCCGACCATCAGGTAGCGGCGGTGGACGGCTAGGGCGACAAGGCGATCCATTCAGGCCGGAGCTTTCAGTTACAGATTAGCTGCCGGAGGCGGCGCGATCGATGAACAGGCTGCCCTTGGTGACGATCTTCTCGCCGGGCTTGAGGTTACCGAGCACCTCGACGAGATCGCCATTGGTGAGCCCGGGCTTGATCTGGCGCAGTTCGATCGACTTGTCGTCCAGCGCGACCCAGACCCGGACCTGGTCGGCTTCGTAGATCAGCGCGGTCTTCGGTACGCCGACCGCGGCATGATCGCTCGGCGAATAGATCGTGACATTGGCGAACATCTCGGGCTTCAAGAGCCCTTCCTTGTTGTCGATGGTCGCGCGCACCAGGAGCCGGCGCGTCGCCGGATCGATCGCGGCGGCAACGTAGTTGATGCGCGCGAACAGGGGCCGTCCCGGCAGCGCCAGCACGGTGAAGGCGATCTCCTGCCCGACCGCGACGGAAGCAGCATCGCTCTCGCGCACGAAAGCAGTGAGCCAGACGGTGGAGAGGTCGCCGATCACATAGACGGGATCGCTGGAGCCGGCGCCGACGTACTGGCCGGGGCCGATCTTGCGCTGGACCACCGTGCCCGCGATCGGCGCGAAGATGGTGATCTCCGGATTGATGCGGCCCTTCTGGCGAAAGTTGTCGATGTCCTCCTCGTTGAAGCCGAGGATCTTGAGCTTGTTGCGCGAGGCTTCCAGCGCCGTCTGCGACGAGCGCATGTCGTTTTGCGCCTGGATCAGATTGGCCTGCGCCTGCTGGAAATCCTTCAGCGGCACCGCCTTGCCCTCGAACAGGTCGCTGGCGCGCTTGTTCTGGATTTCGGCAAGCCCGAGCGCGGACTTCGCCTTGTTCATCGCGGTCATCGCCGAGATGTAATCGTTCTGAGCCTGCACGGTGTCGGCCGCCTCGATCGTGAACAGCGGCTGGCCCTTGGTGACGGCATCGCCCGGCCGCACCAGCAGTTTGGTGACGCGGCCGGCATAGGGCGAGAACACCGGCGTCGAGCGATCCTCATCGATGGCGATCTTGCCTTCGGTGACGTGCTCGGCGCGGAAGGGCTTTTCGATCACGGGCTGGATGGTCATGGCCGCCCATTCGGCAGGGGTCGGTACGTAGCGGGCGAGGCCCTTGCGCGACTGGCTGGAGATGTCGGAGTGGCCGCGCGACGGGCCACTGAAATGCAGGAAGCCGTAGAGGCCAGCCGCTCCGAGCACGACCAAGATCGCGCCGACGACCTGCTGTCGCCTGCTAAGGCCCTGTACTTTCTTGGTTATTTCGCCGTGCATGCGATCCGGGCCG
>DASWVJ010000290.1:0-6526 GCA_036406295.1 Bradyrhizobium sp.
GCGACCAGTGCACCGCGGATCGGCGCGGCCGCTACGGTGGAGGCTTCGGCGCCGCCGATCTGCCGCGCCAGCGGCGCAGCCAGCACGAGCGGCGCGACCAGCGCCAGAATCTCGGCGGCACGCACTTGCGCCAGCGCCATATGCACGAGGCCGAGCAGCAGCACAATCCGCATCACTGGCAGCGTGATGCCGCGATAGAGCGCAAGGCCCGCGCCGAGCAGCAGGCAGATTTCCAACGGACCGATCGAACCGAAATCCGCCGGCCGCCATTCCGTGATCAGCGGCAGCGCCGAGCCGAGCGAGAGAATTTTTTGCGAGGCGAGCAGCGCATTCCAGCCATAGGGCGTGATGCAACTCGCCGCCAGCGCCGCGAGACCGAAGACGAACCAGCGCAGGAACAGCGGCTTGCGCCGCGCGCGATCCACGCCCGATACCGCGTCGAGCGCGAGCCCTCCGATCAGCAACAAGCCGAACACGAAGCCGCCATGCAGATTGGCCCACAGTGTCATCAGCGGCAGCAGCCACCAGGACGGCGCCTCGCGGCGATCGGCGGCCGCGACCAATCCTGCGGCCCACGCCACCAGCACCGGCAGCGCCAGCACATGCGGTCGCGCCAGAAGATGCGACGCGCTAAGCGCGAGCGCCGCCGAAACGAACAACAGCGTCGCGCTTTCGGAGAGACGGCGGCTGACAAAGCGCGCCAGCAGCGCAAAGGTCAGGGCGATCGCGCCTGCCGCCAGCGCCACCGTCCCCGCCCAGCCGCCAAGCGCAAAAGCCTTGGCGTACATCACCTGCGCCAGCCATTGCGTGGAGATCCAGGGCTGGCCGCGCATGGTGAAGGAATAGACGTCCTCCGTCGGCACGGCGTGGTGGTCGATGATCCACTGCCCGACGGTCAACTGCCACTGCGTATCGGGATCAGCCAGCAGGCGATTGCCCGCAAGCACCATCAGCGCGTAGACCGCAGCCCCCACCCAGGCCGGCAACAGCCCGCGCAGCGACGACGCAGCCTGACCGCTGTGGACGGTGGTGATGCTCATGGGCTTGTGATCCGGGCTTGTGATCCGCACGTGTCCGGCCGGATCGAACCATGCCGGTACATAATGCTTGGTAAAGCCGCGAGGTTGAGCCGTCCCTGCGTTGCAACAATCATGGTGCGCAAAGCGTTAACGAACGAGCGCGCCGCGCCCCATCGCCACGCGGGTTCCGCACATCAGGTCCGCGTTTGGACGGTGCAAACCGCGCAAAGCCGCGTTGACACGCTCGCTCACGGGCCTAAATTAGAACTGTTCCGAGGGGTGCTCCGACGGTGGAGCTGAGATACCGCGATCCGCGGTGACCCTTTGAACCTGATCCGGGTCATGCCGGCGAAGGGACAGGGATGTACCAGAATACCAAGCTGCGGGGCAGTTCCCCGGTCACCATCATCGGCGCAGGCATTGCCGGCGCTTGGCAGGCACTGCTTTTCGCGCAGGCCGGCCACGCCGTCACTTTGCACGAGCGCAGTGACGCTGCGATGACAGAAGCCACCAGCCATTGGGCCGGCGGCATGCTGGCGCCGTGGTGCGAGGGCGAATCCGCCGAGCCGCTGATCGAAAGACTCGGCATGCGCTCGCTGAAACTGTGGCGCGAGCTTCTTCCCAACACCCCGTTCAACGGCTCGCTGGTGGTGGCCCATCCGCGCGACCGCAGCGATTTCGAGCGCTTTGCGCGCCTGACCTCGGAACATCGGCGGCTCGATGCGGCCGGCGTCGGCGAGCTCGAGCCGTCGCTGGACGGCCGCTTCCGCGAAGGCCTGTTCTATCCGGACGAGGGCCATGTCGAGCCGCGCCGCGTGCTGCCGGAATTGCATGCGCGCATCATCAAGGCAGGCGGCACCATCAAGTTCGGCAGCGACATCGATATCGATGCGCTCGAAGGCATCGTGATCGACTGCCGCGGACTTGCCGCGCGCGATGCCGAGCCGGAGCTGCGCGCCGTCAAGGGCGAGATGATCGTGGTCGAGACCGATGAGGTCGAGCTGTCGCGCCCGGTGCGGCTGATCCATCCGCGCTGGCCGCTTTATGTGATCCCGCGCGGCGACAACCGCTTCATGCTGGGCGCAACCTCGATCGAGGCCGAGGATTGGGGCGTCAGCGTGCGCTCGGCGCTGGAGCTGCTTGGCGCCGCCTACGCCGTACATCCGGCCTTTGCCGAGGCACGCATCCTGGAATTCGGCTCGGGGCTTCGCCCGGCCTATCCCGACAATTTGCCGCGCATCACCGTCCACAAGAAGCGGATCTCCGTGAACGGGCTCTACCGCCACGGTTTCCTGATGGCGCCCGCGCTTGCCGAGCTGACGCTCGCCTATATCGAGCGCGGCGCGCTCGACAACGAGGTGATGCGATGCAAGTGATTGTCAATGGCGAGCGCCGCGAGGTTGCGGCCTCGCGCGTCGATGCGCTGCTCAGCGAGCTCGAATATGAGGGCACGCATTTCGCGATCGCGCTCAATTTTGACGTCGTGCCGAAAAACCGCTGGGCGGAAACCGCCCTCAAGGCCGGCGACGAGATCGAGATCATCACGCCGCGGCAGGGAGGGTGATGATGACGGCGACCGCGCCACACATTCGGCTGTCATCGCCCGGCTCGACCGGGCGATCCAGTACGCCGCGGCCTCTCGGTTCACCCGAGCGGCCTCTGCAATACTGGATCCGGCTTTCGCGGGGATGACGAGTTCTGGGAATTGAGACAATGGTCAACTTCTACGGCAAGACCTTCTCCTCCCGCCTTCTGATCGGCACGGCGCTGTACCCCTCGCCCGCGATCATGCAGGCGGCGATCCGCGCCTCGGGCGCCGGCATCGTCACGGTGTCGCTGCGGCGAGAGGCGGCCGGCGGCAAGAACGGTGACGCGTTCTGGTCGCTGATCCGCGAGCTCGACGTCACCGTGCTGCCGAACACCGCCGGCTGCCGCAGCGTGCGCGAGGCGGTGACCACGGCCAAGCTGGCGCGCGAGCTGTTCGGGACGAACTGGATCAAGCTGGAAGTGATCGCCGACAACGATACGCTGCAGCCCGACGTCGTCGGCCTTGTCGAGGCCGCCGCCATCCTGATCAAGGACGGCTTCGAAGTCTTCCCCTACTGCACGGAGGACCTGTCTGTCGCCACGCGGCTGGTGGAAGCCGGCTGCAAGGTCGTCATGCCCTGGGCCGCGCCGATCGGCAGCGCAAGGGGCATCGTCAACCGCGACGCCCTGAGGCTGCTGCGTGACCGCCTGCCCGACATCACGCTGGTGGTCGATGCCGGCCTGGGAGCACCCAGCCACGCGGCCGAAGCGCTCGAGCTCGGCTACGACGCCGTGCTGCTCAACACGGCGATCGCAAAGGCCGCCGACCCCGTCGCGATGGCGAAGGCGTTTCGCCTCGGTGTGGACGCCGGCCGCGCCGCCTATGAAGCAGGCCTGATGGAGGCCCGCGACTTCGCCTCTCCCTCCACCCCTGTGATCGGGACTCCGTTCTGGCATGCCGTATCCTGACCGCTTTTATCCCGTCGTCGACAGCATCGCCTGGGTCGCGCGCCTGACCAGGCTCGGCGTCGGCACCATCCAGCTGCGCGCCAAAAACCTCGACGACGCCCAGGCGCTCGCCATCGTGAAGGAAGCGCTCGCCGTCATCAGGGGCACGCGCACACGCCTCGTGGTCAACGACTACTGGCGCGCGGCGATCGATGCGAAGGCGCAGGACCTGCATCTCGGCCAGGAAGATCTGGCGGATGCCGACCTCAAGGCCATCCGCGCCGCCGGCCTCACGCTGGGCATCTCCACCCATGATGACGAAGAGCTGGCAACAGCGCTTGCCGCCAGGCCAGATTACGTCGCGCTTGGCCCGATCTTCCCGACCACGCTGAAGTCGATGCGCTTCGCGCCGCAGGGCATTGCGAAAATCACAGAATGGAAGCGGCGCATCGGCGACATCCCACTGATCGCGATCGGCGGCATCAAGTTCGAGCAGTCGGCGGAAATCTTCGCCGCCGGCGCCGACTCCATCGCGGTCGTCTCCGACGTCACCCAGAACGCCGACCCCGACGCACGGGTGCGCCAATGGCTCGGCCAAAGCGCGGAGGCCGCGTGATGGCAAACTCCAGGTTCCGGATCGGTTCGCCTCGCGAACCGTCCGGAACGACAACGACCACATGCTCTAGCGTCCGGCCCGGTGCTGCGGACCGGCTGGAATAACAACAAGGATAACGGAGGACGATCCCATGAACATCCGCTCCAATCCGGCCAAGACCCTTCCCGCCGTCACCACCGGCCCTCTCGCCTCCTCGCGCAAGATCTTCGCAACCCCTGACGCCGCGCCCGACCTGCGTGTGCCGCTGCGCGAGATCATCCTCTCCGAAGGCGCTGATGAGCCGAACCTGCCGGTCTACGACACCTCGGGTCCCTACACCGATCCCGGCGTCACCATCGACGTCAATGCCGGCCTGCCGCGGCATCGCCTCGCCTGGGTGAAGGAGCGCGGCGGCGTCGAGGAATATGAGGGCCGCGTCATCAAGCCGGAAGACAATGGCAACCTCTCCGCCGACAAGGCGGCAAAGGCCTTCGCTGCGTATCACAAGCCGCTGCGCGGCCTTGACGGCCACAAGGTAACGCAGCTCGAATACGCCCGTGCCGGCATCATCACCAAGGAGATGATCTACGTCGCCGAGCGCGAGAATCTCGGCCGCAAGCAACAGCTCGAGCGCGCGGAAAGCGCCCTTGCCGACGGCGAGAGCTTCGGCGCCGCGGTGCCCGCCTTCATCACGCCGGAGTTCGTGCGCAGCGAGATCGCGCGCGGCCGTGCCATCATTCCCTCGAACATCAACCACGCCGAGCTCGAGCCGATGATCATCGGCCGCAACTTCCTGACCAAGATCAACGCCAATATCGGCAACTCCGCCGTGACCTCGTCGGTCGAGGAGGAAGTCGACAAGATGGTGTGGGCGATCCGCTGGGGCGCCGACACCGTGATGGATCTCTCGACGGGGCGGAACATCCACACCACCCGCGAATGGATTTTGCGCAATTCGCCCGTGCCGATCGGCACCGTTCCGATCTACCAGGCGCTGGAGAAGGTCAACGGCGATCCTGTGAAGCTCGACTGGGAAGTCTACAGGGACACGCTGATCGAGCAGTGCGAACAGGGCGTCGACTATTTCACCATCCACGCCGGCGTGCGCCTGTCCTACATCCACCTGACCGCGAACCGCGTCACCGGTATCGTCTCGCGCGGCGGCTCGATCATGGCCAAGTGGTGCCTGGCGCATCACAAGGAGAGTTTTCTCTACACCCACTTCGATGAAATTTGCGATCTGATGCGCAAGTACGATGTCTCCTTCTCGCTGGGCGACGGATTACGCCCAGGCTCGATCGCCGACGCCAACGATCGTGCACAATTTGCCGAACTCGAAACGCTCGGCGAGCTGACGAAGATCGCGTGGGACAAGGGCTGCCAGGTGATGATCGAGGGCCCCGGCCACGTGCCGATGCACAAGATCAAGATCAACATGGACAAGCAGCTCAAGGAGTGCGGCGAGGCGCCGTTCTATACGCTTGGGCCGCTGACCACCGACATCGCGCCGGGCTATGACCACATCACCTCGGGCATTGGTGCGGCCATGATCGGCTGGTTCGGCTGCGCCATGCTGTGCTACGTCACCCCGAAGGAGCATCTCGGCCTGCCCGACCGCAACGACGTCAAGACCGGCGTCATCACCTACAAGATCGCCGCCCACGCCGCCGATCTCGCCAAGGGCCACCCCGCCGCGCAACTGCGCGACGATGCGCTCTCCCGCGCCCGCTTCGACTTCCGCTGGGTCGACCAGTTCAACCTCGGCCTTGATCCGGACACCGCGAAGAACTTCCACGACGAGACCCTGCCGAAGGAAGCGCACAAGGTCGCGCATTTCTGCTCGATGTGCGGCCCGAAATTCTGCTCGATGAAGATCACCCAGGACGTCCGCGACTACGCCGCTACGCTGAACGACAAGGAGCAGGGCATGGCGCAGATGAGCGCCAAGTTCAAGGAGATGGGGAGCAGCGTGTATCTCGATGCGGACAAGGTGAAGGAGAGCAACAGGGCTTTGTAGGGACTGCGCAATCACGTAGGCCGCAATGACCGACAGCCTGACCGGTGTCTGGGACGGCAGCTTTGTTCAGCCGGGAGCTGGAATGGTCACGTTTTTGGCGACGCTTATCGAGTCCGGTGGCGCGCTTGCGGGAAACGTGACCGAGCCGTGCATCTCGGCCGGCTGTCCGCTCGCCACCCACAACGCCTCGATTGCCGGCCATCGATCCGGCAACGCGGTCTCGTTCGTCAAACGTTACGAGCCACCGGGCTATGGCTATGACACGGTCTCTTACGAAGGCTCGGTCAATGCCGACGCGACGGAGATCGACGGGCGCTGGAGGGTGCCGGGCACTCCGTTCTCGGGAACGTTTCTGATGGTCCGGTCAAGCCAGCCTGCACGGGCGATCACAGCCGAAGAAGAAATCAAGGAGCCGGCGCG
>DASWVJ010000291.1:0-20752 GCA_036406295.1 Bradyrhizobium sp.
TCGATGCCGGAAGTGGCGGCATGGCAGCGCGCCTCCACCGCGGGATCGCCGGTGTAATTGGCGATGCCGTCGATCATGCCCTGCGACCACGCGTTCATGTCTTCGAAGCGCATGTTGGTCAGCCCCGTGATCGACTTCAGGCATTCGGCCGAGAACGGCAGCGCAAACGCCTGCACGAAATCGACCGACGGCTCCGGTTCGAGCGCGGCGATGATGCGGCCCGCATGCGCCTGGAACTGCGCTGTCCAGTGCGACTTCACCGTCTTCGGCGAGATCGCCGGAAAGATCGCCTTGCGCTCGGCCAGATGCGCATCGCCATCCTTGCGCATCATGTTGTGGCCCATCAGCTTGTTCATCAGCCCCTGCGGCTGGTGCGACGAGAACACGTCGATCTGTTTTTCCGAGACGAAAATGTCGTCGCGGCTGCACAGCAGTGTGCTGCCGAGCTGCGGCACGAAGGCGATCGGCGCTTCCTTGCGGAAGCGCGCCAGCATGGGGTAGGGGTCCTGCCAGAAGGCGGCGGGATCGATGTCGATGCGGGGAGCGGTGCTCACGGCGTTTCCCTCAAGTTGTTCGAGGGACCATAACAGCCGCACATATCTTTGGAAGCGTGCCGCCGGCTGTGCGCCAGACCTGGCGGACAACCGGCGGCTGCGGCATCACGCGCCTTGCGGCACCTGGTCGAGAAAGCCGGTGATGCTCTTGATCCGCCCGTCCTGGCTCAGCACGGCGAAGTCGGTGCCCTTGATCGGACTGTCGGCGGCTCCATTGGGACCGAGACCCCAGGAGAAGCGGACATGCTCGCCAAAGCCATTGGGCTCGCCGATCAGGGTGAATTTGAAGTCCGGGAATTTCTGCTGCACGCCCGAGATCAGCGCTTCGACGCCGTCATGGCCGTCGCCCGACATCAGCGGGTCGACGTATCTTGCGTCAGCCGTCCAGTTCGCGGCAAGCATCTCGCGGCGGCGGTGAGCTGCGCGCTCGTTCCAGAGTTCGATATAGCGGTGGGCAACCTGTTTGACGTCGGTCATTTGCTCGTCTCCTTCGAAAGCCGGATCGTTCGGCTGATCCGGACTATCCGGCATCAGTCGCGGCCGATCGATTACCTCCGACGTCATGTCGTCAGTTACGGCGTGATTTTCAGCACCGCCTTCATGTTGGGATGGTAGCGGCAGTAATATTCGACCGTGCCGGCCTTGCTCAGCACGGAGGTGACCGTCTTCTTCGGCGGAAGGTTGACGTCGAAATCGCCGTTTCGCGCGGTGGCGGAATGCAGGAACGCATCCTTGTTCACCCATTCGATGGTGTCGCCGACTTTCGCCGAAATTTCTAAAGGCACGAACGCCAGATTCTGCATCACGATCTGGATCGTCGCCGCATGCGCCGGGACGGCGATGATGGATAGCGCCAGCGCAAGCAAAACATTCCGTCCCGACAGCATGGCTCTCTCCCTTACTTCAGGCTCGCCGCGACCTGCTCGGCGTGCTGTTGGTGACCCTGGAAGATCTTCAGCCCCGTCTGCAGCAGGCTCTTCAGCTCGGGATTGCTGGCCGAAGGAATCAACTGCGTCTCCAGCGCGCTGTTGACGGCCTTGTGGTAGGCGACCTCGTTGGCGACATAGGCCTTGTCGTATTCGGCACCCTTCAGTTTTTTGAGTTCGGCGAGCTTGTCGGCGGCCTGCTTCGACAGCGTCTTGCTGGTGTCGTTGTCTTCCGGCGTGACCTTGAGCTTCTTGACGAGGTCGAGCGCCTGCTTGTTCACGGCCTCATGGTCGCGCACCATGTCCTGCGCGAAGGCTTTCACTTCCTTGTTGCTTGCCTTGGTCAGCGCCTGCTTGGCGGCGTTGATGTCGAGCACCCCTGCGGTGTAGGCGATATGGGCGATCTGCGGGTCGGTCGGCTTTGCGGCCTGCGCCAGCGCGGCGCTGCTGACGAGGCAAACGGCGGCGATCGCCGCGCTCAATCGGACGAACATGTTGGACACTCCTGTGGCGCCGGTCGCGGAGTGCGCGCCGGCTGGTTGTCGGTAAGCACAGGAGTTGGATGGCGCTGATGCGCCGAGGTTCCCGGAAATTTACCCGCGATAGCCGAGGCGTTTCAGCACGGCCTCGGTCAGCCGCTCACAGCGCCGGCCCGCAAACGGAAAGGCTTCCATCACGACGGGCCCGATCTTGCGTTCCACATTGTCGCGCAGCAGGTTGCGGGCGCGGTGCAGGCGCGTCTTCACCGTCTCCGGCTTCAGCCCGAGGATTTCAGCGGTCTCTTCGACATTCATGCCCTCGATCACGCGGGTGATGAAGACAAGGCGGAACGGCTCGGGCAGCTCGTCGATCGCGTGCTCGACGACATCACGGATTTCGCGCTGGGCCATGGATTTTTCCGGGTCGTCACTTGAGGCGAGGGGAAAGGGAATGATCTGGGCCTGCGGAACGCTCTTTTCCAACTCCGACCATTCCACCCCGGGCCGCTGGCGGCGCAGGCGGCCGAGCGCCTCGTTCATTGCGATTCGCGACAGCCAGGTGGACAGGCTGGAATCGCCGCGGAACTGGTCCAGGTGCGTGAAGGCGCGCACATAGGTGTCCTGCACCACGTCCTCGGCCTCGGCATCGTTGCGCAGGATGCCGCGCGCGAGCCGGTATAGCCGGCGGTTGTTCGCCTGCATGATCGTGCGCACCGCCGTCTCGTCGCGGCCAAGCGCGCGGCGGACCATCTCGGCGTCATCAGGGCCGGAGGGAGCGGTCGGGGCGGTGGGTGCGTGGTGCATGCTGGCTCCACTGTCGCATATGTTGGCTGGCGATTGGATGCACCAGCCCGGCTCAGGTTCCCAACTATAAGAGAAAAAAATCCGCTGTCGCGTCAGAGCCCTACAGGTCGGCCAGCGCCGGCGGCCGCGCATAAGCATGCGCATCCAGCGCGTCGAGGAAGACCCGCACCTTGGCCGGCACGAACTGCCGGGTCGGCAGCAGCGCGTGGACGTTGAGGGGTTCGCAGCCGTGGTCCGGCAATACCTGCCGCAGCAGGCCGGCGTCGCACGCGGCCTTGGCATAGGTCGCGGTCACGCGGATGACGCCGTGCCCGGTAATCGCCGCCTGCAGCCGCACATGCGCGTTGGAGCTGACCAGACGCGCCTTCTGCACGTCGAGATGCTCGACGGTGCCTTCCGGCGTGGTGATGGCCCAGGGCGTATCGCTCGGGCCGGTGAGCAAGGGGAGTTTCATCAGCTCCGCCCAGTTCCCGGGCTCACCAAGCCGCTCCAGCAGGGAAGGCGCCGCGAACAGGCCGCGCTCCAGTGAGAACATTCGGCGAATGATGATGCCGTTGGACGGCAGCGGCGCCTCCAGCATGGCAAAGACGATGTCGTAGTTTTCGGCGACGGGATTGACGATGTCATGCTCGACATCGATCCGGATCGTCAGCTCGGGATAACGGCCCATCAATTCGCAGGCGACTGGCCCCGCATGATGCGCGCCGAATTCGTACGGCGATTTGATGCGCAAGATGCCGGCGACCGAAGAGCTCATCGCCAGCGCTTCGCTGCGGGTGTCGTGCAGCGCCGCGAACAGCGGCTGCACCCGGCGAAAGATGGTCTCGCCTGCGTCGGTCAGCCTCAGGTGCCGCGTGGTACGCTCGATCAGCCTGACGCCGAGATTGCTTTCCAGCCGCTGCACTGCAGCGCTGAGGCTTGACTTGGGATGACCCAGCACACGCGCGGCGGCGGAGAATCCGCCGTGCTGGACGACCTCGCAGAACAACTCCCAGTCGCGCCATTCCATGGATTCGATTGTCCATCCAGCCGTACGCTGTGTCCAGTGGGAACCGGCTTTCCGCAATCGCCTACCCTCGACGCCAACGAAAAACTCTAGAGGGAGGAATACATGGCTGACGATGGCATTTTCCTGCGCAATTCCTGGTATGTCGCGGCCTGGAACCATGAGCTGATCGACGGCAAGAAACTGGCGCGCACCATTCTCGAAAAGCCGCTCGTGCTCTACCGCGGTGCCAGCGGCAAGGTCGTCGCGGTCGACGATCGCTGCTGCCATCGCGCGGCGCCACTGTCGATGGGGCGCATCGAAGGCGACGACATCCGCTGCATGTATCATGGCATGAAGTTCGCCGCCGACGGCAAGTGCATCCAGATCCCGGGACAGGACATCATTCCCGCAAAGCTCGGCGTGCGCAGCTACCCGGTGGTCGAGCGCTACAATCTCATCTTCATCTGGACCGGCGATCCCGAAAAGGCCGATCCGAAGCTGGTCCTTGACTATCCGCCGCTGGCCGATCCCAAATGGCGGGGCCTGCCGGGCTACATGCACTACAAGGCCAACTGGATGCTGATCGTCGACAACCTCAGCGACTTTGCCCATCTCGCCTTCGTGCACACCAACACGCTCGGCGGCTCCGAGGAATATGCCTACAAGACCAAGCCGGTCGCGATCGAGAAACTGGAAGACGGCTTTCGCGTCGAGCGCTGGCACATGAACGCCGAGCCGCCACCGTACCACAAGAAGGTCATTGCGAACAAAACGGACAGGATCGACCGCCGCAACATCGGCCGCATGTACATCCCTGGCATCTTCACCCTCGACACCACCTTCGCCCCCGCGGGCCAGGGCGTGGAGAAAGGCGTGCAGGTGCCCGGCACGCGGCAATACCGCAATGCCCAGTTCATGACGCCGGAGACGCGATCGACGACACACTTCTTCTGGAACTACCTCCACGACTTCGATATCGACAATCCGAACATCGCCTTGTCGCTGCGGCACTCGCTGGAGGAAGGGTTCAACGAGGACAAGGACATCATCGAGGCGCAGCAGAAGGTGTTCGACGCCGACCCGGACTACCAGCTGCTCGCGATCGGCGCGGACGCGCCGCTGACCTATTTCCGCTGGCTGTTCTCGAAGAAGGTCGATGCGGAGCGGACCGCCGCCACGGCGGCGAAGTCGGCTGCATAAAAACGATGGCGCGGCTGCCGGTGATGGCAGCCGCGCCCGATCATCTCTCCACTCGTCATGCCCGGGGACATCTCGCGTGAAGACGCGCTTCGCGCTTTTGCCCGGGCATAACGGAAAATGTGTTAGGTTGACCGGTCTACTTCGCCGCGACCACCATGATCTCGACCTTGTATTGCGGCGCCGCGAGTTGTGCCTCGACCGTGGCGCGGGCCGGCGTATTGCCCGGCGACACCCAGGTGTCCCACACCGCATTCATCTCGGCAAAATTCTTCATGTCGGTGATGTAGATGTTGGTCGAAAGCAATTTCGACTTGTCACTGCCGGCCTTGGCCAGATGGCCGTCGATAATGGAAAGGATTTCCTTGGTCTGGTCGGTGACGCTGCCGCCCGCGGTCTTGTTGGCGACGACTCCAGCCAGATAAACCGTGTTGCCGTGCACCACGACCTGGCTCATGCGCGGTCCGGTCTCAAAACGCTGAATGCTCATTTCTTCTTTTCTCCTTGGGAAAGGCGGCCTCTGTTAGCGCAGAGCCGGGCGATGCGCCACTGCGCAAATCGCAGCGGAGATTTACGGAAATCCCTTGAAGAACGTCCAGATCGTCTCGGCGCCGTCGATGTCGCGGTTCTGCGGCCCAAGGAAGGTGTTGGCCAGTCGCGGGAAGCGGGCATCGAGGGCACCGGGCATGCGGTGGCCGCCGCCATTGACACGGTAGAGCACGACGTCGCGTCCCGGCGGGCATTTCGAATCGATCCGCGTCACAGTGCTGCGATCGCCGCGGTCGGTATCCTCGAGGTCGGTGACGGCGGCATCCTTTGCCTCGCAGCCATTGTTCTTGCGCCAGAAGCCGAGCGTCTTCTCCACCGGCCAGAAGCCGTCGACCGCAAAGCGGCTGGTGCCGCGGCCGCCCTTGTAGGGGACCAGCGGATCGGCGGTGCCGTTCATCATCAGCATCGGCACCGGCCGCGAGGGGCGGCAGGGACTGGCCGACTGGTCGGTCAGGTTGATGGCCACGGTGGCGGCGGCCGCAAACAGATCGGCGCGCTTGCAGACCAGCGTCATGGTCATGGCGCCGCCATTGGAAATGCCGGTGACGTAGACCCGCTTTGGATCGGCGCTGCCCTCCGCCACCAGCTTCTCCACCAGCTTCGCAATGAAGGCCACGTCGTCGGTGCGGTAGGGCGGCACGCGGCCGGCGCGCAGATTGGTGGGGCGCAGATCGGCCCAGGCGTGATTGAGGCCGTCGGGAAACACCACGCCGAAGCCCTCGCGCTTCGCCACCGCTGGCCAGGCGGTGCGCGTGATCATGTCGGTGCCGGTCTGCGTGTTGCCGTGGAGTACGATGACCAGCGGTGCCGGCTTGGTATCAGGCAGGCGGACGGTGCAGTGGCGCGTCACCTTGCCGACCACGATCGTGTCCGCCGCCGCGACGTTCGCGCTAGCCAGGACAAGCAGCAATACGAGGAGGCGGTTCATGCGCGGCCGGCGGCAATGGTGTGGTCGCTATTGCACCACGGCCGCAGGGGCAGATCAACCGATCCGCACGCCGCCGGCCTTTTATGACACTGCCTTCGCCGCGGCCCGTCCGGCATTGCGACCGGAGAACAGGCAGCCGCCGAGGAAGGTGCCTTCCAGCGAGCGATAGCCGTGCATACCGCCGCCGCCAAAGCCGGCGGCTTCGCCGGCCGCATAAAGTCCCCCGATGATCTTGCCGTCCTGGCCGAACACGCGGGAATCGAGATCGGTCTCGAAGCCGCCCAGCGTCTTGCGGGTGAGGATGTTCAGCTTGACCGCGATCAGCGGGCCGTGCCCGGGATCGAGGATGCGGTGCGGTTTGGCGGTGCGGATCAGCTTGTCGCCGATGTAGCGGCGCGCATTGTGCAGGTTCATCACCTGCGCATCCTTGACATAGGGATTGTCGATCTCGCGGTCGCGCGCTTCGATCTGCGCCTTGATGTGGTCGAGCTTGAGCAGGTCGCTGCCGGCAAGCTTGTTCATGGCCGCAACGAGATCGGCGAGATTGTCGCGCACGATGAAATCGACGCCCTTCTGCTTGAACGCTTCCACCGGCGCCGGCGCGCCCTTGTTGGTGGCGCGCTTGAGCGTCATGCGCCAGCTTTTTCCCGTCAGATCCGGGTTCTGCTCGGAGCCGGAGAGCGCAAACTCCTTCTTGATGATGCTTTGCGTCAGGATGAACCACGAATAATCGTAGCCGGTATCCATGATGTATTGCAGTTGCCCCAGCGTGTCGGAGCCGGGGAAGAGCGGCGCGGGCAGGCGCTTACCCGTCGCGTCGAACCACATCGACGAGGGCCCCGGCAAAATGCGGATGCCATGGCGCGGCCAGATCGGATTCCAGTTCTGGATGCCCTCGACATAATGCCACATGCGGTCGCGGTTGATCAGCCGCGCGCCGGCGGCCTCGGTGATGCCGATCATACGGCCGTCGACATGTTCGGGCACGCCTGAGATCATGAATTTGGGCGGCTCGCCGAGGCGCTTGGGCCAGTTGGCCCGCACGAGATCATGGTTGCCGCCGATACCGCCGGAGGCGACGACCACGGCCTGCGCCCGCAACGTAAATTCACCGGCGACTTTGCGCGACGAGCTCTTGCCGCGCTCCACATTGGTGGGCTCCAAGATCGCGCCGCTGACGCCATCGGCCACCCCGTTGGTGAGGCTCAGCGCATCGACGCGATGGCGGAACTTGAAGATCAGCTTGCCGCTCTCCGCCGCCTCGCGCGCGCGTCGCTCGAAGGGCTCGACGATGCCGGGGCCCGTGCCCCAGGTGACATGAAAGCGCGGCACCGAATTGCCGTGGCCCATCGCGTCATAGCCGCCGCGCTCGGCCCAGCCGACCACGGGAAAAATACGGTGGCCCATCGCGCGCAGCCAGTCGCGCTTCTCGCCAGCGGCGAAGGCGACATAGGCCTCTGCCCATTTGCTCGGCCAGAGATCCTCCTCGCGGTCGAAGCCCGCAGCGCCCATCCAGTCCTGCAAGGCGAGATCATGCGAGTCCTTGATGCCGAGCCGCCGCTGTTCCGGCGAATCCACCAGGAACAGTCCGCCGAACGACCAGAACGCCTGGCCGCCGAGACTCTGCTCGCCTTCCTGGTCCAATAGGATAACGCGCTTGCCGGCGTCGGCGATCTCGGTGGCGGCCACCAGCCCCGCCAAACCGCCGCCGACCACAATTACGTCAGCATCGCCAGCCATGATTTCCTCCCCGAGTATTCATCGCATGAAGCCCGTCACTTTTGTCGCGGTCAACGGCAGAAGGCGCTTGCCTGTGGCGGCGGCGCCACCAGGGGATTTGTTAACCGTTCCAGTTTGGGACCGTTTGCGGCCGGTGGTGCAGCGCTGTTGCAACACTGCATTTGAATTTGACTTGAGCGAGCCCCGCCCTCTCGACAAAAATGCCATTCGGCAACACCCTCCCGCTGTCTGCATCACACAAGACATTCAGATTCGGTTTCGACGGTTTCGGCTGGGGCTGGGGGCTTCGACATGAAGTTCGTGACTGGTTTGCTTACGGCGTTCCTCCTTCTGGCAGGGGCGAGCGCCAGTCACGCAGTAGTGCGGATTGCCGACGATCGCGGCGGCCGGATCGGCACCTATGTCGACAAGTACCAGGGCCTGCGTACTTCGGGCGAGACCGTGATCATCGACGGCCTGTGCGCGTCGGCCTGCACCATCGTGCTCGGCGCGGTTCCGCATGACCGCATCTGCGTCACCTCGGCCGCCAATCTGGGCTTTCATGCCGCCTGGGATTTCGGTCCCAACGGCCGCGCGGTGACCAACAACGAAGCCACGCAAATGCTCTATTCGATGTATCCCGCGCCGGTGAAGCGCTGGATCGCGGCGCGCGGCGGGCTGACCCCGAAAATGATCTTCCTGCGCGGCAAGACCCTGCAGGCGATGTACAAGCCCTGCTATCTCGACGCCCAGGCTTCGGCAAACAAGCCGCACACCCGCTAAATCCCTGCGCAAACGTGATCGGCCGCGGCCTCCCGCCGCTTGCCCACGCGTGGAACTGGCCCTATCTGGGGGCATGGCCCCGCCGATTTCAGCCCCAAGGACGTTGCCCGCGAGCCCGCCTAAAGCGTGGGCGGCGTCGGTCATTGTGTGGACCGCCGCAGTGCTCGGCGCGCTCGCCGTCATAGCTGCGGCCGC
The DNA here is from genome assembly GCA_036406295.1 of Bradyrhizobium sp. Taxonomy (GTDB): domain Bacteria; phylum Pseudomonadota; class Alphaproteobacteria; order Rhizobiales; family Xanthobacteraceae; genus Bradyrhizobium. The sequence continues at coordinate 9,123 of DASWVJ010000291.1, forward strand.
GCTCTGGATTTATTACGGCACGGCGGTGTTTTTCGAGATGATCGCCGCCGGCATCGCGGCCTGCTTCTGAAAAGGTAAGCTCTCAATGGAACGGCTCCGTCGCCCCGTCGTCATCATCGCGGCCTTTGCCGCGAGCCTAGCCGTCGGATTGCTCCTGATGACCTGGCTGATGGGCGATCTGCGCAAGGTCGCCGCGCCCGCCGCGATCGGCGGTCCGTTCCAGCTCACCGACCAGTCGGGCCAGCCCGTTACCGAGAAGAACCTGAAGGGCCGTCCGACCCTGATCTTCTTCGGCTTCACCCATTGTCCCGACGTCTGCCCGACGTCGCTGTTCGAGATCTCCGAGGTGCTGCGCGCGCTTGGCAAGGACGCCGGCAAGGTCAATGCGTTCTTCGTCTCCGTCGATCCCGAGCGCGACACCCAAGCAGCGATGAGGGATTATCTCTCGAGCTTCGATCCGCATTTGAAGGGCCTGACCGGCGACCCCGAGCAGATAGCAAAGGTGCTGTCCGCCTACCGCGTCTATGCCAAGAAGGTGCCGCTGAAGGATGGCGACTACACCATGGACCACACCGCGCTGATCTATCTGATGGATCGCGAGGGGCATTTTGTGGCCCCCTTCAACCTGAAGCGGAGCCCGGAAGAGGCGGCGGCCGACCTGAAACGCTACCTCTGACTGGCGATATTTGATCCATCCGGCCCTCGCTTCGTCCCCGGGATGGTCTATAAGGCCCTGAATTCCGGACAACTTACCCTGTAATGCACTTTTTGCCTGCCTTGCCGTTTCTCCGTTTGCCGAACGCCGCTCTCGCCGGCGCGCTGGCGGCCGTGCTCGCGGCGGGGCCATCGAGTGGGGCAAGCGCGCAGCAGGGAACGGCCAAGGTTGAGGCCGCGCCGCAGGCCGTGCCGGGCTTCTGGGATCCGCGGCGCCGGCCGGACCGGCCGGATCTGTCGCGCATCACCGTGATCCGCTTTCTCACCGAAACCGATTATCCGCCATTCAATTTCACCGGGTCCGATGGAAATCCGGCCGGCTTTAATGTCGATCTGGCGCGCGCGCTGTGTGATGAAATCAAGATCACCTGCACCATCCAGATGCGCCGCTTCGAGACGCTGGTTGACGCCATCACCTCCAACCGCGGCGATGCCATCATCGCCTCGCTCGCCGTGACGCCGCAGTTGCGCACGCGTCTCGATTTCACCGATCCCTATTACCGCGCGCCGGCCCGTTTCGTATCGCGGCGCGATTCGGTGATGAGCGAGGTGCGCCCGGAATATCTGGAAGGAAAGAAGATCGGCGTCATCGCCGGCACCTCGCACGAGGCGTATCTCAAGGCGATGTTCACCGACGCGGAGATCCACTCCTTCGCCGGCGACGATGCGCTGCGCGCAGCGCTCCGCCGCGGCGAGGTCGACCTGATCTTCGGCGACGCCATCGCGCTGGCGTTCTGGATCAACGGCACGGATTCCGCCGAGTGCTGCGCCTTCTCCGGCGGGCCGTTCGTCGAGAGCCGCTATTTCGGCGAAGGCGTCGGCATCGCCGTGCGCAAGGGCAACGATCTGCTGCGCCAGGCGTTGAACTGGGCGCTGTTCCGGGTCTGGGAAAAAGGCCGCTTTACCGACCTGTGGCTGCGCTATTTCTCGATCAGCCCGTTCTAGGCACGTCATTCCGGGGCGATGTGTCAGCATCGAACTATGGAGCGCCCTTGCGCTCCTGAGAATCTCGAGATTCCGGGTCTGGCGCTTGCGCACCGTCCCGGAATGGCAGCAACCACCGCCATTTCACTTTTGAGCGCGAAAGCGCTAGTTTTCGCCGCTTCTGGAGAACCCGTCCGACATGTCCACCACCGAACTCGCCACCCCCAACGGTCTTCGTGCGCTCGCCGAACAATCCAACGCCTGGCCCTTCGAGCAGGCCAAGACGATTGTCGCGCGGCTGAAAAAGAAGCCGAAGGACGAGGTGCTGTTCGAGACCGGCTACGGCCCGTCCGGCCTGCCGCATATCGGCACGTTCGGCGAGGTCGCGCGCACCACCATGGTGCGTCATGCCTTCCGCGTGCTCACCGACGACAAGGTCAAGACGCGCCTCTTGGCTTTCTCGGACGACATGGACGGGCTGCGCAAGGTGCCGGACAACGTTCCCAACAAGGAGCTCTTGGAGAAGAACCTCGGCAAGCCGCTGACCAGGGTGCCCGATCCCTTCGGCACGCATGAGAGTTTTGGCGCACACAACAATGCGCGGCTGCGCGCCTTCCTCGACGCCTTCGGCTTCGATTACGAGTTCGCCAGCTCCACCGATTACTATACGTCGGGCAGGTTCGACGCAGCGCTGCTGCGCATGCTGGAGCGGCTCGACGCCGTCATGAAGATCATGCTGCCCTCGCTTCGCGAGGAGCGCGCGGCGAGCTATTCGCCGTTTCTCCCCATCTGCCCGCGCACCGGCCAGGTGCTTTATTTGCCGATCGTCGATCACGACGCCAGGGCCGGCACCATCTCTTACGACGATCCCGAGACGAAGGAGCGCGTTGCGCTTCCGGTCACCGGCGGGCATTGCAAGCTGCAATGGAAGCCGGATTGGGCGATGCGCTGGTATGCGCTCGGCGTCGACTATGAAATGGCCGGCAAGGACCTGATCGACTCCGTGAAGCTTTCGGGCAAGATCTGCGCTGCGCTCGGTGGCACGCCGCCGGAAGGATTCAACTACGAGCTCTTCCTCGACGAGCACGGCCAGAAGATCTCCAAGTCCAAGGGCAATGGCCTCACCATCGACGAATGGCTTCGCTACGCCTCGCCGGAATCGCTGGCGTTGTTCATGTACCGCGAACCCAAGGCGGCCAAGCGCCTCTACTTCGATGTGATCCCGCGCAACGTCGACGACTACCAGCAGTTCATCGAAGGCTACCCGAAGCAGGAGACGAAGCAGCGCCTCGCCAACCCCGTATGGCATATCCACTCGGGCAATCCGCCTCAGGTGGACATGCCGGTGACGTTCCAGATGCTGCTCACGCTGGTGTCGTCGTCGAACGCGGAAAACGCCGAAACGCTGTGGGGCTTCATCGGACGCTACCGCCCGGGCGTGACGCCGCAGACGCATCCGAAGCTGGACGCGATGGTGAACTACGCCATCAACTACTATCGCGATTTCGTCGCGCCGACGAAGAAATTCCGGGAGCCGACCGAGATCGAGCGTGCCGCGCTGCAGGACCTTCGCGATGCGCTCTCCAACATGGAGGCCGGCGCTTCGGCCGAGGAAATCCAGAACGTGGTCTACGAGATCGGCCGCCGCGAGCCCTTCCTCGATCCCGTGAAGAAGGGCAAGGACGGCCGGCCCGGGGTCTCGCTCGACTGGTTCAACATGCTCTACCAGGTGCTGCTCGGCCAGGAGAAGGGCCCGCGCTTCGGCTCCTTCGTTGCCGTCTACGGCGTGCCAAACGCGGTCGCCATGATCGACGGCGCGCTGGCGAGATCGGCCTGAACTGTTGCCCCGGCGAAGGCCGGGGCAACAGGGTGCCCGCGGGATCGAGATGGCTCCCCCGTGACGATTCCCGCCGCCGCTCTCGGCCAATTGCGCTATACTGCCCCGATAACAACAAGTCTCAGGGGAGTACGCGCATGCAATTCAGGGTTTCACCGAAATCGCTTCGCGACAATGTGTCCGCCGAGCAGTGGCAAGCGCGGGTCGATCTCGCGGCCGCGCACCGGCTGGCCTACATGCACGGCTTCTCCGAAGGCATCTTCAATCATCTGACCCTGGTGGTGCCCGGCCAAAGCGACCGCTACTACCAGATTCCCTTCGGCACCCATTGGTCGGAGGTGACCGCCTCGACCTTCATGGAAGTCGGCATCGACGACAGCGAGGTGAAGAGCGGGGAGGGCGATGTCGAGCGCTCCTGCTATTGCATTCATGCGCCGATCCACAAGGCGCTGCCGCAGGCCAAGGCCGTGTTCCACACCCACATGCCCTATGCCAGCGCACTCACCCGGCTGGAAGACCCACGCATCAAGGAGATCGGCCAGACCGAAGTCGGTCTCTCCGAAGCCATTGCCTATGACGACGAGTACACCGGTCCCGCCATGGACCCCGCGGAAGGCGCGCGGCTCGCCCGCGTCATCGGCAACAAGAGTGTGCTGTTCATGGCCAATCATGGCATCACCACGACCGGCACAACCGTCGCCGAAGCCTACGACAAGCTCTATTACGTCGAGCGCGCCGCGCAGGTGCAGATCTACGCGATGTGGACTGGGCAACGGCTGAAGCAGCTGCCGACGCCCGTGGTCGAGAAAACCAGGCGCGACTACATGGACGACCACCTTTACAAGGGCCCGACGCCCGCGCAGCGGCACTTCGACGCGCTCAAGCGCGTCCTCGACCGCAAGGAGCCGGACTACGCGACGTAGTCTGTTGCGCAGCTGAGTAGGGCGGGCAAATGCGCTCTTGCGCTGTGCCCACCCTCCAGAGCATCAATCTTGAGGGTGGGCACGCGGAGCCCGTCATCCCTCCCGAGTGGGCGACGGGTTTCGCGGCGCTCGTTTGCTGCGCGTCGGGAAAGAACGCCCCTCTAGATGGATATAGTGAAAGGCCAAACTCGTCTGCTGCGTTGGTTGCCGGGGTTGAGCATCTTCCGCCGGTACGAGGCATCATGGTTGCGGCATGACCTCTCGGCCGGTCTCGTCCTGGCGTCGATGCTGGTGCCTGTCGGCATTGCCTATGCGGTGGCATCCGGCGTGCCCGGCATCAACGGGCTCTACGCGACGATCATTGCGCTGCTCGTCTACGCGCTGTTTGGACCAAGCCGCATCCTGGTGCTGGGACCGGATTCATCGCTGGCCCCCATCATCCTCGGCATCGTGCTGCCGCTGTCCGGCGGCGATCCGCAGCGCGCCGTCGCGCTCGCCGCCATGATGGCCGTGGTTTCCGGAGCGGTGTGCATTGTCGCGGGCATCGCGCTGCTGGGCTTTGTGACCGAGCTTTTGTCCAAGCCGATCCGCTACGGCTACATGAACGGCATTGCGGTGACAGTGCTGGTCAGCCAGCTGCCAAATCTCTTTGGCCTCTCGATCGAGAGCGGCGGCCCGCTGAGGGACCTGTGGGCCGTCGCCAAGGCCGTGCTGGCGGGGAAGGCGAACTGGATCACCTTCATGATCGGGGCGGGGACGCTGGCCGTGATCATGCTGCTCAGAGGCCGCAAGCGCGTGCCGGGTATTTTGATCGCCGTCGTCGCCGCGACGGTCATCGTGGCATCGCTTGATCTTGCCTCGCGCTTCGATGTCGCCGTGCTGGGGGCGCTGCCGCAGGGGCTGCCCGGCTTTGCGATCCCCTGGATCACCGCCGCCGACATCGTTCCGGTGCTGCTTGGTGGCTTCGCCGTCGCGCTGGTGTCGTTCGCCGATACCAGCGTACTTTCGCGGGCCTACTCAGCACGATCCGGTGCGCATGTCGATCCGAACCAGGAGATGGTGGGGCTTGGCGCGGCCAATCTCGCCGTGGGATTCTTCCAGGGCTTTCCGGTCAGCAGCAGCAGTTCGCGCACGCCGGTCGCCGAGGCCGCCGGTGCCCGGACCCAGTTGACCGGCGTTTCCGGCGCCCTGGCGGTTGCGCTATTGCTACTCCTGGCGCCTGGCCTGCTTCAGGACTTGCCGGCTACGGCGCTGGCCGCGGTGGTGATTGCCGCTGCGATCGGCCTGATCGAGGTCGCCGACCTCAAGCGCATCTACCGCATCCAGCAATGGGAGTTCTGGCTCTCGATCGTCTGCTTTGTCGGCGTGGCGGTGTTCGGCGCGATCCCCGGGATAGGTCTGGCGGTCGTGTTCGCCATCATCGAGTTCCTGTGGGATGGCTGGCGTCCACACTTTGCAGTGCTTGGCCGCGCCGACGGCGTCGCGGGATACCATGACATCACGCGCTATCCGGATGCGCGCCGGATACCCGGGCTGGTGCTGTTTCGTTGGGATGCACCCTTGTTCTTCGCCAACGCCGAATTCTTCAAGAGGAGCGTTCTGGATGCGGTGGCTGAATCGCCGACGCCGGTTCGCTGGTTCGTGGTCGCGGCAGAGCCGGTCACCAGTGTCGACGTCACCGCGGCGGATGAGCTTGCCGAGCTGGACGACGAGCTGCGCGCCAAGGGCATTGAGCTGTGCTTTGCCGAACTGAAGGATCCGGTAAAGGACAAGCTGAAGCGCTTCGGCTTGTTTACGCGGTTCGGCGACGAAGGCTTCTTCGCGACCGTCGAGGAAGCCGTCAGCCGATATCTTCGCGCCCACGACGTTGACGGGGTCGACCGGGAGGAGCCGCGCTGATCGGCCTCGGTTCCGAAACGAGGGTGTCGGCTCTTGGGATGGATAGCTCGATCCAACCTGCGATCACTGCGGCGGCTCAGCCCGATACCAGCACGTAGCGCCGGTTGTCCCGCTGCACCGGGCGCGCATTCAGCGGATAGAGCTTGGCGAACGCCGCCACATCGCTTTGCGCTACCGTGATCGGGTTCGTCAGCACCAGCCACTCCACCGTCTCCGCGCAAGGCGGCGTCGTCAGCGAACCCGAATAGCGGTAGTAGCTGAGCTTCTTCGGCAGCATGTCGTTCGGGTTGAAGGCGGGATCGGCCTTCACTGGCGGGCCTTCCTGGGCGGGCATGGTGGCCACTACCCGCGCGAAGGCGGCATTGGGCTTGCCGGTCGACATCAGCACGCCGAGGACGGCGAGCGCGCCGGAATCGGCGCTATGCACGAAATGCGCCTCCATCGGAAAGCTTTTTCCGGCGACCATGTGCTCGCTCGGCCGGTGGAAGTGAACCTGCACCAGGTTGAACTTCTTGTCGCCGAGCGTCAGCGTGCTGCCTGCGGCGAAATTGAGCTGGATGGTATGGCCGTTGTTGACGATGGTGTCGGCCGTCTTCGCCCAGTTGAGCTTGATGGGAGGCAGCTGCGACTTGATCGGTGCCACGATGTCGATCGGCGATTGCTGCAGGCCGATGGTGCAGACCTTGCTCGCCGCATCGAGATCGCCCCATTTTGCGGGGCCCGTAGCGCCCTCATAGCTCCAATGCGCGCCCTCGGCGGCGAAAGCGGGTCGGCACAACGGGCAAAGGGCAAGGCCGGCAAAGGCTTTCAGCGCGTCGCGACGATTCATGTTTCTCCCCCAACAATTGATCGGCGGTCAATTCAGTTTGGCGCACGCTATTAAAGCGCGCATGACGCCGCAAGCGCGGGGAGGCGAAAAAGCCGGGGCAAATCTCAACGGGCTGCCGCGGGCCTTGAATATTCGAGCTGCATCGCGACGAAGTCGGCGGTGCGCTTTCCGTAGCGACCCTCGATGCCGCGCAGCGTCTCGTCCAGCGCCAGTGCCGGACGGCCGCCGATGGCCGGCAGCGATAGCTCCGCCGGCCAGTCCCTGGCGATCCGGTCGGGCACGATGCGCGCACCGTGCCTGGTCTGCAGCGCGCCGCTGCTTTCGGCAAAGGTGACGGCGCTCGAGCGATAGGTTCGCGACCAGGCATCCGCGACCAGCGCCAGCGACACCTCGTCGATGCCTGGCGTCAGCGCGATGCCGAACTGCTCGCGCCCCCAGAACGCCAGCGTGTTCCGAATCGCCGTCAACGCAAAGGGCCGCGTGAACTTGAACGCGCCGCTGTCATGGCGCGAATCCCATGCGTCGAGCCCGATCTCGCGGCCGACCGCCGCGGCCTTGTCGCGGCCAGCAATCGCCTCGATCAGCGTCAGCGACATCGGCATGGAGGCACTGATCCCGGTCGTCGTGGCGACACCGCGGTCGACCACGATGCGCCGGTCCCTGACATAGTGGATCGCGGGATGCTTCTCGCGCATCTCCTTCAGATAGTACCAATGTGTCGTCGCGAGCTTGCCGTCGAGCAGCCCCGTGCTGGCGACGACCTTTGCACCGGCGCAAACGCCGACGATGATGGCGCCCTTTTCGGCCTGGCTCCTGATCCATTGCAGCACGGCCGGATCGTCGTCGCGGCTCATCGCGGGCACGATCACGTAGTCGGCGCCGTCAGGGTGCTGCGCATCGAATGCGGCGGTCGTCGCGTCGGGTTCGACCTTGAGGACGGGAAACAAGGTCATCGGGCCGGGCTGCGTCGCCAGCGTCACCACGTCGGCGACGTCGGCACGCCGCAGGATGCCGTAGGGCATCAGGTAGTCGGTGGTCTCGCTACTCTCATTGATACCAATGATCGCGATCAGCGGACGCTGTCGCTTCGGCGGCTTCAATGCCGCAAGCGTGGCCTGGGTTTCCTCGTGCGCAATCGGTGGCGCCGTCGCGGCCGCTGGAGCCGCGGGCAGCGAGAAGATCCATCCCGCTGCGATGGTCGCGAAAAGCGCGGCGGCCCCCAAACCGCACCACAACACAAGCCGCCAGTTCATCTTTGAATCGAATCGCCTTCAGTTTCGCACTCTCCAACGCTAGCGCGCGTGCCGCCTGTTCGAAATGACGTAAATCCCGCAAAAAATGACACATCGAGGAACCCGCGCGGTTCCGCTAATGCCGCGTCCATGCAATCCGCGCGATCCATTCCACATCGTCAGACGCAAGCGCGCGGTCCGGCGCGCCGGCATCGAGCGAGGCGAGCTCCAGCAGCTTCGCGGTGCGCCGCCGCATCTCGCGGATCAGCACCTCCCCCGCCACCGTCTTCACCACCACGCGGTCGCCACGGCGGATCGGCGTGCCCGGCGCCACCACGATGACATCGCCATGGCGATAGGTCGGCTTGAGCGCGTCGCCGGAAACTTCCAGCGCAAACGCATGGTCCGCGCCCGCCATAGGCAGCGGCACTTCGTGCCAGCCGCGTCCCGTCGGATAGCCGCGTGTATCGAAATGGCCGGGCTGGGCGGCGTGTGAAAGCGCAAGCAGGGGCATCGAGTGCACGTCGTGTCCGTGATCGCCGATCAGCTGAACGAACGTGTCGATCGAGCTGCCGGTTGCAGCCAGCGCTTTTGCCAGCGACTCCGTGGAGGGCCAGCGCTCGCGCCCGTCGGGCGTGATGCGCTTGGACTTGTTGAACGTGGTGGGATCGAGGCCGGCGCGCCGCGCCAGCCCCGACGGCGACAGCCCCGCGCGCTCGGCAAGCCGGTCGAGCGCGCCCCACACCTGGCTGTGGGTCAGCATCTTCAGAGCTTTTGGCTGCTTGGCCATGGGCAAAACCCCGGCGACTGAGGCGACAATTATTGGCGCAATCGGTGACTTCCGGCAATTCTGCACGGCAAGGTAGCGCCGGGTGCTTGAAGTCGCCGCGGCCCGTCGATACGTTCGGCACGACTTCCGGGAACCCGGGGAAAATCCCAAAGGACTCAAGGACAAGCAGGAATCGTTCGCTTGCGTATGATCTACAAAATCTGTCCGGCCTCGGCCTGGCGTGAGGCGGAGCGGCAGGGCGTCTATCGCGGCAGCGCCGACGACCTTCGGGACGGCTACATCCATTTTTCCACCGCTGCCCAGGTTCCCGAAACCGCGCGAAAGCATTTCTTCGGCCAGACCGGCCTATTCCTGGTTGCGGTCGATGCCGATGCGCTCGGTGAGGCGCTGCGCTGGGAGCCGTCGCGCAATGACGAGCTGTTTCCGCATCTCTACGGCGAACTCGATCTTGGCGCGGTCACCGCAATCCTCGATTTGCGCGCGCGCGCCGATGGCTCACATGATGTGCCGGAGCTCGCCTCGTGATCCGGGCATTTGATACATTTTCGCTGCCGCTGCTGCGCTGGCTCGATCCGGAGGATGCGCATCGCCTGGCGATCCAGGGGCTGCGGCTGCTGCCGCCGATGCGCCCGAAGCCGGATGACCACAAGCTCGCGGTGCGCGCCTTCGGGCTGAATTTTCCAAATCCCGTCGGCATGGCTGCAGGCTTTGACAAGAATGCGGAAGTGCCGGACGCGCTGCTGCGGCTCGGCTTCGGCTTTGTCGAGATCGGCTCGGTGACGCCGCGCCCGCAAGCCGGCAATCCGCGCCCGCGGCTGTTTCGCCTCGAGCGCGACGAAGCCATCATCAACCGCATGGGCTTCAACAATGACGGCGCCGAGGCCGTGCTGCGCCGGCTCGCCTCGCGCGCCAACCATGGCGGCATTGTCGGCGTCAATGTCGGTGCCAACAAGGATTCCGAGGACCGCACCGCCGACTACGTCAGGTTGATCGAGACCTTCGCCCCGGTCGCCAGCTATTTCACCGTGAACGTCTCCTCGCCGAATACGCCGGGCCTGCGCAACCTGCAGCAATCCGCGGCGCTTGACGATCTGCTGGCCCGGGTGATCGACGCCCGCGAGCGGGTGCGCAAGAACGCCGGCGACTCGCCCGTGCTGCTCAAGATCGCGCCGGATCTCAGCCTCGCCGAGCTCGACGACGTCGTGCACATCGCCCGTTCGCGCCGCGTCGACGGCATGATCGTCGCCAACACGACTTTGGCGCGGCCCGCAACCCTGCGCGAGACCGGCCGCGCCAGGGAGCAGGGCGGCCTCTCCGGCCGGCCGCTGTTCCGCCTCTCGACCCGCATGGTGGCGGAAACCTATGTTCGCGTCGAAGGCGCATTCCCGCTGGTCGGTGTCGGCGGCATCGATTCCGGCGGCGCCGCGCTGACAAAAATCCGCGCCGGCGCCAGCCTGATCCAGCTCTATTCTTCGCTGGTCTACAAGGGTATCGGGCTGGTCGACGACATCAAGCGCGATCTGTCATCGACGCTGCTGCGCACCGGGCGCGAATCGCTGTCGGAAATCGTCGGCGCCGATGCGGCGACGCTGACGGCGGAGGACTGGCCGGTACAGTGATTCCTTTCTTTCCTCTTCTCCTTACAGGGCAGGGCTATCGCATATGATCCCGTTGGCTTTCGCACAGACGTTTCCACATCGTCATGCCCGGGCTTGTCCCGGGCATCCACGTTCTTTGTGCCGCGAGAAAGGTCGTGGATGGCCGGGACAAGCCCGGCCATGACGAGTTTGTGGCGGGCATGCCGATGAAAAGTACTCCGCATATGCGATAGCCCTGCCCACAAGAGGGTAAAAGCTAGGGCCCAAACGACCGCTTCAATAGCCCCGGATAGGCCAGCGCCTGCAGGCCGCCGCGCGCGGCATAGTGCACCAGCAGCGCGCCCCACAGGCCGTAATTGCCGAAGCCGCGCAGCGCGAACCAGGCGGCCAGAAAGATCACCAGCGACGCCAGCATCAGGTTGCGCATGTCGCGCGCCCAGGTCGCGCCGATATAGACGCCATCAAAGGCAAAGGCGAACACCGCGAGCACGGGCGAGGCAATCACGAACAGGAGGAAGTCGCGCGCAACACCGCGCACGTCACCACTCGCGGTCATGATGTCGATCAGCGTGGGGCCGAACAGCGAAAACACCGCCGTGACCGCCAGCGCAAAGGCAAAGCCCCACACGACGACCAGCCGCACCGCGCCGGAAAAATCTTCCCGCGAGCGCGCGCCATAGGCGCGGCCGCAGAGCTGCTCGGCGGCATTGGCGAGCCCGTCGAGGAAGAAGGCGCTGATCAGCAGGAAATTGTTGAGCACGGCGTTCGCCGCCAGGATCGTGTCGCCGGAGCGCGCGCCCTGCGCGGTGAAGAACAGGAACGCCGTAATGAGCGCCGCAGTCCGGATCATGATATCGCGGTTGACCGTGAGCATCCGCAACAGC
>DASWVJ010000292.1:0-2342 GCA_036406295.1 Bradyrhizobium sp.
GTTCATGACGGAAAAAGAAGGCGGCTCCGACGTCGGCACGCTGATGACGAGGGCCGTGCAGGAAGGCGACCACTGGCGCCTCCATGGCGAAAAATGGTTCTGCTCCAATGCCGATGCGGAAGTCGTGATGCTGCTGGCGCGCCCGGAAGGCGCGGGGCCGGGCACGCGCGGCGTCGGCCTCTTCCTGATGCCGCGGCGGCTCGATGACGGCTCGCAAAATCACTATCGGATCGTGCGGCTGAAGGACAAGCTCGGCACACGCTCGATGGCGTCGGGCGAGATCAAGCTGGAAGGCGCGATCGCCTATGCCGTCGGCAAGCTTGACCGCGGCTTTGTGCAGATGGCCGAGATGGTGAACTCCTCGCGGCTCTCCAACGGCGTCAAGTCGACCGCGCTGATGCGCCGCGCGCATCACGATGCGATGACGGTGGCGAGGAACCGCGTGGTGTTCGGCAGCCGCATCATCGACAAGCCGCTGGTGCAGCGGCAATTGATGAAGATCATGCTGCCGACGGAGCAGGGCCTCTCGTTGAGCTTCCTTACGGCCGACGCGCTCGATCGTGCCGAAGCGGGCAGCCAGGACGCGGCGGCGCTGTTGCGCATCCTGACGCCGACGCTGAAATTCCGCGCCACCCGCGACGCCCGCAAGGTTTGCGGCGATGCGCTGGAGATGCGCGGCGGCATCGGCTACATCGAGGAATTTGCCACCGCGCGCCTGCTGCGCGATGCACATCTCGGCTCGATCTGGGAAGGCACCGGCAACATCGTCGCCATCGATGCGCTGACGCGCGCGATCGGCCGCCATGGCGCGGACAATGCGCTTGCCGCCGATCTGCATGCCCGGCTCGATGAATCCGCCAACGTGCCGGCCGCCTGGCGCAACCGTTTGCGCGAGCTCACCGACCGCGCGGTCGGCTTCGCGCGCGAGGTGGCGAGCCGGAGCGACAATGAGGGCGATGCGCGCCGCGCCACCAGCCTGCTTTATCATGTTGCCAGCGCGGTGGCCTTTGCCTGGGAAGGCAGCCGCATCCACGAGATGCGCGGCGATGCGCGGCGCCTGCTGCTGTCGCGGATGGTGGTCGATCATCGCCTGTCGGCAGGCGATCCCTTCCGGCTGACGGAAAATGCCGCGCAGCGCGCCATCACGGCGCATCTGCTTGGCGACCGCGTCGTTGATATGGCCGAGGTTGGCGAATTGCTCACCGCGGCGTAGGCTTCGCCCCGACGAAAAACTCAAAAACGAGAAGACAGGGGAAACGACCGATGAAGGCTGCCGTTCTGTACGAAGTCAACAAGCCGCTGGTGATCGAGGACATCAGCGTGCCGAATCCGGGCCCGCGCGAAGTCCTGATCCGCACCAAGGTCGCTGGCCTCTGTCACTCCGACCTGCATTTCATCGAGGGCCTTTACCCGCATCCGTTGCCGGCCGTGCTCGGCCATGAGTCCGCCGGCGTGGTCGAGAAGGTCGGCTCGGACGTCACCTATGTGAAGCCGGGCGATCACGTGGTGACGTGCCTCTCGGTGTTCTGCGGCACCTGCGACAACTGCACCACCGGCCGCACCGTGCTCTGCACCGACACCACGGTGAAAATGCTGCCGGGCCAGTCCAACCGCCTGCAATGGGACAAGACGGAGAAACTGAACCAGTTCCTCAACCTCTCCTCCTTTGCCGAGCAGATGCTGGTGCACGAGAATGCCATCGTGAAGATCCGCAAGGACATGCCGCTGGAACTGGCTGCCCTGATCGGCTGCGGCGTCATCACCGGCTATGGCGCTGTGGTGAACACAGCCAGGGTGCAGGCCGGCGAGACCGTTGCCGTGGTCGGCTGCGGCGGGGTCGGCATGGCCGCGATCAACGGCGCGGCGATCGCAGGCGCCGGCCGCATCATCGCCATCGACACTAACCCGGCAAAGCTGCAGCTCGCGACCAAGTTGGGGGCGACCGACATCGTCGATCCCGCGCGCGGCGACGTCGTGCAGCAGGTCCGCGAGCTCACCGGCGGCGGCGTGCACCATTCCTTCGAGGTGCTGGGCCGCAAGGAAACCGCCGAGCAATGCTTTGCCATGCTGGCGCCGGGCGGCACCGCTACCATCGTCGGCATGATCCCGTTCGGCCAGAAGATCGAATTGCACGGCTTCGACTTCCTGCGTGAGCGCCGCATCCAGGGCTCGTCGATGGGGTCGAACCATTTCCGCGTCGACATGCCGCGCCTGATCGAGTTCTACATGCGCGGCAAGCTGCACCTGGAGGACTGGATCTCGGCCAAGCTGAAGCTCTCCGAGATCAACGAGGGCTTTGCCAACATGAAAGCCGGCAAGACGCTGCGCAGCGTGATCATGTT
>DASWVJ010000293.1:0-16501 GCA_036406295.1 Bradyrhizobium sp.
GTCACCTTGCTGCTGCCTTGCGTGATCAGCCGCGCCGGGCGCTGGTCGCGCATGTAGATCCACAGCCAGCTCAAGGCGACGCCGAGGCGGTGGCGCAGACCGATCAGGAAATAGATGTGGGCGATACCCCAGATCCACCAGGCGATCGTGCCGCGCAGCTTGAACTTGCCGAAGTCGATCACCGCGAGCCGCTTGCCGATCTGCGCCAGGCTGCCGGCGTGCTTGTAGCGGAACGGCGGCAGCGTCCTGCCAGCAAGCCGCGCCTTGATGGTCGCCGTGACGTAACGCCCCTGCTGTTTTGCCGCCGGCGCGATCCCGGGCACCGGATTGCCGTCGGGCCCCTTGATGGTCGTGGTGTCGCCGATGGCAAAGATGTCGGGATGGCCGGGCACCGTGAGATCAGGCTCGACCTGCAAGCGGTAGGCACGATCGTGCGGCGCATTGAGCCATTCGGCGGCGCGCGAGGCGCGTACGCCCGCGGCCCAGATCAGCGTGCGCGCTTCCAGCCGCTTGCCGCCATAGACGACGCCTTCGGCCGAGCATTCCGTGACGGCCTCGCCGAGCATCACCTCGACGCCGAGCTTTTCCAGCGAGCGCTGCGCATAGGCCGAGAGGTCCTCGGGAAAACCGGCAAGCACGCGCGGGCCCGCCTCGATCAACACCACGCGCGCCTTGCGCGTGTCGATGTTGCGGAAATCGCGCGGCAGCGTGTCGCGCGCCATGTCGGCGATGGTGCCGGCCATCTCGACGCCGGTCGGACCCGCGCCGACGATGACGAAGGTGAGCAGCGCCGCGCGTTTGGCAGGATCGGTCTCGCGCTCGGCGCGCTCGAAGGCGACGAGGATGCGGCGCCTTAGGGTGGTGGCGTCCTCCAGCGTCTTCAGCCCCGGCGCGAACGGCTCCCATTCGTCGTGGCCGAAATAGGCGTGGCGCGCGCCGGTGGCGAGCACCAGCGTGTCATAGGAAATGGCGCTGCCGTCTTCGAGCAGCACGCGCTTGCCCGCAGCGTCGACACCGCTCGCGTTGGCAAACAGCGTCGTCACGTCGGGCCGGTCGCGCAGGAGATAGCGGATCGGCCAGGCGATCTCGGAGGTGGCGAGCGAGGCGGTCGCCACCTGGTACAGCAGGGGCTGGAACAGGTGATGGTTGCGCCGGTCGATCATGGTGATGGTGACCGGCGCGCCGGCAAGCCGGAACGCGGTTTCCAGCCCGCCAAAGCCGGCGCCGACGATCACGACGTGATGGGGCTTTTGCGGCGCTTCGTTCATCGGTCGGACCTCCGGATCGCTCCACTTATGTACGCAAACGGGTCGATTGTTCCAAGCCGCAATTGCCGATCGGGCGATAGCGTCACGCTATCGAGAAAGAAATCGTGCCGGCAGCGAATCCTTTGGCCATCGTCAAACGTCCTTGAGATGAACAACTCAAGC
The DNA here is from genome assembly GCA_036406295.1 of Bradyrhizobium sp. GTDB lineage: Bacteria > Pseudomonadota > Alphaproteobacteria > Rhizobiales > Xanthobacteraceae > Bradyrhizobium. Next base: position 1,431 of record DASWVJ010000293.1, read on the forward strand.
AAGGAGACGGCCATGAGACGAACCCTGATCCGGTACAAGGCAAAGCCCGAAGCGGCAGACCGCAATGCCGAACTGGTGACGGCGGTGTTTGCCGAATTGAAGGCTGCGCAGCCCGAGGGCGTGCGCTATCTTACGCTGCGGCTCGAGGATGACAGCTTTGTGCATCTCGTCGAGAATGCCGATGACGGGCCGAGCCTGCTGCCGACGCTGAAGGCGTTTCAGGAGTTCCAGAGCGGAATTCGCGAGCGCTGCATCGAGCCGCCGGCGCCGCGTGGCGCCATCGTGGTGGGCAATTACCGGATGCTGAACGAGACCTGATGCGATGACATCGCCCGCCGAGGCAGCGGCCTTGATCGAACTCGATCGCCTCTTGATGGTGATGCGGCCAAGGCTGCATCGCTACTGTGCGCGCATGGTCGGTTCGGTGATCGACGGCGAGGACGTGCTGCAGGACGCCCTGGTCAGGGCGGTCGAGACCTTTCCCGCCGCCGGGCCGCTGCGCCATCCCGAGGGCTGGCTGTTCCGGATCGCGCACAACACGGCGCTGGATTTCCTGCGCCGGCGCAGCAGGCAGGCGGCGATTTTCTCGCAAGCGGAGCTGGACATGATCGCCGACGAAATCGATGCGGTGACGAGCCGCCAGATCGCGAGCGCCTCCTTGCGCACCTTCATGCGCCTGCCCGAGATGCAGCGTGCCTGCGTGATCCTGTCGGATGTGCTCGGCTGCTCCCTGCAGGAGGTCTGCGATGTCCTGGAATCGAGCCTGCCCGCGGTGAAGGCATCGCTGCATCGCGGACGCACAAGGCTGCGCGAGCTTGCCGGCGAGGGCGAGGATGCGCCGCAGCCGAGCCTGTCCGACACCGAGCGGGCGCAGCTCGACGCCTATGTCGCGCACTTCAATGCGCGCGATTTCGACGCCATCCGCGCCATGATCGCCGCCGATGTCAGGCTGGAGCTCGTCAACAAGACGCGCATGTGCGGCAAGGCGGAAGTCAGCAGGTATTTCGGCAACTATTCCGGCGTCGGCGACTGGCATCTGGTGCCGGGGCTGGTCGAGGGCCGGCCGGCGATCCTGGTGTTCGATCCGAACGCGAGGGAAGCACCGCCGAAATATTTCATGCTGCTCGGCTGGGCCGGCGACAAGGTCGCCACGATCAGGGATTTTCGCTACGCGCCCTACATCGTCGACGGTGCCGAGTATCTGATCCTGCGCTAGCTGCCGGAAATCCGTGCCATGCGCTGTGCGGCGATCGAAGCCTGATCTCTGCGCGACCGGGGCCCTGGCCGGAGTGCGACATTGCCGCCCACAGAACCGGCACTATAATTCTTGATTTCCCCGCAAGTGCTGAATTATGGTGCATCTGGCTGGGGCATAGGCCGAAGGTTCTAAGAGGGAGCTTTCGGTTCGTGCTTGCTGCAGGGCTGCGCTTTTGCGCACAAAACACGTCTATTACAAAGGCCCGCACGCCAGGTGCCGCCACCGGGCGGGCAGGGCCACAACGATGACGAGGAGGGGAAACGGCATGATAAAGAAGGCTTTCTGGCTGGCAGGTATCGCCGCGTTGGCGCTGGCGCAGCCCGCGAGTGCGGCAGACACCATCAAGATCGGCTTTGTCTCGACCTTCAGCGGCCCTACCGCTGTGATCGGCAACGACATGCGCAACTCCTTCGAGCTCGCGCTTGACCATCTCGGCCGCAAGATGAACGGCAAGCCGGTCGAGGTGATCTACGAGGACGACGGCCAGAAGCCGGATGTCGGCAAGCAGAAGACCGAAAAGCTGGTCCAGTCCGACAAGGTCGATTTCATCGTCGGCTACATCTGGTCGAACGTGCTCCTGGCCTCGCTGAAGACCGCGGTGGACTCCAAGACATTCCTGATCTCGGCCAATGCCGGTCCCTCGCAGCTCGCCGGCGAGCTCTGCTCGCCTTACGTGTTCTCGACCTCCTGGCAGAACGACCAGACCCCGCAGGCCATGGGCACTTACATGACCCAGAAGGGCGTCAAGTCGGTGTTCCTGATCGGCCCGAACTACGCCGCCGGCAAGGACATGCTCGCGGGCGTCAAGAGCACCTTCAAGGGCCAGGTGGTCGGCGAGGAATACACGGTCTGGCCGAGCCAGCTCGACTTCTCCGCCGAGCTTACCAAGGCGAAGAACTCCAAGGCCGACGCGATCTTCGTGTTCTACCCGGGCGCAGCCGGCGTGCAGTTCCTCAACCAGTATGCCCAGGCTGGCATCAAGCAGCAGATGCCGCTCTACACCGCCTTCACCATCGACGAATTGTCACTGCCGCTGCAGAAGGACAATGCGATCGGCGTTCCCGGCGCGCAGGAATGGGTCAACGACCTCCCCAACGAGGAAAACAAGCGCTTCGTCGCCGATTACCGCAAGAAGTATCCGGGCCTGCGCCCGAGCTTCTACGGCGCCCAGTCCTATGATGCCGCGGGCCTGATCAACAGCGCCGTGGTGGCCGTGAAGGGCGATCTCACCAAGAAGGACGAGATGAAGGCCGAGATGCAGAAGGCCAACTACAAGTCCGTGCGCGGTCCCTACAAATACGGCAACAACCACGTCCCGATCCAGAACTTCTACCTGCAGGACGTGGTCAAGGACGCCGAGGGCCAGCTCGTGCTGAAAACGGTGGCCACCATCGTCAAGGACGACCAGGACCTCTTCCACGACAAGTGCCCGATGAAGTAGGATCGGTTTCTCCGGCGTATGGTCTTCCGCGGCTTTTGGCAGTCTTGCGTGAGTTGATACGCCCAACGACAATAGGCGGCAGTGCCCTCGCGCTGCCGCTGCTTTTTTAGGGCTGCTCATTCAGGCTTGGGGTCCATGCTCGTCGTCGTCGAACAGATGCTCAACGGACTGCAGTTCGGCCTGCTGCTGTTCCTGCTGGCGGCAGGACTGACGCTGGTCTTTGGTATCATGGACTTCGTCAATCTCGCCCATGGTTCGCTCTACATGATGGGCGCCTATTTCGCGGCGACCTTCGTGGCCTGGACCAACAATTTCATCCTCGGCGCCATCATGGCGCTCGGCGCCACGCTCTTGCTCGGCATTGTCTTGGAATTCGTGGCGCTGCGGCATCTCTACGGCCGCGATCATCTCGACCATGTGCTGGCGACCTTCGGCCTGATCCTGTTCTTCAACGACGCGGTGCGCCTGATCTGGGGCCCGGCGGGCCTCGCGCTGCCGCTGCCGGGCTGGCTTACCGTGCCCGTGCAGATCTTGCCCGGCGTCTATTATCCGGCCTACCGCCTCTCGATCATCGTGGTCGCGCTGCTGGTGGCGGCGCTGCTTTATATTGTCGTCATGCGCACGCGCATCGGCATGCTGATCCGGGCCGGGGCCTCCAACCGCGAGATGATCGGCGCGCTCGGCATCAACATCAAATTGCTGTTCACGCTGGTGTTTGGCCTCGGCGCGGCGCTTGCCGGACTTGCGGGGCTGATGCAGGCGCCGATCCTCACCGTGCAGATCGGCATGGGCGAGAACATCCTGATCCTGGCCTTCGTCATCATCGTGATCGGCGGCATCGGCTCGATCCGCGGCGCCTTCATGGCCGCGATCTTCGTCGGCATGATCGACACGCTCGGCCGCGCCTTCCTGCCGGACCTGCTGCGCAAGGTGCTGAGCGCCACCGCCGCATCCACCGCGGCGCCTGCAATATCCTCGATGCTGATCTACCTGTTGATGGCGATCGTGCTGGTAGTGAGGCCGGAGGGGCTGTTCCCGGCCGCCAAGCGATGAAGTCTGCCCTCAATCTGCGTAACGTCGTCGCAGCGCTCGTCATCGCGGGCCTGGTGCTGCTGCCGGTCTATTCGGCGCTGACCGGCAAGGTGTTCATCCTGACGATGTTCACCCGCATCGTCATCCTGGCGCTCGCCGCCGCATCCCTCAATCTCATCATGGGCTATGGCGGCATGATGAGTTTTGGCCACGCCGCCTATCTCGGCGTCGGCGGCTATGCCGTCGGCATCCTGGCTTTCGAAGGCATCGGCTCCGGTTTCATCCAGTGGCCGGTGGCGCTGATTGCCTCCGCGCTGTTTGCGCTGGTGATCGGCGCGCTGTCCTTGCGCACCCGCGGCGTCTATTTCATCATGATCACGCTCGCCTTTGCGCAGATGGCCTATTACATCGCCTCCTCCCTGTCGCGCTACGGCGCGGACGACGGCCTTACCATCTACAAGCGCAGCAATTTCGGCTCGCTGGTCGACCTCTCCAACCGCACGCAGTTCTATTATGTGTGCCTCGCCTGCCTGTTCGGCGGCCTCTATCTGATCTGGCGCGTCGTCAATTCGCGCTTCGGCCTTGTCGTGCAGGGCGTGCGCTCCAACGAACTGCGCATGCAGGCGATCGGCTTTCACGCCAACCGCTATCGCCTGGTCTGCTTCGTCATATCAGGCACCATCTGCGGGCTTGCCGGCGCACTGCTTGCCAACAACACCGATTTCGTCAGCCCCGCCGTGATGTACTGGACCCGCTCCGGCGACCTCATGGTGATGGTGATCCTCGGCGGCATGGGCACGCTGTTCGGTCCTGTCATCGGCGCTATCGTGTTCCTGGTGCTGGAAGAGCTGTTGTCGCAGATCACCGAATACTGGGCGCTGATCATGGGACCGCTCCTGCTGCTGGTCGTGCTATTCGCGCGCGGCGGCATCATGGGCCTCTTGGGGAGGTTCTCCCGTGGCTGAGCATCTCCTGCGCGTCGAAAAGCTGGTGCGGCGCTTCGGCGGCCTCGTTGCGACCGACAATCTTTCCATGGAGGTTGCAAGGGGCGAGCTGCACGCCATCATCGGCCCCAACGGCGCCGGCAAGACCACGTTGATCAGCCAGCTCACCGGCCAGTTGGTGCCGAATTCCGGCGCCATTCATTTCGCAGGGCAGGACATCACAGGGCTGCCGCCCTACAGGCGCAGCGGCCTGGGGCTTGCGCGCTCGTTCCAGATCACTTCGCTGCTGCGCGATTTCACCGCCGCCGACAATGTCGCACTCGCAGCGCAAGCCCATGCCGGCCACTCCTATCGCTTCTGGGCCAATGCGCGGAAGGAAGCGCCGCTGCGCGAGGCCGCGCATGCCGCGCTGGCGCGGGTCGGCCTTGGCAAGCGCGCCGACGTGCTGGTCTCCGAGCTCAGCCATGGCGAGCAGCGCGAGCTCGAGCTTGCGGTTGCACTCGCGACCAGGCCGCAACTATTGCTGCTGGACGAGCCGATGGCCGGCTTGGGGGTCACCGAGTCCCAGCGTATGGTGGCGCTGCTCAAGGAGTTGCGCAAGGAAGTCACCATCGTGCTGGTGGAGCACGACATGGAGGCGGTGTTCGCGCTCGCCGACCGCATCACCGTGCTAGTCTATGGCCGCGTGATCGCCTGCGGCAAGCCGGACGAGATCCGCAACAACGAGGAAGTCAAACGCGCCTATCTCGGCGACCAGCATGCGGTGACGCACCAAGGGTAACCAGAAATGGCTGAAACGCTGCTCGAAATCGACGGCATCGAGACCTGCTACGGCCTGAGCCAGGTGCTGTTCGGCCTGTCGCTGTCGGTCAAGTCGGGCGAGATGATCGCGCTGATGGGCCGCAACGGCATGGGCAAGACGACGACCATCCGCTCCATCATGGGCATGACGCCGGCGCGCGCCGGCAATATCCACTTTGCCGGCGAGGATGTGCGAAAGCTGCCGTCGTACAGGATCGCACAGCTTGGCATTGGGCTGGTGCCCGAAGGCCGGCAGATTTTCCCGAATCTTACGGTGCGCGAAAATCTCGTCGCCGCCTCCGCCAACCGTCTCGGCGTCAGGGCCCCGTGGACGCTGGAAAAGGTCTACGCGCTGTTCCCGCGCCTTTCCGAACGCTCAAGCAACATGGGCGTCACGCTGTCCGGCGGCGAGCAGCAGATGCTCGCCATCGGCCGCGCGCTGATGACCAACCCGATGCTTCTGATTCTCGATGAGGCGACCGAAGGCCTCGCGCCGCTGATCCGCGAGGAAATCTGGAGTTGCCTCTCGATGCTGAAAGGGCAGGGCCAGTCGGTGCTTGTCATCGACAAGAACGTCGGCAATCTCGCCAGGATCGCCGACCGCCACTACATGATCGAGCGCGGCCGCACCGTGTGGAGCGGCACGTCCGAGCAACTGCTAGCCGAGCCCGAGCTGCAGCATAGGTATTTGGGAATTTAAGGCACGCTATCGTCCAACGTCGTCATGGCCGGGCTTGTCCCGGCCATCCACGCGCTCCCACAAGCGCGGGGCAAAGACGTGGATGCCCGGGTCAAGCCCGGGCATGACGGGTGGAGGGAGCGCGAAAACCTCACTGCGTCATTACGAGCGAAGCGAAGCAATCCATAGTGCCGCAAGCGGAAAGGTGGATTGCTTCGTCGCTGCGCTCCTCGCAATAACGGCCTCAAAACATCTCGAAATATTCGCGGTGCTCCCAGTCTGACACTTCGGCCTGGAAGCGCTCGATTTCGGCGTTCTTGATGTGGACGTAATAGTCCACGAACGCGGCGCCCAAAGCCTCCCGGAAGAAGGGATCATCGTTCAGCGCGAACACCGCCTCGCGAAGGCTCTTCGGCAGCAGCGTCGCCTTGGTCTCATAGGGTGTGTCGGCCGACGAACCGGGATCGAGCTTGCGGTCGACGCCGTCGAGGCCCGAGAGGATCTGCGAGGCCATATAGAGATAGGGGTTTGCCGCCGGCTCGCCGATCCGGTTCTCCAGCCGCGTTGCGGCCTCGCCGGCGCCGCCGAGCACGCGGATCATCACGCCGCGGTTGTCGCGGCCCCAGATCGCGCGGTCCGGCGCCAGCGAATAGGAGCGGTAGCGCTTGTAGCCGTTGATGGTCGGCGTGGTGAACACGGTCGAGGCGCGCGCGTGCTCGAGGAGCCCTGCGAGATAATGCCTGCCGAAGGCGCTCAGCACCTCGCCCTTGTCCTTCGCCATGAACGCGTTCTCGCCGGTGGCGCGCGAGGTCAGTGACTGGTGCAGGTGCCAGCCGCTCGCAAACACATTGGGCAGTTTCGGCCGGCACATGAAGGTGGCGTGATAGCCGTGGCGCCGCGCGATCTGTTTCACCGCCGAGCGGAACAGCACCATGTTGTCCGCGGGCGCCAGCCCCTTGGCGGGCTGGAAGGTGAATTCGCACTGGCTCGGTCCGAACTCGACCTCGACCGAGCGTAGCGGCAGGCCGAGCGCGAGCACGTCACGGCGGATGATTTCCAGCGCTGGCTCCATCTGGTCGTAGCGCTGCTCGGTCAGATATTGATAGCCCTGCGAGAGCAGGCTGACGGACGGCGGCGTGCCGGGCTGGCCGGCGTCCTCGGCCGCGGTCCTGGCGTCCTCCAGCTTGAAGAGATGGAATTCGACTTCAAGCCCGGCGACGAAATCATAGCCGCGCTGCGCCAGCTTCTCGATTACCCCGCGGTAGAGATTGCGCGTCGCGAACGGCACCGGTCGGCCATCGGCGAAATAGACGTCGCACATCAGCCAGCCTGTAGCCGGCGCCCACGGCAGCACGCGGAAGGTGGAGGGATCGGCCACCATCACGACGTCGGCGGCGCCTTCCATCTCCTTCATGCCGAAGCCGCCGCCGGCGGTGAACACCGGAAACACCGTGCGGTGCGAGGTGTCCTTGGCCAGCATCGTGGTCGTGATGGAGCAGCCGCTTTCCAGCGTCGCCAGCGCATCGGCCGCCATCAGCGTCTTGCCGCGCAGGATGCCGTGCTGGTCCGGGAAGGCGAGGCGGACGACTTCGAGCTCCCGCTCCTCGGCGATGCGGCGCAGGCGACCAGCCGCCTCCTTCTGCTCGGCCGACCACAGGCCGTGGCGCTCGACAAAACTCAACGCGGTATTCCCCCTAGTGCTTATTTCGTCATTCCGGGTTCGATGCTTCGCATCGCCCCGGAATGACGGCTCAACTTCGCGCGATCTGTCGCGTCTTGGAATGACGGTGCCAGAATTACTCCGCCGCGGAAAGCCGCTGCACCTTGCCGGCGATCTCGCTCGGCACCGGCGCCGCCCACGGCGCGCCGCGCCGCCGCTTCACGTCGACTTCCATCCAGTAGATTTCCCAGCCGGTGGTCGGCCCGATGCCATCCATGGTCGCAGGCCCCTGGATCGAGCGGGCATGCGCTTCATCCAGATGCAGCATCGGCTTCTCGCCGCCGGCCACCTTCTCGATCTCCTGCCGCAGCAGGCGGCGGTACTGGACGATCGCCTTGTCGCTCTGGCCGAGATGCTCCCTGGTGCGGTCCTGGATCGCGCCCATCGACTCCACCGCCCACTGGTCGTGCACGTTGATGTCGCTGCCCATGCCGGTATAGGTCGCGGTTACCTGCTCGTGCGGGTCGAAGCCGTAATCGTTGCCCTTGTTCTTGCGCGACTTGTAGTCGGGCAATTCATAAAGCTCGAGCCGCTGGTCGCGCATCTTCTTCCTGTCGACCGGGTTCGTGTAGCTGGTGAAGATCGCATACCAGTAGCAGTTCTCGTCATCGACCGGCACGTGCCACTGCGTGATCGTCATCTCGGTGCTCATGGGGATGACGAAGCCGTGCGGGAATAGCTGATTGGTGACGCGCACATGGGTGCGTTCCCCATCCAGCTGGCGCAGCGCGATCAAGCGCAGGCCGTATTCGGTGTGCTCGACATTGATGATGGGCCGGTCGTATTCGCGCAGGATCTTCGTCATCGGCAGGTCGGTGCCTGCGGAAGCGCCGCGGAACTGCTTGCCATAGGCGGTGGATGTATCCTCGTCCTCGAAGAAGCGGTGCAGATAGGAGGCATGCGACGGATCGATGCCGACTTCGAGCGCCTGCAACCAGTTGCAGGCCCAGTGACCCTTGAACGCGAAGGTGTGGCTGTCGGGCGCGACGAAGGCGTCGATCTCGGGAAAGGCGGGCGGGGCGCCTTCGCCGAGATAGGCCCAGAGAATGCCGGCCTTCTCGATGACGGGGTAGGAGCGCTGCTTGATGCCCTTGCAAAGCTGCGAGCCGGCCGACTCCGCCGGCGTCTCGATGCATTGGCCGGTCGCGTCGAACAGCCAACCGTGAAAGGCGCAGCGCAGTCCGCCATGCTCCAGCCTGCCGAAGGCGAGGTCGGCGCCGCGATGCGCGCAATGGCGGTCCATCAGGCCGTAGCGCCCCTGCTCGTCGCGGAACAGCACGAGATTTTCGCCGAGCAGCCTGACCGGCCGTACCGGCCGCGGCCCTTCCAATTCATCGACCAGCGCCGCCGGCTGCCAGTACATCCGCATCAGCTTGCCGCAGGGGTCTTTCGGCCCGATGCGGGTGATCAGGTCGTTCTGTTCCTGGCTCATCATGGCGGCGCTTCCCTTTGAGCAGATGGCGTGTTCGTCTATTGAACAATTGGGCGAATTATGACATATATTGCTGCCCCGGCAAGCCCGATCTTCGAACCGTGCGCGGGGCGGAAAACCGCAATGCCGAAGCTGAAACGCGAAGGCGGCGAGGAGCGCGCCACCGATTTTGTCGAGAGCCTCGACCGGGGCTTGCGCCTGTTGCAGGCCTTCGGCAATGCGACCGGCCCGATGACGCTCAGCGACATCGCCCGCGCCGCCGACCTGCCGCGCGCCACCGCGCGCCGTATCCTGTTCACGCTGGAGCGCGGCGGCTTCGTTGCGAGCGACGGAAAGCTGTTCACGCTGACGCCGCATGTGCTGACGCTGGCCGGTTCTTACCTGCGCTCGAACCAGGTCGTTGCGGTGCTGCAGCCGGTGCTCGACCGTATCGCCAGCGCCGCGCAGGAGATCTCCTCGCTCGCGCTGCTCGATGGCGACGAAGTCGTCTTCATCGCGCGCGGCAGCCCGGCGCGGGTGTTTTCCGCCGGCCTCGACATCGGCTATCGCCTGCCGGCCTTCTGCACTTCCGTCGGCCGCGCCATGCTCGGCCGCTTCGATGACGATGAGCTGGCAAAGCGCCTGAGCGCGATGCGCCGCCAGCCGCTGACGCCGCAGACGGTGACTGATCCCAAGCTGCTGCTGAGGGCAATTTTAGCCGACCGCGCCAGGGGCTATTCACTCGTCGACCGCGAAGCCGAGCCGCATTTCCGCTCGATCTCCGTCCCCGTCCGCCGCTACGACGGCGCTATCGTCGCCGCCATCAACATGGGCGCCCATGTCGACCGCGTGCCAGTGCGCGAATTGACCGACCGCTTCCTGCCGCTGCTGCGGGAGGGGGCGGCGGACGTGAAGGATCGATTGATCTGACGGTTGGCGGAGAACAAATCATTGCAATAGAAATTATATCGATGTAGTCTTTCAAAAGAAATAGGTATTGGTATTATGGTAAGTAGAACAAAAGCAGAGGCCGCTGCCCCCCGTGAGGGAGCCGTACTGACCAAGGCCACCATTCGGGCCTCCGAAAAGCTCGGCGTTTCGCAAAAGGCACTTGGCAACATCATTGGCCTGTCCGAGCCGGTCGTGTCCCGGATGAAAAACGGCGAGTATGTGCTCGCGCGCGGCAAGCCCTTTGAACTCGCGGCCCTGTTTCTCCGGCTCTACCGCTCGCTCGATGCGATCGTCGGGGGAGATGAGCCGGCGGCGCGCAAGTGGATGAAGAGCAGAAATCTCGCGTTGAATGGCGCGCCGATAGATCTGGTTCAAAAGGTGTACGGCCTCACCCATGTCGTCCAATACCTGGACAGCAAGCGAGCTGTTATCTAGGGCCGCGCCGCTATCGGGCACCTTTTGGCGAGTTGTCGAAGCTCAGCACCATGTTTCGACGATGAAGCTGACCGACACGCTCGAAGAGCAGGCGATCCTGGAAGATCTGATCGAGGAAACGAAGCCGCCTGTGCCGCCCGACTGCGGCAGGCTCGATTTCCTGCTGATGACTCCGTTTCGCTATAGCCGGCAAAACCCCTGGGGCTCGCGATTGCGAAGGCCTAACGCCGACGCGGGTGTGTTTTATGCGGCGGAGCATCCGGAAACGGCGATCGCTGAAACCGTATTCCATCGTCTCAGGTTCTTCGCAGACTCCCCGGAAACGCCATGGCCGCAGAACGCGGCGGAATACACCGCATTCTCGGTCGAAGTGCATTCCGAGCGTGCTCTCGATCTCATCGCATTGGCTCCGGATGAGTTGAAGCAGGTTCTGCACCCTGTCGACTACACGGCTGGCCAGGCTTTGAGCGAACGGGCGCGCGAAGCTGGAATCGAGCTCATCAAATATCCATCGATCAGAGATCCCGCCCATCGCGCCAATATGGCGGTGCTCACGCCGGCTGCCTTCGCGAAACCGGAGCCGACCGATCGGCAGACCTGGCGCATTTTTCTGGATAGCAACGGAGCAAGGGCAATCTGTGAGTCCCCGAGCGTGTCGGTTGCCTTCGGGCGACAGGCCTTCGATGGCGATCCCAGAATGGCCGCCTTTGTTTGGGACCGCGGGCAAGGAGGGCCGACGAAGCCGGCCAGGAAACCACGCGCGGTTTAGACCGCGACGGTCCGCAAGCCGAATGATCGCGCCTCGTTCTGCAGCACCGGCCGGATCGAATCGACCAGTCGCGCGGCTGCCGCATCCACGGAGAGTCCTGCCGTATCCACTACCGCCGCCGCGCGCGAATAGAGCGGCTCGCGGCTGATGAGGATGTTGCGCAGCTCCGCCATCGCGGAGCGGTCGTCGGCCATCGGCCTGAGATCTCCCTGCTTGCGCACGCGCATCATGTGCTCTTCCGGATCGGCCTTGATCCAGATGGTGTAGAACGACGACAGGATCACATCGAACGTTAGCGGCTCCGAGACGATGCCGCCGCCGGTCGCCAGCACCATCAGCTCCTTGCGCGCCAGCAGTTGCTTGAGCGCGGTCTGCTCCATGCGGCGAAAACCTTCCTGGCCGTACAGCGCGATGATCTCGGCCACCGAAAGCCCGTTCTGCGCCTCGATCTCCTTGTTGAGCTCGACAAAGCTCCAGCCGAGCTTCTTCGCCAGGATCCGGCCGAGCGTCGTCTTGCCGGCGCCGCGCAGGCCGATCAGCGCAATGCCGGCAAAGACCGGCGCGCGATGGGTGCTCGCGCCCTGGCCGGCCAGAACGTCCTTGGCCTGCGCGATCTGCGACGGCGAAGCTTTGCGCAGGAGATCGCGGATCACGGGCCAGTCCGCCGCATGCTCGCCGTCGGGAATGAGATCTTCCAGATGTGCGCCCATCGCCTGCGAGACGCGGCGCAGCAGCACGATCGAGACATTGCCTTTGCCGCTCTCGAGCTGTGCAATGTAGCGCTCGGAAATACCGGAGACTTTCGCGAGCACCTTGCGCGACATGCCGCGCAGCGCCCGCGTGGTGCGGACCCGCTGACCGAGCTGTTCGAGGAATCCGGTTTCGGGATCGGGCTTTTCGGTCATCCTTAGGCAACATAATGCCGAAAAGGATTGACAGCAAGCAACCCTGTGGATTTTATATGCATTATAATTCAAATCCGCGGGAGAGGAGCGTCATGGGCACGTGTGGGCATCGGGGGAGCGCGGCATGAGCACGTATAACGCAGTGACGTGGCTGCTCGACCGCAACGTCAACGAAGGCCGCGGCGCCAAGCTCGCTTTCACCGACACCACCTCCGAACTCACCTATGGCGAATTGCAGCGGCAGAGCTGCCGCGCCGCCAATCTGCTGCGCCGTCTCGGCGTCCGCCGCGAGGAGCGCGTGGCGATGATCATGCTCGACACGATCGATTTTCCGATCGTGTTTCTGGGCGCGATCCGCGCCGGCATCGTGCCGGTGCCGCTCAACACGCTGCTGACCGCGGATCAATATGCCTATGTGCTGGCCGATAGCCGCGCGCGGGTGCTGTTCATCTCCGAGGCGCTGTACCCGACCGTGAAGGATGTCGTCGGCCGCATGCCGGATCTCGAATGCGTGGTCGTGTCCGGCAAGAATGCGTTCGGCCACAAGCTGCTCTCCGAGGAACTGGCGAAGGAGAGCGATGCCTTTGCCACTGCCGGGACCCACGCCGACGAGCCGGCATTCTGGCTCTACTCCTCCGGTTCGACCGGCATGCCCAAGGGCGTGCGGCACCTGCATTCCAATCTGCAGGCCACCGCGGACACCTATGCCAGGCAGGTGCTCGGCATTCGCGAGAACGACGTCTGCCTGTCCGCGGCAAAGCTGTTCTTCGCCTACGGCCTCGGCAACGCGCTCACCTTCCCGATGTCGGTCGGCGCCACTACGGTTCTCAATGCCGACCGGCCGACGCCGGCGCGCATGTTTGAGCTGCTGAACAAGTACAATCCGACGATCTTCTACGGCGCGCCGACGCTGTTCGCGGCGATGCTGAATGACGAATCGACGCGGAAGGAGCGCCCGGGGACGCGGCTGCGCATTTGCACGTCCGCCGGCGAGGCGCTGCCGGAATCCGTCGGCCATGCCTGGAAGTCGCGCTTCGGCGTCGACATCCTCGACGGCATCGGCTCGACCGAACTGCTGCACATCTTCCTGTCGAATTCGCCCGATGACATCAAATACGGTACGTCCGGCCGCCCCGTGCCCGGCTACAAGGTCCGCCTGGTCGGCGACGCCGGCGACGACGTACCGGACGGCGAGATCGGCGAACTCCTGGTCGAGGCGCCGTCGGCCGGCGAAGGCTACTGGAACCAGCGCAGCAAGAGCCGGCACACCTTCCAGGGCAACTGGACCCGCACCGGCGACAAATATGTCCGCGATGCCGACGGCCGCTACACCTTCTGCGGCCGCGCCGACGACATGTTCAAGGTGTCCGGGATCTGGGTCTCGCCCTTCGAAGTCGAGAGCGCGCTGATCACGCATCCCGCCGTGCTCGAAGCCGCCGTCGTGCCGGAAGCCGATCCGGAAGGGCTGTTGAAGCCGAAAGCGTTCGTCGTGCTGCGCGCGGGCAGCCAGACCGACGATCTGTTCGAAGCGCTGAAGGAGCACGTGAAGCAGAAGATCGGCCCGTGGAAATATCCGCGCTGGGTCAACGTGGTGGAATCCCTGCCGAAGACCGCAACCGGAAAGATCCAGCGCTACAAGCTGCGCGAGGGCGAGCACCAATAGCAGCGTCATGCCGGGGCTTGACGAGAAAAGAGCAAGAACATGAGTCTCTCGCCATTCGGCTCCCTGCGCATTGGCGCGTCCGATCTCGAATACCGCATGATCGGCCCTGCGCCCGATTCCGCGCCCACCATCGTCATGCTGCACGAGGGCCTCGGCTCGGCAGGGCTGTGGGGCGATGTTCCGGAGAAGCTGCAGGCCGCGACCGGCGCAGGCGTGTTTGCTTATTCGCGTGCCGGATACGGCGCATCGAGCCCCGTCAAGCTGCCGCGCCCGCTCGACTACATGCACATCGAGGCCACCGACGTGCTGCCGGAAGTGCTCGATGCGATCGGCTTCCGCCGCGGCCTGTTGCTCGGCCATTCCGACGGCGCCTCGATCGCGGCGATCTATGCCGGCTCGCGCCAGGACCATCGCGTGCAGGGCGTGGTGATGATCGCGCCGCATTTCATCGTCGAGGACATTTCGGTGAAGTCCATCGCCGGGATCAAGGTGACGTATGAGACCACCGAGTTGAAGACAAAGCTCGCGCGCTGGCACAAGCACGTGGACAACGCCTTCCATGGCTGGAACCGCGCCTGGCTCGATCCGAAATTCCGCGATTGGGATATTTCCGAATATCTCGCCTATATCCGCGTGCCGGTCGCGATCATCCAGGGCGAGCGCGACCAGTACGGCACCATGCGGCAGGTCGAGATTGCCCGGGAAGAATGTTATTGTCCGGTCGAGGTGACCGAAGTCCCGGAGGCGGGCCATTCGCCGCATCGGGAAGCGCCTGGGGCTACGCTTGATGCGATCACGCAGTTCGCCGGCGCGGTCTTGCGCAACGACGAAGGCTCGCGTGGACGCGCCGCCTGACGCATCCCTCGAAAGCGTGCGGCCATGAATACGCCGCCGTCCTCATCGCCGAACCGGCCGCTGCCGCAATGGGCCTACGTTCCCGGCGAGACGGAAGAGGATGCAAATCACGACACGCTGTTGCAGGCGAAAACGGCCAAGGGCGAGCTCACCAAGACCGATTGGGTGGCTTTTTCCGCCCTCGGCCAAACATGAAGCAAAGTGCAT
>DASWVJ010000294.1:0-12773 GCA_036406295.1 Bradyrhizobium sp.
TCCCAGCGTCTCGGCGGCCCAGAACACGATCGGATCCCACTGCGCGGCCTCCTTCGCCACCAGCGCCTCGGGATGGCCGGCGCGATAGAACAGCAGATCCGAGCCGAGATATTTGGCGACATCGTCGGCGACCAATTCGGCGCGCTCGACAACGCTTTGCACGACGCTGTTGGCAAAGCGCGTCAGCGGCATGGTCAGGGGATCGATCGTCTCGCCTTGCGCACTCCATTCCGCAGCGACGGCGTCCGCAATCGCGCGCTTTGGCACCACCACTGTCTTGCCGGACGGCGTCTTGATCGGCTTGCCGTCGAGCGTGACGGTGAAGCCGCCGTCGGCCTCGCCGACGCCGACGTCCTTGTAGAATCGCTTGCGCTGCGGCGTCCGCGATGTACGGCGCACTGCCTCCCCGGGATCGAGCGGGGAATGGCCGGCGACTTCTTCGAACAGTTCACGCATGCGTTTTCAGGTCTCGGCGGATCGGTCATATCTTGAGGCCGGACAGTACGATATCGACCAATGTAAATAAAGCCGATGAAGTTCGGGCTGCCTCGATGGATCAGGTCCACCAGCTGGCGGCCGGATCACGATCGGCTGAACGCAGCCCGACCTCGGCGCACTCGGTTGGACTTACTGGAACCTGCCGGGCGCTTTGGCGCGGTTCCGGGATCTCCGCCGCGACCGCCGAATTCGCAGCGATATCGTACCAAATCCTGCGACACCGTGCGCCACATCGCCGCAACCGCCTCCTGCACCAAAGCGCCCTGAGACAAGGTACACGCGAACGCCACACGTTCTGGGCAATGCAAGTGAAGGAGGACAGGATGAACAAGATCGTAAGGAGCATTTCCTTTGGAATGCTGCTCGTCTTGCCGCTTCTTCCCGCTGCAAAGGCAGACGAAGCGTTCAAGCTCAGCAACGGCCAGAACATTTCCTGCAGCCGGAGCCTCAAGCCTGGCAGGCTGAGAATTTCGACGTGCAACTCGTACGCCTATCTCTTCAACGTCAAGACGTCGGAATACTTCCGCTGCGACGTCTCGCTTGCGGTGACGCGCGATGCCAAGGAAGTGATCACGGTGCAGTCCGACGGCCGCTGCGCACGCAAAGCGCGAATTTTCGATTCCGATTCAAGCTATGAGTTCGATGTCGCCGAGACCGAGCCGCCGAGCACCAATGCTTTTTTTGGCCGGGGCGGCGTTTCCGTCTGGGCGGCAGACACGACACAGCGGAAAGTGCGCGGCTGCATCACGATCGCCACGGGGCTGGGTTCCGACGTTTCGCGATGCGTCGATATGGAGTTCAACTAAGGAAAAAGGCGCGGCTTTGATCGAGATGCTGCGCCTCTGCTCCCCATGAATACTCCGGCAGCGTGATCCGGTCCGAGATGTCGCGGCCGATGGCCCATCGTGCAAGACCTGGAATGGCAAATGCGTTGATCACAAGATTGCGAAAGGTGAGCCCCCATCGCGTTCTTGGCGCGAAGGCGCTGGCGAAGCGTTCGGCTGCCGCTTGCTTACGCTCGATGTAGCTGCGCAACAGCGCCTCATAGCCCGCAAAGGCGGACGGATGCATCCCGCCTGCTTTCGCCAACTCGCCCGCAAGCACATAGGCGGAGATCATGGCGAGCGCCGATCCCTGCCCTGCCAGCAACGAGACGCAGAACGCAGCGTCCCCCAGGAGCGCGACGCGGCCCTGCGACCAATGCGGCATCCGGACCTGGCTGACCCGGTCGAAATAGATATCTTCAGCGCGATCCAGCTCCGCCAGGATCGCGGGAACTTCCCACGTCACATCGGCATAGCGCTCGCGGATAACCGCCTTTTGCGCGTCCTGCGTTGCTGGAAACGGTTCGGGCACTCCGGCAAAAACGAACAGGAACAGGGTGCGGTCGTCACGCAGTGAGACGCGTCCCAGCATGCGGCCGGGTTGGCCGTACATCAGGTAAATATCTTCATCGCGCGGACGGTAGCGAGGGGCTTCAAATGCTGCGACGGTATAGCCGAGCCGGCGTTCGAAGCGCGCGAGCGGCCCGAAGGCAAGCTCACGGACCCTGGAGTGCAGGCCATCGGCGCCAATCACGAGATCGAAGCGCCGGATCGCACCATGGCTGAGTTGCACGGAAACGCCGTTCGTATCCTGATCGAGGCTTTCGACCTCCGTGTCGAAGATGACCTCGCTCGACCGCTCGATCTTCTCGAACAGCAGACGGGACAGTTCGCTGCGTGGCAGCGTGATGTACCTGCCGCCGGTTAGTTCGCGAAACACACTTGTGCCGAAGCCGGCAAGCTTGTTGCCGTCGTCGTTCACAATTCGCAATTCCTTGATGTGATAGCCGGCGCGATCGATCGCCGGCAGCAGCCCCATGCTTTCGGCCAGATCGTACCCGTGGCCCCAGAAGTCGATGACGTAGCCGCCGCTGCGCAGCGAGGGCGCCTTCTCGATCAGGGTCGGCTCAAACCCGCCAGCCTTCAGCCAGAAAGCCAAGGCCGGGCCGGCGACGCCGGCTCCGGAAATCAGGACGCGTCTTGTCATCTGATCGAGCTATGCCCGGCCAACTTCCGCACAAGGGGCAGATGACGCCTTGTCAGCGAGTCACGCTGTTGTGCGAATGGGTTGAGACCGCGGCAATGAAGTCGCAGCAGAGCAACTAGTTGCAGAACTAGCCGTTACGGGACAGCTTTTACTGCAACTCAATCTTCGCCGCCTTGATCACTCCATCCCACCGGTCAATCTCGGCCTGAAGATACTTGGCCGTCTGCTCGACCGAGCCGCCGAAAACCTCCGCCGACAGCTTTTTCAGATGAGCCCGTATTTCGGGCGCAGCCAGCGCCTCGTTCACATCGGCATTGATCTTATCGACAATGGCCCTGGGCGTTTTCGGCGGCGCCACGATCGCGTACCAGGCGACCGCCTCGAATCCGGGCAGCGTCTCTGCAATCGTCGGCACGTTCGGCATCGCCGGAAGCCGGCTGGATGACGCGACCGCCAGCAGCTTGAGCTGTCCTGATTTCGTCAGCCCCAGCGAGACGCCAAGATTGTCGAACATCAGGTCGACGTCTTCGGCGACCAGGCCCTGCAACGCCGGCGCCGATCCGCGATAGGGCACGTGGCGCATCTTGACCTTGGCCATCAGCTGAAACAGTTCCGAGGTCAGGTGCGACGTGGTGCCATTGCCTTGCGTCGCGACGAGGACCTTGTCGGGGTTTCCCCGCAAGTATGCGATCAACTCCGCCACGCTCGTTGCCGTGATCCGCTTCGGATTGACGATCAGCGCGTTCGGCACATGCGCCATCACGATGATGGGCTCGAACTTCGTCGGATCGAAGCCAAGCTTTCGATAGAGATTGTGATTGATGACCAGCGGCGGCGGCGGCGCCGAAAGCAGGGTGTACCCGTCGGGCGGCGCATTGTAGACCGCCTCAGCGCCGATATTGCCGGCGGCTCCCGTCCGGTTTTCGATGACAACCGGCTGCCCCCATTTGCGCGAAAGCCAATCCGCAACGATACGCGGCACGGCATCGGCAGTCCCACCAGCGGGGAACGGCACGACGATCCTGACCGGCCGGTCCGGCCAGGCTTGCCCCAGCGCCGGGCCCGCAGCCAGCGCGACAACGGCTATTTGCAGCGCGATCGCGTGAAGACATCGTCGCATTCGGATTCCTTCCCCGGCACCATTCTTGTTTTTTGCGCCGCAACTTGGCGTCATCGGCGATAAAGGATAGCTTGAACGAACAAGCATCGGAAAGCTTCTTTCGGAGCAGGAACCGACGCGCATGCTGCGGCAAAAAGCAGGGTGGGAAGATGGGGCTGTCTGTTGCTGTCGTCGGCGGAGGAATCGGCGGCCTGTTTACGGCGAACGCGCTGATTGCGCATGGCCTTGATGTCAGGGTTTACGAGCAAGCTCCTGCCCTCGGCGAAGTTGGCGCCGGCGTGTACCTGACACCGAACAGCGTGCGCCACCTGAAGCGGCTTGGCCTCGAGCCGGCAGTGGAAAAATACGGCGCCAGGGTCGGCACCGGCTCCCACTATTTCCGCCACGATGGCGCGCCGATCGCCGCCGTTCAGGTCACCGACGCTTCCGGATGGAATGCGACCTTCGGAATGCATCGCGCCGATCTCGTCGAATTGCTGGCGCAAGCGCTGCCTGAAGGGGTGGTGCGCACCGGCCACCGGGCTTCGGGATTCGAGCAAACCGAAGACAAGGCCCGGGTCTTGTTCGCCAACGGCGCTTCAGCCGTGGCCGATGTCGTGATCTCGGCCGACGGTATCCACTCCGAACTCAGGCGATTTGTGGCGCCGCCGTCCCGCCCGGTCTTCCACGGCTCCGTCGCCTATCGCGGCGTGCTGCCGCATCGTCTCGTTCCCGACTGGCCGGCCGACCGCTGGCTGATGTGGCTCGGCAAATCCAGGCATTTCCTCACCTTCCCGGTGCGATCAGGCGAACTGATCAACTATGTCGGCTTCGTACCGGCAGACGCGGAGATGAAGGAGTCCTGGTCCGCAGCAGGCGACCCCGACATGCTTCGCGCGGAATTCGAAGGCTGGGACTCGCGGATCGGAGCCTTGCTGAGCCAGGTGCAAAACACCTTCCGCTGGGCGCTCTATGACCGCGAGCCGCTGCCGGTCTGGACAAACGGCCGCCTCACTTTGCTCGGCGATGCCGCACATCCGATGCTTCCCCATCTCGGCCAGGGCGCAAACCAGTCGATCGAGGATGGCATGGCGCTGGCGACGATCCTCACCAAGGCCGATCGGACCAACGTAACTCCGGCCCTGCTGGCCTATGAACGCCTGCGGCGCGAGCGCGTCGCCGCGGTCCAGCGCGGCGCCCGCGAGAACGGCATGCGCTACGATTCAGCCTACGCCGATCTCGGCGTCCGTGACGCCGAGATCAAGGCGCACGCGGAATTCCGCAAGAAGCTCTACAGCCATGATGTCGTCCCGGAGGCGCAGGCGCTTGCGGTCTCGCTCTCGCTGAGCTAGGGCCGCGCGCCGTTTTATCGCGTGGCGCAGTTGCGCGAATACGTCGCACGCTCGTTGGGGCCGAGGCCGGATGCGGCGGCGTCGTCGAGGCACTTTCTGATCCGATCGCCGAAGGATTTTCGCGGCGCCGTCGGCGCGTAGGAGCGCTGCGGCAGTTCGCCCATCTTGGGGATCGCCGGCACCTCGATCTTGGGTGGCGGCGGCGGTGCAGGCGGCGGCGGGTTGAACTGCGAGCTGCCCGGCGGAATCATCTGCGCGAGCGCGCTTCCCGCGCTCAGCGCGAAGATGACAATGCAGCAATATCTCAAATACCTCTTCATGCCGTTTATTTCGTGACGGCAGGACAAAAGCGCAAGCACCTTCCTCTTCACGTCGTAGGGAACTGGCGGCGTGACTGACCGCAGCCGCGCCGGTCAGGCTCAGATTGCCAGGACCTGATCCGCTGATCGGTACCGGTCAGGCGGCCCTCACCGAATTGAGAAACTTGGCGACCTCCTGCTTCAGACGGCCACTGTCGCCGGACAGCGACTGCGCCGCGGACAGTATCTGCGATGATGCCGAACCAGTCTCCGCTGCGCCGTGCTGAACATCCGCCACATTGCCGGAGACCTGTTGCGTTCCCTGCGCCGCCTGCTGCACGTTGCGGGCAATCTCCTGCGTCGCCGCGCCCTGCTCTTCCACCGCAGCCGCGATCGTCGAGGAGATTTCCGACAGTCTGCCGATGGTGACGCCGATTTGCTTGATCGCACCGACCGAGTCCTGGGTCGCAGTCTGAATGCCTGCAACCTGCTGGCCGATTTCCCCAGTCGCCTTTGCCGTCTGTTCGGCCAGCGCCTTCACTTCGGAAGCAACCACGGCAAAGCCCCGGCCGGCGTCACCGGCGCGAGCGGCCTCGATCGTCGCGTTCAGGGCAAGCAGGTTGGTCTGTCCCGCGATCGTATTGATCAACTCGACGACATCGCCGATGCGGGCCGCGGCTGCCGACAGTTCGGCGACGCGGCCGGTCGTCGAGCGCGCCTGCTCGACCGCTTCGCCGGCTACGCGTGCCGATTCCTGCACCTGGCGGCTGATCTCGGAAATCGAAGACGACAGTTCCTCAGTCGCCGACGCCACCGACTGGACATTCGACGATGCCTCCCCCGAAGCCGCCGCAACCATGCTGGCGAGTTCCTGGGAGCGGTCGGCCGTTGCGGCCAGCGTGCCGGCCGAGGCCTCAAGTTCGGTCGAGGCGGAAAACACCGTCTCGACGATCTCGCCTACGGCATGCTCGAACTCATCGGCAAGCCTGGCCATGTCCGCCTTTCGCTGCTGCGCGGCGATCTGATCCCGCTTCATCTTTGCCTCTGCCTCCTGGCGCGCTTTCTCCTCGGCCTTGACCTTGAAGGTCTCGACCGCATGCGCCATGTCGCCGATTTCATCCTTGCGGCCAAGTCCGGGAAGGACCACGCTGAAATTGCCGTCGGCCAATTCCTTCATGCCCTTCGTCAATCCGGACAGCGGTCTGACGATGCGGCGGAAGGCGACCCAGAAGCTCACCAGCGCAAGGCCGATGCTGGCAAGCAGCACGGCGCCGTTGACGGCAAAGGCGGTTGCACCCTTCGAAGCTTCACCTGCCGCCTCCCGATCAGCGACGTCGCCGATCGCTTCCGCCAGCCTGAGGATGGAGTTGATCGCTGTCGTCGCGCGCGACATATACTCGCTGCCTGAGATCCTGTAGTCGCCGGTTTCGGCTGCGGCCAAGACAGCATTGCGGGTCTCGCCATATTTGCCGAAATACTCGGCATCAACGCCTGCGATAGCATCGACGATCTTGCTGGGGGTGCCACTGCGCTGACGCATCGCCGAGATGGTGTCCCAGGCAAGCTCCACCTGACCACGGGCGCCCAAAACATGCCGCAGCTTGTCCGCGGTGAGTTTGGTGCGCGAGGAGATCACGCCGTTAAGCAGGGCGCGCTCCCTTCCCGCATTCTCCGCCATTTGAGCTGCCAGATGCCGGTAGGTAGCGAGTTGGGACAAGGTCGTCGTGGGCGGGCTGGTCAACGTCTCCAGCGTCAAGCGCAATTTATTTCCGGCGACTTCAATCAAGCCGGTGATCTCTGGAAAAAAACCCTCGATGACGTTGGACGGCCGTTCCGTCGCAGGCTTGCCAAGGCTTTGGTCGACATTGCTGCGGAAAGCCACGAACGCCTGGACAGCCTTTTCGGCGTCCGCGACTTTCGTCTCGGCGCCCTTCATGGCCGGGACCGCTCGAAGGAGCGTCGCGGCCTCGCGAAACGCCTCATCGGCGACCGCTCGCGTCCTGGCAATCTCCGCACGACGTTCCGCCGGCACCAGATCGGGCGATTTCAGCGCCCCATTGGTCAGCCCACGCTCCACCGCCCATTGGCCGGCGCTCCGCAGCAACAGCTGTGAGATCCGGTTGACCTTGAGGAAGGCGTCGGATTCTTCGCGCCGCACGAACGCTTCATGGGCGGCCAATCCTGCGGAGACGACTGCGATGATAGCCATCGCCGAGATGATCGACGGGAGCACAACTCCAATTCTGAGACGCACGTTCGTTTTTCCTCTGTTGCTGGCGGCGCTGTCGGCAGCAGGCCTCGTATTCGCGGTGCGAATATTGAATTGGCGGGACGTCTTCGTGCGCCGTTGCACGAAGCATGCAAGCTCAGCGATCATGCGAAAGCGCCGCTGCCGGGAATTTCCGAAACCGGCACAGGCTTCCTGCGAACGAGCGAGCTGATTCTAGCTGTGAACGATTTGCCAAGGCTTAACGTTCAGTTTGATCTGGATCAAATTCGGAATTGACCCGGATCAAAACCGGGACTTGAGTCAGACTTGAGTTGATATGTCCTGCAACTGACTCCGAGTCGCGCCTCACCCCCAGCGCGCGCGTCACGGCCTCTGATAGATGACCTGCCCGGCGCGGATGGTGGCGGCGACCCTGGCGAGGTTGCGCACATCGGCGATGGGATCGCCGTCGAGCACGACCAGATCGGCATCATAGCCCTGCTCCACCCTGCCCTTCTTCGCAGCCTTGAAATAGGTTGCGGGATTGGTGGTGAGCGAGGCCAGAACCTGCCGTTCGTCGAGTGCGCGGTGCATCAGTTCGTATTCAAGCGTAGTGTCGTAAATCTGTGTGAAGCCGACGTCGGTGCCGAACAGGACGGTCCCGCCATTGTCGGCAAAACCTTTGAGCTGGCCGACGATGTTGTCGATGATGCGAGCGCTGACCGCCGGCGGCACGGGCAACTTGGCGAGCACCGTCAAGGTCGGGATCAGCGCAATGTTCTGCTGCTTGAAGTGCGCGAGCTGTTCCGCCGTGTAGGCGGGCTGCCTGGTGACCGTGTGTGCCATGACGTCAACCCCGGCCGCGATCACGGCGTCAATGCCGGCGGTATTTTGCGGGTGGGCGAACACTGGCCTGCCTGTCGCATGGGCGACGTCGACTGCCGCCTTGGCAATAGCCGCATCCATGTTGACGACCGGCTTGTCCTCCCCCTTGTAGGAGCCGGTGAACAGCTTGACGCTGTCGAGGCCCATCTGCGCGTAGGTCCGCGCCAGCTGCGCGGCCCGTTCAGGCGTGGCGGCCTCGGGGAGCTGCATTTCGGCCGGCAGGTAGATTGGATGACCATCCTTGGGGAAGATGCTGCCCGCAAAGAGAATATTGGGGCCGGGCACTTCGCCCGCGTTGATGCGTTGGCGCAACGGCAGTAGATCGGCCGGATTCGAGCCGAGATCCCACACCGTCGTAAAGCCCCATCGCGTCAGCATCATCTGCATATGTGTGGTGAGTGGCGCAGCTGGCGCGTTGGCGGCTCCCCGCCACGGAGCTTCCGTGAAATGGACGTGGCTGTTCCAGAAGCCGGCGACAACGGTCTTGCCGGCGCAATCGATCACGCGCGCATCGGGCGGAATCTGGACTTCACTCGCCCGGCCGACGGCGGCGATAACACCCGCCGATGTCACGATGACGGCATCGGAAATCGGAGCTGCTTCCGGCGAGGCGTAGATGCTGCAGCCCTTGAAGGTCAGCGCCTGGGCTTTCGCTGCACCCGGCGACAGAGCAAGAAACGAGAGAAGCGCGGCGCAGAACCAGTTCCGGGTCATGAGCGAGGCCTTCGAATAACGGCGTTCACAAGGCTACACGAAGAACACGACGCTGCTTTGATCGATATTGCTGCGCGCGAGGCTTGACAAATGCCGTCTCACTCCTCGGGCGCATTTTCGATCGGATCGAAGCGCTTGGCGTCGAAACCCAGGAGATTCCAGGACTGCTGCATATGCGGCGGCAACGGTGCGGTAGCATCGATGACGCCGCCACGGGGATGCGGGATCACGATACGCCGCGCCAGGAGGTGCAGCCGGTTCTGCAGGCCGCCCGGCAAATCCCATTGCTGCCGATTGAAATATTTGGGATCGCCGACGATGGCGTGATCGATATGCGCCATATGGGCGCGCAATTGATGCGTCCGGCCGGTGACTGGCTTCAGTGAGACCCAGGCAAGCTTCTGCGCGGCGGTCTCGACCACGGCGTAGTAGGTGACCGCGTGGCTTGCCCCCTCATCGCCATGTTCGGCGATACGCATGATGGTGTCGTCCTCGCTCTCCTCCTTTGCCAGATAGGTCGAGATGCGGCCCTGCTTCGGCTTGGGCACGCCGGCCACCAGCGCCCAATAGATCTTGCGTGCCGAGCGATGGCGGAACGCCCCGGTCAGGTGCGTGGCAGCAAAGCGTGTCTTTGCCACCAGGAGACAGCCCGAGGTTTCCTTGTCGATCCGGTGCACCAGCCGCGGCTTTTGTCCCTTGGCATCGCGCATCACCTCCAGCATCTGATCGATGTGTCGCGTGGTACCGGAGCCGCCCTGCACGGCGAGGCCGACCGGCTTGTTCAGCACGAGGACATCGTCGTCCTCGAACAGCGTCATTTGCTTCAACGCGGCAAGCGTCTTTTGCTCGGCCTCCGACAGTACACCGGCCACCTTGGGCGTATCGAGACGCAGCGGCGGGATGCGCACGCTCTGCCCCTCCTCCAGCCGGTCCTTGCTGTCGGCTCGCTTACCGTTCACGCGCAGCTCGCCTTTGCGGACGATGCGCTGGATGTGGGAGAATGACAGTCCGGGAAAGCGCGCTTCGAGGAAGCGGTCGACGCGCATGTTGTTCTCGTCCGCGGTCACCACCACGGTCTGTACTTTGGTAGGAAGCTGCGGCTCCGGCTTGGTCTCGGCCCGGACAGGCGCCGGCCGCTCGCGGCGCGGTTCGGCAACGCGCGGCGGCTTGCTGCCGCCCGGCCGATAGCCCTGCGGACGGTCGCCTTTCGGCGCAGCGCGATGCGGCCGCGCCCCGCCCCGGTCTCCCTTCTGCCGATCTCCGTTGGCCCGGTCGCCCCTCGCCCGGTCATTCTGATGGCGCGACTTCTCTCGCGGTCCGCGGTCGCGACGGCTCATGCAATGGCTCCAGATTTGCCTCGTTGCCTAGCGCAAAAGGGGCGAATCGTCACGGCAAAATCGGTACCAATCGCACGCCGGATCGGCCATGCTGGGCCAGGAAGACAAGAAACGGAGAATGCCGGAATGGTTGGGTTGAAGTCGTGGCTTGTGATCGTTTCCGTCCTCCTCGCGACCAGTGCATCGGCGCAGCAAGGCCCGATGTCGGAAGACCTCGCCTGGAAGTTGCTCGAGCTTGGCCGCATCATCGATCCCCCGAAGACGGCGGCGCTCTATGCGCCGATGCAGCAGAAGGAGCCGTATGCGGGCATCAAGGTCGAGCGCGACGTCAAATACGGCCCTGCCGAACGCAACCTGCTCGACGTCTTCGCGCCCGAGACAGGCGCGGGTAACCGCCCCGTGCTGATCTACGTCCATGGCGGCGCGTTCGTCGGCGGCAACAAGCGCCAGCCCGGCAGCCCCTTCTACGACAACATCATGCTGTGGGCGGTGAAGAACGGCTTTGTCGGCGTCAACACCACCTATCGCCTGGCGCCCGCCTCGCCCTGGCCGGCCGGCGCGGAGGATCTCGCCTCCGTCGTGAAGTGGGTGAGCGGGAAGATCGCCGAGCACGGCGGCGACCCCGCGCGCATCTATTTGATGGGGCAATCCGCAGGCGCCGTGCATGTGGCGGGCTATGTGTCGCATCCGGAACTGCACCAGGTGAAAGGCGGAGGGCTCGCCGGCGCCATCATGGTGTCCGGCATCTATGACCTCACCGGCTCGCCGCTCGGCGACCCCGAGATCGCCTATTTCGGCTCCGATCCCTCACGCTATGCCGAGCGCTCCTCGTTGAAAGGACTTGTCGAGAGCAAGACGCCATTGATGATATCGGCGGCCGAACTCGACCCGCCCCGTTTCATCGAGCAATACGAGCTGGCGAAGCAGGCGATCTGCAAGGGCCCGAATGGCTGCGCGAGAACGTTCATGCTGCCGCAGCACAGCCACATGTCGGAAGTCTACGCGATCAACACCGCAGATACCCGGCTGACGGACCAGATATTGGAGTTCGTGAAGGCTGGAAAATAACGACCGGTGGAGCCGCCGACATCTTGTCGCGCCTGCCGCCGGCTCCGCACCGGGGCCGAAAGGTGCTATATTTGAACCCATGAAAGTCGAAGAGATCGCCGAAGCCGTCTCAAAGTTGCCGTCGGATGAACTCGCGCGCTTCCGCCGCTGGTTCGCCGCGTTCGAGGCCGGCCGCGCCAATCATGCTGAGGAACTTGACTCCACGGCGACCAAGCTCGGCCGCTTCGCGGGCCGCGCCTTCGCCGAATTGAGAAAGCGCACGAAGGACAGTCAGTCCTAGCTCCCGCCCCGCTCCCGGCGCAGCTTGGCCCAATACTCCAGCCGCTTCCTGATCTCGCGCTCGAAACCACGCTCGGGCGGATCGTAGAAGGTCTGGCGGCCGAGCGCTTCCGGGAAATAATCCTGCCCCGAAAAGGCGTCGGGCGCATCGTGGTCGTATGCGTATCCGGCGCCGTAGCCTTCGGTCTTCATCAGCTTGGTCGGCGAGTTGAGGATGTGTTTTGGCGGCAGCAGCGAGCCCGCCTCTTTCGCGGTACGCATCGCTGCGCCAAAGGCCGCATAGACCGCGTTCGATTTCGGCGCGGTCGCGCAATAGACCACGGCCTGGGCGATGGCGAGCTCGCCCTCGGGATGGCCGAGAAAGTCGAAGGCGTCCTTTGCCGCATTGGCAACGACCAGCGCCTGCGGGTCGGCCAGGCCGATGTCCTCCACCGCCATACGCACCACGCGCCGCGCCAGGAACAGCGGGTCCTCGCCGGCGTCGAGCATGCGCGCAAGATAATACAGCGCAGCGTCGGGATCAGAGCCGCGCACCGACTTGTGCAGGGCGGAGATCAGGTTGTAGTGGCCGTCGGCGGACTTGTCGTAGATCGGCGCGCGGCGCTGCAGGATGTCCTGCAGCTGCGCGGCGTTGAAGACTTCGTCTTTCCGCGCGGAGCGCCAGACTTCCTCGGCCAGCGTCAGCGCGGCGCGGCCGTCGCCGTCGGCCATCCGCGCGAGCGCCGCGCGCGCCTCGGCGTCGAGCGGCAGTTTTTTTCCCTCGATCACCTCCGCATGCGCAAACAGCTTTTCGATCGCCTCCGCATCGAGCGAGTGGAACACCAGCACGCGGGCGCGCGAGAGCAGCGCCGCGTTGAGTTCGAAGGACGGGTTTTCCGTGGTGGCGCCGACCAGCACCACCGTGCCGTCTTCCATGACAGGCAGGAATGAATCCTGCTGCGCGCGGTTGAAGCGATGCACCTCATCGACGAACAGCAGCGTGCCCTTGCCGGTCTCGCGGCG
>DASWVJ010000295.1:0-4444 GCA_036406295.1 Bradyrhizobium sp.
CCACTGGCCGGGAACGGATAGTGGAAGCCCTGGACGCGCATCTTGTCGGCGACCAGCATGTCGTAGACCTTGCGCCGCGTCGTCTCCGCCATCGCCGGATCCTGGTCGAACATCAGGTGCCAGCCCGGATTGGTGACGAACAGGGTCGGGTGATTGGTGACGTCGGACTGGATGAACACCTTGTCGCTGCCGGACGACAGGATGAACGAGGTGTGACCCGGCGTGTGGCCGAGCGTCGCCACGGCCTGCAGGCCCGGCGCGACATCCTTGCCGTGCTCGTAGGGCGTCACTTTCTTCTTCAGGCCGGCATCGAAGACGCGGCGGGCGTTGGCGAACACGCCCTTCATGCGCTCGGAGGTCTGCTTGCTCATCTCGCCGTCATCCATGAAGTATTTCCACTCCACTGCCGGCACCAGCACTTCGGCATTCGGAAACGCCAGCACGTTGTCCGCGGTCAACAGCCCGTTGATGTGATCGCCGTGGAAGTGCGAGATCACAACCATGTCAACCGACTTCGGGTCGAAGCCGGCAGCGGCCATGTTGCTCGCGAACTGACCTACATTGCCCTTGCTGCTGGCGAAGGCGCCGGGGCCGTTGCCCGTGTCGACCACGATCAGCTTTCCGCCGGCATTGATCACCAGCGGCGCGAAGTGAATGCTCATCTTGTCCTTGGGCATGAACGCCTTTTCGAGCGCGGCATTCACTTCGTCCTTCTTGGCATTGAGGACGAAAGTATCACCCAGCGGGAAGGTATTCACGCCGTCGGAAATTACGTTCACCTGAGCGTCGCCGACCTTGTAGCGGTAGAAGCTCGGCGCCTGCCTGTCCGCCATGGGGGCAGCGGCATCGGCAGAAATGGCCGGCAGAAGGGGCGCGGCGGCTATTCCGGCAGCGCCGGTCAAAAGATGACGTCGTGTCAGTTCCATGTGGTTTCCTCCCAGAGAGACGATGGCTGCCTTGCGCAAGCCGCCCGCTTTTCGCAGATTTAGGCTTTCAGATTTATCAACGACTTGAGGATATTGCGGTGACGGTCATGCGACGGCCGCGCCGTTCCTCCTGTCACCGCGGCTAACCCCTGCGCGCCAGCCTTATTCCGCCGGCGCCTCAGATGCTGCGCCAGATCCACTGCATGACGAGGGCGATCACGTCGCCGAACAGCAAGAGCACGGCCGACCACAGCAGCGCCGAGACGAAATTGGCGATCTGGAACGACCAGTACGGCATTTCGAAAATGCCAGCTGCGAGCGGCACCGAGGCCCGCAGCGGTCCGAAGAATCGGCCGATAAAAATGCTCGGCACGCCCCAGTCGCGCACGAAGGCTTCGCCGCGCGGCAGGATTTCCGGATATTTCGACAGGGGCCACATCTGCGCGACGTGCTCCTTGTACCTGTTGCCGAGCCAGTAGGAGAGCCAGTCGCCGAGGGCCGCACCGATGCCGCCGGCGAGCCATACCGGCCAGAAGCTGATGCCGGAAACCCCGATCAGCGCGCCGATTGCGATCAGCGCGCCCCAGGCGGGCAGTAAGAGCGAAATGAAGGCCAGCGACTCGCCGAAGGCCAGGACCAGCACGACCGGAGCTGCCCAGTGCTGATGCTCGCGCACGAAATCGGCCAGCGAGTGCGCGAAATCTTCCATTGTGGCGAAATGTCCTCAAGCCCCTCTGGTTCCCTTGGTAAGCCAACCGCTTAGCGGACTTCAAGTCACAAAGCCCGGCTCAGACCGTGAACGAGCCGGACGCCCCAAACCGTCACTTTTTAAGCCTAGGCGTGGCATAGTCAGATGAAACCGATTCGCGGCGCTGTTTGCGCGCACTATATGAAGAACCATGTCTAAGCCATTGAAATCATCGGCAAAGTCCAAAGAAAATGACCTCTTTGGCGGCCCCGAGCCCAAGACCAAAGCCAACCTCAAGGTGGCTGCGCGCAGCAGCGGCGCCGAAGGCAC
This sequence comes from Bradyrhizobium sp., assembly GCA_036406295.1. GTDB lineage: Bacteria > Pseudomonadota > Alphaproteobacteria > Rhizobiales > Xanthobacteraceae > Bradyrhizobium. The sequence goes on from DASWVJ010000295.1 coordinate 1,945, forward strand.
CTATACCGCACGCGACATCGAGGTCCTGGAAGGCCTCGAACCGGTCCGCCGGCGGCCCGGCATGTATATCGGCGGCACCGACGAGAAGGCGCTGCATCACCTGTTCGCCGAAGTCATCGACAACTCCATGGACGAGGCGTTGGCGGGACACGCCACGTTCATCGAGGTGGAACTGTCCGCCGACGGCTTCCTCACCGTCACCGACAACGGCCGCGGCATCCCCGTCGATCCCCATCCCAAATTCCCGAAGAAGTCGGCGCTCGAAGTCATCATGTGCACGCTGCATTCCGGCGGCAAATTCGACTCCAAGGTCTACGAGACTTCCGGCGGCCTGCACGGCGTCGGCGTCTCCGTGGTGAATGCGCTGTCCTCGCGCCTTGAGGTCGAGGTCGCACGCAGCCAAAAGCTCTATCGCATGAGCTTCGAGCGCGGCCATCCCAAGGGCAAGCTCGAGGACCTCGGCAAGATCAACAACCGCCGCGGCACCCGCATCCGCTTCAAGCCGGACGCCGACATCTTCGGTGCGAAAGCGACCTTCAAGCCGCAGCGCCTGTTCAAGATGACGCGCTCGAAGGCCTATCTGTTCGGCGGCGTCGAAATCCGCTGGAAGTGCGCGCAGGAACTGCTCAAGGGCATCGAGGACGTTCCCGCCGAGGACACGTTCCACTTCCCCGGCGGCTTGAAAGATTATCTGGCTGCCGCGATCCACGCCGACACGCTGGTGCATCCGGACATCTTCTCCGGCAAATCGGGGCGCAACGGCGCGCACGGCGCCTGCGAATGGGCGGTCGCCTGGACCGCGGACGCTGACGGTTTCCTCTCCTCCTACTGCAACACGGTGCCGACGCCTGACGGCGGCACGCACGAATCCGGCCTGCGCAGCGCACTGCTGCGCGGCCTGAAGGACCATGCCGAGCGCGTCAACCAGGGCAAGCGCGCCGTGTCGGTCACTTCGGATGACGTGATGGCCGGCGCGGCCATCATGCTGAGCGTGTTCGTGCGCGAGCCGGAATTCCAGGGCCAGACCAAGGACCGTCTCGCCACGGCCGAAGCCCAGCGCATCGTCGAACAGGCGATCAAGGACCCCTTCGATCACTGGCTGTCCGGCAATCCCGTGCAGGCCAACAAGCTGCTCGATTTCGTCGTCGAGCGGGCCGAGGAGCGGCTGCGCCGCCGCGCGGAGAAGGAAATCTCGCGCAAGACCGCGGTGAAGAAACTGCGCCTGCCGGGAAAGCTCGCCGACTGCACCAACAGCGCCCATGAGGGCTCGGAGCTCTTCATCGTCGAGGGCGACTCGGCCGGCGGCAGCGCCAAGCAGGCGCGCGACCGCAAAACGCAGGCGATCCTGCCGCTGAAGGGCAAGATTCTCAACGTCGCCTCCGCAAGCAAGGACAAGCTCGTCGCGAATGCGCAGCTCGCCGACCTGATGCAGGCGATCGGCTGCGGCACCGGCGCGCATTATCGTCAGGAAGACCTGCGTTACTCGCGCATCATCATCATGACCGACGCCGACGTCGACGGCGCCCATATCGCTTCGCTGCTGATCACCTTCTTCTACCGGCAGATGCCGCGGCTGATCGACGAGGGCCATCTCTACCTGGCGGTGCCGCCGCTCTACAAGCTTACCCACAGCAGCAAGTCCGTCTATGCCCGCGACGACGCGCACAAGGACGCGCTGATGAAGAGCGAGTTCAACGCCAACGCCAAGGTCGAGGTGAGCCGCTTCAAGGGCCTTGGCGAGATGATGCCGGCGCAGCTGAAAGAAACCACCATGGACCCGGCCAAGCGCACGCTGCTGCGCGTCGTGCTGCTCGCCGACGACCGCGAGGGCACCGCCGATTCCGTGGAACGGCTGATGGGGACCAAGGCCGAGGCGCGGTTCGCGTTCATCTCCGACAAGGCGGAATTCGCCAGCGACGATCTGCTGGACGTGTGAGGCGCGGCGCTCAGCTTCGTCATTCCGGGGCGTGCGAAGCACGAAGTCGGAATCTCGAGGTTCCGGATTCGGCTCTTTCGAGCCGCCCGGAACGACGTCAAGATGCACGTTCTCGTTCTCACGGCGCGAAGGGCGCCCGGCGCAGGCGGCCATTTCCGCCGGCCCCAACCACCGCGCGGCCTGGGCGGTACGGGTTTTGCCTTTTCGGCCCTTGGCCCCCGAAGCCGCGCGAAATCGGGCTTTTCCTGCCGTTTTGGCGTTGAAAAACAGCTCTGAGCCAGCGCCGTTTCCCTACAACTGTGCCATCCCCGCAACAGCTTTTTGGCCCGAACCACGTATAGTTGCAGCACTGACTTTGGGGAATCAGTGCGAAACGCACTTCACCCGCGTCTATTGGACGCAACAGCTTGAGGGTTCAAAAATGAAGAAATTGGCGCTCGCACTGGTCGCCACGGTGGCATTCGGCGGATCGGCCTTGGCGGCCGACCTCGCGGCTCGCCCCTACGCCAAGGCCCCGCCGCCGGTTGCCATGGCTCCGAGCTGGACCGGCTTCTATATCTTCGG
>DASWVJ010000296.1:0-33656 GCA_036406295.1 Bradyrhizobium sp.
GCGATCACGCTCGTTTCCGAGAGCGGCTCGACTATCGTTCCGTCAGCGGCGATGCGTTCCACGACCTCCAGGCGGTGTCGCCTCGGCACAAGGGGTTTCGGCTTGTCCCAAGTGAGATCGAACATGTCGGGCATGCGGATGCGGCCGATCTCGAGAACGTCGCGAAATCCTCGCGTCGTGATCAGTCCGGTGCGCGCTCCCTTGCGCTGCAGGATCGTATTGGAGCCGACCGTGGTGCCGTGCAGCACTTCCGCGACTGCTTCGGGCGCGATCGCGAGCTCGGCGAGCAGCTGCCTCACCCCCTCGATCACGGCCAGACTTGGGTCAACCGGCGTTGTCGACACCTTGCTCTGATGGATCAGGCCAGCGTCGGTCAGGAGCGCGATATCGGTAAACGTGCCTCCGATGTCGACGGCAATCCGAAATCGATTGTTCAGACCAGCCAAGCTCCCACCCCATCATGACTAACCAGTTAGTCAATACCAACAGGCCGATTTCCGCCTGTCAAGTCGGGCTCGAGCCTATTATTGTCGCAGAGATGACGCCGACACACGGATGACCGAGAGGGATGGACAGATGAAGCCAGAGTTGTGGCGTTGGTCGGCGACGGATCTCGCGCGCGCAATCGCGTCAGGAAAAATTTCCAGCCGCGAAGCCGTACAGTCCACGCTCGGGCGCATCGCACAGGTCAATCCGGCGCTGAATGCGATCGTGCAGGTCCTTGCCGAGGAGGCATTGGCCGCCGCTGACGTAGCCGACGCGGCCGTGCGAACGGGTTATAGGCTCGGCCCGCTGCATGGCGTGCCCACCACCACCAAGGTGAATGTCGACCAGCGCGGCTGCGCCACTACAAACGGCGTCGTCGAATTCCGCAATGTGATGGCGACCGACGACAGCCCCGTGGTTGCGAATCTGCGCAAGGCCGGCGCCATCATTGTCGGTCGCACCAATACGCCTGCCTTCTCGCATCGCTGGTTCACCGACAATGACCTGCACGGCGCGACATATAATCCCTGGAACAAGAACCTGACGCCGGGAGGCTCCAGCGGTGGCGCGGCCTCAGCGGTTGCTGCAGGCATGGGAGCTGTCGCGCACGGCAATGATTTCGGCGGCTCCATCCGCTATCCCGCCTACGCCTGCGGCATCGCCGGTCTGCGCCCTACCCCGGGCCGAATTCCCGCCTTCAATCCGTCCGCGACGGCTGATCGCCCCATCACGGCGCAATTGATGTCCGTGCAGGGACCGCTTGCCCGCTCGGTCGCGGACGTGCGCCTGGCGTTTTCCGCGATGGCACAGCCGGACATGCGCGACGGAAACTGGATGCCCGTTCCGCTGAACGGGCCGGAGCTCAACCATCCGGTAGGGGTAGCGATTGCGCCATCGCCCTTTGGCGACGAGGCGCCAGAAGTAATCGCCGCCGTGAAGGAGGCCGGCAAATGGCTTGAGGAAGCCGGTTTCGCCGTGGAGGAGATTGCGCCGCCAAGACTCGCCGAGGCGGCTGATGTTTGGCATCGCCTCGTCATCAATGAGGAGCGCCGGGCCCTCGCACCTCTGATCCGCAAATTCGGCGATGCCAAGAGCCGCTATAACCTCGACTGTCATATCGCCTACGCCCCTGAGCTCGACGGCGACGGGGTGCTGGCCTGCTTTGAGCAGCGGCTTGGCATCATCCGGGCCTGGCAGCTGTTTCAGGAGCGGTATCCGATCATCATCCTGCCTGTATCGGCGCAATTGCCTTTCCGCTTCGGACAGGATCAGGAGGATGACGCTGTGGTCCGCGCGCTGATAGACGCGCAGCGCTCGCTGCTGGCGATTCCGGCGCTTGGCTTTCCGTCGCTGGCGGTGCCGACCGGGATTGCCAGAGGCCAGCCGGTGGGCGTTCAGGTGATCGCAGGTCGCTTCCGCGAGGATGTGTGTTTTGCAGCCAGCGAAATCATCGAGGCGCGCGCATCAACGTTCACGCCGATCGACCCGCGCTGATGCCTTGATCTCGCGCCTTACGTATCGCTTCCCACACCCGCGCCGGCGTTGCGGGCATGTCGAGATGCCTGACGCCGAGCGGCGCGAGCGCGTTCATCACAGCGTTCATGATGGTGGCGGGTGAGGCGATGGCGCCGGCCTGGCCGCTGCCCTTGACGCCGAGGCGGTTGGCGCGGCTGGGAAAGTCCGGCGTCAGCGCGCCCTCGAAGGCGGGGATATCGCCGGCGCGCGGCAGCGCGTAGTCCATCAGCGAGCCCGTGAGAACCTGGCCGGTCTCCGTTTCGTACGCCGCCAGTTCAAACAGGGCCTGGCCGATGCCCTGCACCACGCCGCCATGGACCTGACCCAGCGTCAGGCGCGGATCGAGCAGGCGGCCGAAATCGTCGAAGATGACGTAGCGGTCGAGCGTCACCTCGCCCGTCTCAGCATCGATCTCGACCTCGGCGAGGTGGCAGCCGTTCGGAAAGGTGTAGCGGTCGCAGAGATGCGTTGCCTTGTGCGCAAGGCCCGGCGCTATGTCGTCGCTTGGCGTCTCGTAAGACAAACGCGCCACCTCCTCCAGGCTGATCTCCTGTCCGCTCGCCGCGATGCGCAACATGCCCGCTTCGTAGCGGACGCTTTCGACGCCGGTCTGCAGCAGGCGCGCAGCCAGCCGCCGCGCATTGTCGATCAGCCCTTCGGCCGCCATCAGCACGGCCGTGCCGCCCTGGTGCATGGAGCGCGCGCCGCCGTGTCCGCCGCCGCTGTCGAGGTCGTCGGTGTCGCCCTGCCGGAACTGGAACAGCCCGACCGGCAGACCGAGGCTGTCTGCCGCGATCTGTGCGTAGGTCGTCTCATGGCTCTGGCCGCTCGAATGCGTGCCGACTTTGATGTCGATGTGCCCCTCTTCGGTCACCTGCAGCTCGGCAACCTCGTTGGGCTGGCCGCGCGCGGTTTCGAGAAAGCAGGCATAGCCGATGCCGCGCAACCTGCCCTGCTTGCGCGACTCCCGCTGGCGCGCCTTGAAACCGTCCGCAGCCTTGATCGCGAGCTCGATCGCGTGGCCAAAGCTGCCCTGCTCGATCGAAAGCCCCATCGCCGAGCGATGCGGAAAACGGCGGACGATGTTCTTGCGCCGCAGTTTCAGCGCGTCCATGCCGAACTTCGCGGCTGCCATGTCGATGCAGCGCTCGATCAGATAGTTCGCCTCGGGTTTGCCGGCGCCGCGATAGGCGTCGACCGGCGTCGTATTGGTGAAGACGCCTTTGGTCTGGAATGCAATCAGCGGGATGTCGTAGACACCGCCCATCGCGCTGCCCATGGCCATGGTCGGCACGACCGGCGCCACCGTCGAGACGTAGGCGCCCATATCGGCGAGAACGTTTGCTTCGAGCGCAAGGAACCTGCCATCCGCATCGAGTGCAAGGCACGCACGAACAAGACTGTCGCGGCCGTGCACGGAGCCGAGAAATTCCTCGTTGCGCTCGCCGATCCATTGCACCGGACGGTTGAGGCGGCGCGCGGCCCACAACACCAGCACCCATTCCGGATAGAGCACGTTCTTCATCCCGAAACCGCCGCCGACGTCGGGAATGCTGACGCGCAGTTTGTCGCGGGGGATGCGGAAGACGGAGCCGGCCAGCTGATCGCGGATTGCGTGCGCGCCGGCGGCCGAGGCGGTCAGGTGCAAGCGGCCGCTCGAGGGATCGTATTCGCCAAGCGCCCCGCGTGTCTCCAGCGATGCGGCCACCACGCGGTTGTTCACCAGCTCGCATTCGACGACATGGGCGGCGGCGCGGATCGCAGCCTGTACCTGCTCCATCCCGCCGCGGTCATAGACGAAGGCAATATTGCCGGCGGCCTCCGGCCAGATCGCGAGACTTTCCGGCGATACGGCTTCTGCCAGAGAGATCACCGGCGTAAGCGGCTCATACTCGACGGCAACGGCCTCCGCTGCGTCGCGCGCGGCCTCCGCGCTTTGCGCCACCGCAAACGCAACGGGCTCGCCGACGTAGCGGACGGCCTCGCGTGCCAGCGCATGGCAAGGCGGGACAATGAGCGGTTTTGCCATGGCGATGTTGGTCGCCCCGCACGGCAGCGGCCCGATCCGGTCTGCCGCCAGATCGTCGCCGGTGAGAACGGCCGCAACACCGGGAATCCTGCGCGCGGCATCGACATCGACGCTCCTTATGCGCGCATGCGCATGGGGCGAGCGGATGACGACGCCATGCAGCGCATTTAGCATGGGCAAGTCGGCGACATAGCGTCCGCGCCCCCGCACGAAGCGCTCGTCTTCCAGGCGGTTGATGCTGCGGCCCAGCAACGGCTTTGTCATTTCAACTGTATGGAACGGGACGACCGCAAAGGCAACGGCCGCGGAAAAACATCCGCCAACGGCTGATCAGCCGGACTTGCGCCGCGCCTTGTCTTCTTCCGGCGGCCACACCTTGTCGTCCACGACGTACTGAACATCCTGCGGCTTCACCGGCTTGCCGCGCTCATCGACCAGCGCCGCCCTGAGCTTCTGGCCGTTCGCGCGCGACCGCAGACCGAAATGCGGCTCGCCCTCGCCAAGCCATTTGTCGCCCCATGCGGTCATGGCGAAGAACGGCAGGCCGAGCTGGGCGCCCATCTTTGTCACGGGATATTCGATGCGTGCGCGCTGCCCCTCCTCGCGATATTCGCGCCGCTCCATGATGCCGGCGTCGACCAGCGCCGCCAGGCGCGCACTGAGCACGCTGCGGGGCACCTCGAGCTCCGCCTGGAAATCGTCGAACCGCCGCACCCCATACATCGCCGAGCGCAGGATCAGCAGCGTCCAGCGGTCGCCGATCAGCTCGAAGCTGCGCGCCAGGTTGCAGTCGCTGGGCTTGACCGGCGAGCGCCGGATCACGGGGGCATCGGTCATGGCATCCATCTTCTGAGTTGCTTTTCTGGATTTAGCCTGTACAAGTCTGAGTTCATAATATGGACTCAACAGGGACAGAAGCAATGAGCAACACCGGCGCCATGCACGCACGCAGTATGAAGGTGGACGACCCGCTGGAGGACTTTGTGCGCCGCGACATCTCCCTGAATGAAGCGACCAAGCGCGTCCATGTCGCGGGCACCGGACCTGCCGTCATCGTGATGACGGAGATGCCGGGCATCAGCCCGCATGTCGCGCGCTTCGCCCGCTGGGTGCGCGATGCCGGGTTCACCGTCTATATGCCCTCCCTGTTCGGACGCGACGGTGCGGTGCCCGACGTCGAGGAAGGCGCCGCAGTATTCCAGCGCGCCTGCATGAGCGCCGAATTCCGCGCCATGGCCGCCAACGTCTCGAGTCCCGTGACGCAATGGCTGCGCGCGCTGGCGCGGCTGGCCCACAGCGAATGCGGCGGACCCGGCGTCGGCGCCATCGGCATGTGCTTCACCGGCAATTTTGCGCTGACCATGATGCTGGAGCCGGCAATGCTGGCGCCGGTGCTGTCGCAGCCGTCGCTGCCGCTGCGCGAGCCAGATGGCCTCGAGATCGCCCCGGACGAACTCGCCGCGGTGCGCGAGCGGCTCGATCGCGAAGACCTCACCGTGCTAGCCTACCGCTTCAAGGGCGACAGGATCTGCCGCGCCGAGCGCTTTGCCGCCTATGCGGCGGCGCTAGGTGATCGTTTTGTCGGGCGCGAACTGCCGGACGAAGCGGCGAACAGCGACGTGTCGCCGTTCTTCGCCCGCCACGTCCCCTACCCGCATAGCGTCGTCACCCAGCATCTGATCGATCAGGCCGGCCAGCCGACCATCGCCGCGCGCGACGAGATTCTGGCGTTCTTCAGGACGAGGCTTGCGACCGCGGCTACTGCGCAAGCCGTCTGAATATTTGCGAGCCTCACGGTCGATGACGCTCTGCTGCGGTTGCAAGCGAAGGTTGAGTGTGATTTCCTTTGCTAGTTCTGACTCATCGGCTCGCGGAGGCGCTCCATGCCCACTCACGGCCCACGTCGGGAAGAACGGCTCCCTGATCCCAGGAACGTTCTGGTCGAAATGACCCTCGTGCCACGGACCGGCGCGGTCATTCGTGGAACACAGGCGCCCGCTCCCGCGGCGGTGCCCGCTCCGGGAGCAGCGCGCCAGATACGGATCCTGCGCACGCTGGAAGTCGACGAGTACGACCCGCCGCTCCACGCTGCCGCTATTCTTCCTCTTGCGGTGCCGCGGCCGGCGCCGCCCGACAACAAGTTCAGGGGCACGTCCCGCAAGGCCGCGAAACTGTCGATCGCCGATGCACCGATGGAAACATTCAACGACGTCAACGACCTGATCGACAGCTTCGAAGACCATGACGCCATGGTGAATATGGATATTCCTACGACCGCAGGCAGTGGTCGCGTCGACGAGGAGAAGCGAAACGTTCGCGTCAAGGCGTTTCTCTACGCCGCAAGCCATGAGGACGACAATGATTTCCACTTGATCATTGGCCGCGATCCCAGCAAGGCCGCCAAATACATGACCGCAGAAATTTCCGGGCTGCCGCCGCGCAACAGCGGCGCGTTCGAGAAACTCGACACGGCGCGGAGTGCCTATTTCGAGTATTTCGGCGACGGATTGCCCGGAACATCCTATGATTTTTACGATCCGCCGATTGAGATCGAAATCGAGGGATCGCTGTTCTGGGACGCAAGCCATGCGCATGGCGGCCGTCCCGGGCCACAGACACTTCGTCCCAAGATGCCGGTCGTTTGGGAAATCCATCCGGTCACGAAGATCGTATTCGAGCCCTAGCCGTGAACAGGATCGGCAATGGCAAAGCGCAAGAGCCGTCGCGGGCCCCCACGCGAAACGCCACAATCCGGCAAGACACCGAATCCCGGCTTGCCGAATCCTGAATCCGTGGTTTCGGAGCGGGTATTCGTCTCGCCGAAAGGCCGCCGCTACCGCGTTCTCAGGACGACCGAGAAGGACCCCTACGATCCGCCCGGTCGCGAAGACAAGGACGATCAAGGCAAGACGGACAACAAGAAGGGCAAGTAGTCACCGCAATCTCGATCCAGCTCACCCCAGGAGATTTTCGATGTATACGCTGCTTCGCAATTCCTCCCTGCGCACTCTGCTCTCGGTTCAGGCGCCGCCCCTGCTGGTGTCCTTCGTCATTGCCTCGCTGTATTTCAGGGGATGGGGTTTTGCGCGCGAATGTCTGGCGTTCCTGGCCCTGTGGTTCGTGCTCGACGCGGGCTACACCTATGCCAGATCCCTGCTGTGGAAGGATACGACCTCCAGCCCAATGCAATGACCTGACTTGATGCTACCGCGCATTGGCCGGCGCATGCACGGGCCAGAGATCGGCGCGCCAATGCGCGACGATGGCCAGCGTCATCGTAATGCCCGTCGCCGCATAGAGCGTCCCCGTGGTGGCAAAGCCGATCTCCTCGATCAGGCTGCCGGCCGTGAGCAGCCCGAGCGGCAGGCCGTAGATCACCATCATGCGCACGCCCATCACCCGGCCGCGAAAATGCTCGCTGGCCGCGCGCATCAGGATGACCGCGACCGAGATCATGGAGAGGCTCTGGCAAAAGCCGGTCAGCAACAGCCAGACGATCGCCGTCGGTATGGTCTGCATCTGCACGAATACCAGGAGCGCCGCGTACCACGCCACGGTTGACGCCACCATCAGCCGCGCGACGCGAACGCCGCCCATCACGCTGAGCACGAGCGAGCCGGCCAGCGAGCCGACCGCAAAGCTCGCCGAGAGATAGCCGAGCCCGGTCTGGTTGGTGCCGTAGATCGCCTTTGCGATGTAGGGCAACAGCCCGTTCGAGAGCGGATAGGCGGTCAGATTGACGAGAAAGGCAACCCACATCACCGCCTGCATCCGCGGCGTCGACCAGATGTAGCTGACGCCTTCCTTCAGATCGCGCATCGGCGAGACGCGCAGCACCTCGCCTGCGGCGTCTGTCACTGGATGCGGCTTCCTCGGCGAGACCACGCACAACGTCAGCAGCATCGCGGCAAGATAGAGGCTGACGATCACGGCATAGGCGACGCCCATGCCGAGTGCCGCGAACAGTCCGGCGCCGGAAAGCGCGCCTGCGATGCGCGCGGTGTCCATCGTAGTGCGGGATACGCTGATGGCGCCGATCAGGAGATCATGCGGCATGATGGTCGCAACCAGCGCGCCGCGCACGCCGAGGTCGGACGGCCGCACCAGACCCATCAGGACCGCAATGACGAAGACGTAGGACGGGCTCAACGTGCGGGTCAGGACCAGCGTCAATAGCGTCATCGCCAGTACCGCATAGGTCGCGCGCATCATCGCCAGGAGATCGCGATGGCCGATGCGGTCGCCGACCACGCCGAGCATCGGCGCAATCAGCGCGCCGACATAGCCGAGGGAAGCGTACAGGGTGAGCAGCAGCACCGAGCCGGTCTCGACCAGCACGTACCAGCCGAGGATGAGCTGCTCCATCTCGAACGCCCATGACGTGAGCAGATCGGCCGGCCACTGAAAGCGGTAATTCCGGATGCGGAACGGGGCCAGCGCGGAGGGGCGCGCAGTCTCGCTCAAAGCTCGATGCCGCGGATCATCGCGTTCCACCCTGCCCGGTTTCTTGTTGGCCGGTAACGGGCTTGTCCCCGGCGGCTAAATCATTCTGTGAAAAATTAGGCTGTCGGTCTTGCTGAAGTCAATGACGCGGGCATGCGCTGCGCGCGCAAGCCAATGCACGGGCCTGAGAACAGGTCAGGCCGCGGCGACAGCCTTGTCGCGCTCACGTCGCATCAGCCGCGCGATTTCGGTCGCCGAATGGAAGTGGCGTTAGGACTTGCGGTTAGCGGCGGGTTAAAGGTTTCAGGAAAGTTAACATCTCGCGGCGCGAGGCACGGCCCATCGCCATTTATTGCACCGTGGCGTTGGCCGGTAGTGAACAAGTCGTTAATGGCCGCGCCAGCCTGGAAATGAGCCAAAAAACCTGCAGTTTTTGCGGCAGATTGCGCGGGCTGGCGTGCGATGGCCGGTCGTGGCCGCGGACGATGGCAAACGAGTTGATTTGAAGGAATCCGTCCGGCTTAACAATTTGTCCAGTCCGTAACCGGATAATGACGAGGACATTATTCCGGAAACAATCAGGTTTATCGCTGTGACATCCTTTGGACGTGTGATCTCCGTGCGCGGTTCGCTGGCCCGGGTCGGCCTGCTGGCGACCAGCCACATGCCCATGCCGGAAATGCGCGCCACCGTCGGCCGCTTCGTCTCGATCCGCTGCGCGTCCTCGACCATCGTCGCCATGATCACCGACGTGACGACCGAGGATGTGCCGACGTCGGACAATTACATCGCCAGCGCCGGCGTCGACCTGCTCGGCGAAATCCTCTCGGGCGATCGGCCGAAATTCCAGCGCGGCGTCACGAACTATCCGACCATCGGCGACGCCGTCGACCTCATCACCGCCCAGGAGCTGCGTACCGTCTACGCGCCCAGCGGCGCGGACCAGATCAATGTCGGGACGCTGCAGCAGGACCGCTCGGTCGTCGCCTATGTCGACGTCGAGGAAATGCTGTCCAAGCATTTTGCCATTCTGGGATCGACCGGCGTCGGCAAGTCGACCGGCGTGTCGCTGCTGCTCAATGAAATCCTGAAAGCGCGCCCCAACCTGCGTCTGTTCCTGCTCGATGTCCACAACGAGTATGGCCGCTGCTTTGGCGACAAGGCGATCGTGCTCAACCCGCGCAACCTGAAACTGCCGTTCTGGCTTTTCAACTTCGAGGAAATCGTCGACGTTCTGTTCGCCGGCCGCCCCGGCGTGCCCGAGGAACTCGACATCCTCGCCGAAGTGATTCCGCTGGCGAAGGGCATCTACACCCAGTACCAGAACGCCGACCGCATCGGGCTGAAGCGCGTCGACCCCAAGCAGGTCGGCTTCACCGTCGATACGCCGGTGCCGTACCGGCTGCAGGACCTGGTTTCGCTGATCGACGAGCGCATGGGCAAGCTGGAGAACCGCTCCTCGCGCATCATCTATCACAAGCTGATCTCGCGCATCGACACCGTGAAGAACGATCCGCGCTACGCCTTCATGTTCGACAATGCGAATGTCGGCGGCGACACCATGGCCGAAGTGATCAGCCATCTGTTCCGTCTGCCGGCCAATGGCCGGCCGATGACGGTGATGCAGCTGGCCGGCTTCCCGGCGGAAGTCGTGGACAGCGTGGTGTCGGTGCTCTGCCGTATGGCGTTCGATTTCGGCCTGTGGAGCGACGGCGTCTCGCCGCTGTTGTTCATCTGCGAAGAAGCGCACCGCTATGCCTCGGCGGACCGCAATATCGGCTTCGGCCCGACCCGCAAGGCGATCTCGCGCATCGCCAAGGAAGGCCGCAAATACGGCGTCTATCTCGGCCTCATCACCCAGCGGCCGGCCGAGCTCGACGCCACCATCATCTCCCAGTGCAACACATTGTTCTCGATGCGTCTTGCCAACGACCGCGACCAGGCGCTGCTGCGCTCGGCGGTCTCGGACGCGGCGGCGAACCTGTTGTCCTTCGTGCCCTCGCTCGGCACCCGTGAAGTGCTGGCCTTCGGCGAAGGCGTGGCACTGCCGACGCGGCTGCGCTTCAAGGAGGTGCCGCCGCATCAGCTGCCGCGCAGCGAGGCGACGATCCGCACCGTGCCGTCGGTGTCCGCCGGACATGACACGCATTTCGTCAGCGCCGTTCTGGAACGCTGGCGCGGCGCGACCTCCCAGCGCGAGGCCACGAACGATCCGAGCTTCTCGCCCGTGCAACGGTCTTTCGAGCCGCGCGCGCCGGAGCCGCGCTATGAACCGCGCGCCCCCGAGCCGCGTACCGTCGAGGCGCCGATGCTGCAGCCCTCGATGGGCCTCGATCCCGACCGCTTCTCGCTGCTGAAGAAGCCGCTGCGCTAGACGCCTTGCGCCACGCGCGCATTCGATTAAGGTCCCGGCAAAGCCAGCCGGGACCTTCTTCATGACGCAGCCGACCGCCAACCGCTTTCCGACGCCGTCCCTCGACAAGCTGCCGGAGGATATCCGCAGCCGCATCCTGGCGGTGCAGGAAAAATCCGGCTTCGTGCCGAATGTGTTCCTGACACTTGCTTACCGCCCCGACGAATTCCGCGCATTTTTCGCCTATCACGACGCGCTGATGGAAAAAGACAGCGGGCTGACCAAGGCTGAGCGCGAGATGATCGTGGTAGCAACCAGCGCCGCCAACCAGTGCCAGTACTGCGTGATCGCGCATGGCGCGATCCTGCGCATCCGCGCCAAGAATCCCTTGATTGCCGACCAGATCGCCGTCAACTACCGCAAGGCCGACATCACACCGCGCCAGCGCGCCATGTTGGACTTCGCCATGAAGGTGAGCCGCTCGGCCGAAGAAGTGTCGGAGGGCGATTTTGCCGATCTCGCCGCTCACGGCTTCTCCAATGACGACGTCTGGGACATCGCGGCGATTTCGGCCTTCTTCGCCCTGTCGAACCGCATGGCCAACATCACCGCGATGCGCCCGAACGACGAGTTTTACCTGATGGGCCGGCTACCCAAAGGAAACTAGTCGTCCGACGCGGGTCCGCACCAGCCGGGCAGATAAATCGCGTCATGACTCTTTGCCAGCCCCAGGCCCTTCTCGATGGCCGTGGCGAAATCGCCTTCCACCATCTTGCGCGACAGCCTGCGGCGCAGGAAATCGGCCCATAGGAATTCGCTGAACGGCGTGGTGTCCTTGGCAAAACCGCCGGCGCGGCGCAGTTCACCCGCCAGGCTGCGGAACGGATCGTCCTTCAGATCGGCCACCGACTTCGGGATATCCTTGAAGTGCCGGCGCTCCCCCTTGGAGTCGTAAGGATAGCACCAGCGCTTGTTGTCCATCACGCCCCAAAAGGCGTCGCGAGTGACCATCGAGATATTGCCGATCACGGTAACGAGGATGTCCTTGACGCCCTCATCGTGCAGCGCGCGCGCCAGATGGTGATGATCGACCACGTAGTAGCGCTCATCGGGTCCAAGCACGACCGGTATCATGTGCTTGCCCAGCAGTTCTGCGCGCTTCTTCGCCGATTTGTGCTCACGCCACCGCTTGCGCTTTTCCTTTACCTCGCGCATCCCCACCGTCATCTGGGTCGGGCGCAGCGACAGGATCGGAATCGGATGAACGTAGGGTTCGCGGACATTCGCCATGGTCAAAGCCTCCTTGGCGCTGGGGTCGCGGGCTTCACGGGTTCCACTATGCCATGGCAGCGAAGGCGGTAAAATCCCTGCCCGGGGGCTTCAAGGCAGGCGACGATCACGTTGATGTCACGTCAACATTTGCTGTGAGCCGAGCGCTACCCGTGCTAGAAAAGAAGCGGGAGATGTCTTCGGACCAACAACAGTGAAAACCCAGCGGCCCATCAGCTCGGATGACGACCATCGCGTCGTCAAATTCCGGCCGCGTACCTCGGCAAAGCCGCCCGGCCGCACGCCGCATAACACACCGCACGAGACGAACGACCTCTCGCGCTACGAGCGCAGGCCGGAGGAACCGGACGATTTCCGCCGCCGCATGCTGGCCAATCTCGCGGCCTTTGCTTTCACCGTTGCGCTGACCGCAATCGGCATCTGGCTGGCGATGAGCATTGCCGAATTGCGCAACACCCAGGATTGCGTACTGATGGGGCGCCGCGATTGCGCCCAGATATCCTCCATCCCGCGCGGCTGATTTTTCCATTTCCGCCAAGGCCGCAATTTAGGGCAGATTCCGGCTTCGGAGGGCCGGCCAAGCTCCATTGAACAAAGGCCCACGCTCCGTTATACGGGCACTCGACTCCGGATCAGGGAAGCGGGCATTCCGGGGCGACGGGTCCTTGCGTCTCCCACGTCAACCGGAATTATCCTCAGCATATCAAAGGCTTAATGATGTCCTCAACATTCGATCAGATCGCCAACATCATCGCTGAGACCTGCGACATTCCGCGCGATACGATCAAGCCGGAGAGCCATGCCATCGACGATCTCGGGATCGACAGCCTGGACTTCCTCGACATTGCCTTTGCCATCGACAAGGCGTTTGGAATCAAGATGCCGCTGGAAAAGTGGACCCAGGAGGTCAACGACGGCAAGGCCACCACCGAACAGTACTTCGTCCTGAAAAATCTCGCCGACCGCATCGACGAGCTGGTCGCAGCCAAGAACGCGGGCGCCGGCACGGCCTCCTAAGTCGCCTGCTATGCAACTCGACTATTTTCAACTGATCGATCGCATCGTCGACCTCAACATCGAGAACAAGACGATCACGGTCGAGGCCCAGATCCCCGAGAAGCACACCATCTTCGAGGGGCATTTCCCGGGCTTTCCGATCATGCCCGGAGTCCTGCTGACCGAGGCCATGGCGCAAAGCTCCGGCTGGCTGATACTTGGCGTGTTGAAGTTCGAACGCATGCCGTTCCTGGCGATCGTGAAGGAAGCGAAGATGCGCGGTTTCGTCAGCCCCGGTCAGTTGCTGACGATCGAGGCGAAGCTCGAGCACGAAGGTTCCGGCTTTGCCGTCACGAAGGCCAAGGGCCGTGTCGGCAAGGAGTTGAAATGCAGCGCTGAAATAACCTTCGGCCTTGCCCCCTTCCCCGATCCTGTCTTTCGCACGCACATGGATGCGATGGCCAACAAGATCGGCTTCCCGATGCAGGCGGTCGTCCAATGAGTCAGAAGGAAGTCTGGATTACCGGCATCGGCATCGTGTCGTCGCTGGGCGAGGGGCTGGACGCGCATTGGGAAGCGCTGAACGCCAAGCGCGTCAATGTCGACGAGACGCGCTTTGCGCCTTACGTCGTGCACCCGCTCGCGCCGGTCAGCTTTGACGCGCAGATCCCGAAAAAGGGTGATCAGCGCCAGATGGAGGCGTGGCAGCGCATCGGCACCTATGCCGCCGGGCTTGCGCTGGACTCCGCCGGCGTCAAGGGCAAGCCGGAAATCCTCTCGCGGATGGACATGATCGTTGCCGCCGGCGGCGGCGAGCGTGACATCGCGGTCGATCTTTCGATCCTCAATGCCGCGGCCAAGGGCAATCTGGCGCCCGGCTTCCTCAACGAGAAGCTGATGAACGATCTGCGCCCGACGCTGTTCCTGGCGCAGCTCTCGAACCTGCTTGCCGGCAATATCGCGATCGTGCACGGCGTCTGCGGCACCTCGCGCACCTTCATGGGCGAGGAAGCCGCTTCCGTCGACGCGGCGCGCATTGCGCTGGCCCGCATCGAAGGTGGCCAGAGCGACATCGCACTGGTCGGCGCAGCGCATAATGGCGAACGCCAGGACCTCTTGATCCTCTACGAATTCGGCGACTTCAATCTGAAGGGCAAATTCGCGCCGCTCTGGTCGCGCGACAAGGAACATGGCGGCTTCGCGCTCGGCTCGGCCGGTGTGTTCCTGGTGCTGGAATCGCGCCAGCATGCCGAGGCGCGCGGCGCCAAGCCTTACGCCAGGCTGAGCCACGTCGTTGCCGACCTCGCGCCGCGCAAGCAGGCGGGCGCGGTGACGAAGTCGCTGGAGGGAATGTGGCCGAAGCTCGGGCTTTCGTCCGACACCGGCTACCTGATCACCGGCGCAACCGGCGCCGAACCGGTGACGTCGGAAGAGAAAGCCTTCCTGCAGAAGCACCCCGGCTATGCCGTGCGTTCCACGGGCACGATGTTCGGCCATACGCTGGAAACCCAGTTTCCGCTCGGGCTGGCGCTGGCGGCGTTGTCGATTTCGCGCGGCGCGCTGTTCCCGCCCAACGACCCCACCGGTTTCGAGGTTGAAAAGCCCGGGGCGCCGGACCAGATTGTCGTCGAAGGTGCCGGTCACTGGCAGGGCGAAGGCCTGGCCCTGGTCGAGGCGGTCAAGTAGCAATCGCGGACGAGCCGCCAGCCGCGGATCGTGCGCCAGACGTTGACGGGGGACACATGTCAGCACCACGCGATAAATTGGGCCGGCCGATCGTCGTCGTCACCGGCATGGGCGTCGTCACCTCGCTCGGCGCCGGCAAGAAAGACAATTGGGACAGGCTGACCGCCGGCGAATCCGGCATCCGCACCGTGACGCGCTTTCCGATCGACGGGTTGAAGACCACCATGGCCGGCACGGTCGATTTCGTCAGTGTCGACCCCTTCTCTTCCACCGGCCTCACCGAGCGTCTCGCCCATATTGCGACCGAGGAGGCCCTCGCCCAGGCCGGCATCGGCGCCAGAGGCGATTTCCCCGGCCCGCTGTTCCTGGCCGTGGCGCCGGTCGAGGTGGAGTGGCCGCAGCGCTTCGAGCTCGGCCGTGCCGTCGGCAAGCAGGAGTTCGGCTATCCGGAGATGTTGCAGGCCAGCGGCGGCGGCAGGTTCACGCGCTACCACCATCGCTTCATGTTCGGCTCGATCGCCAGCAGCCTCGCCGAAACCTACGGCACCAAAGGCTCGCCGATCTCGCTGTCCACGGCGTGCGCTTCCGGCGCAACCGCGATCCAGCTCGGCGTCGAGGCGATAAGGCGCGGCGAGACCGATGCGGCGCTCTGCGTCGGCACCGACGCCTCGGTCAATCCCGAGGCCATGGTGCGCTTTTCTCTCTTGTCGGCGCTATCGACCCAGAACAATCCGCCGCAGGCGGCGTCAAAACCCTTCTCAAAGAACCGCGACGGCTTTGTGATGGCCGAAGGCGCCGGCACGCTGGTGCTGGAAAGCTACGAGGCGGCGGTCGCGCGCGGCGCAAAAATCCTCGGCGTCGTCGCCGGCTGCGGTGAGCTGACCGATTCCTTCCACCGCACCCGTTCCTCGCCCGATGGCAAGCCCGCGATCGGCTGCGTGCTCAAGACGCTGGCGGATGCCGGCATGGCGCCGGAGCAGATCGATCATATCAACACGCACGGCACTTCGACACCCGAAAACGACAAGATGGAGTATCTGGCGACCAATTCCGTGTTCGGCGAGCACACCTCGAAGATTCCGGTGACGTCGAACAAGTCAGCGGTCGGTCACACCATCTCGGCCGCAGGCGCGGTCGAGGCCATCTTCTCGCTGCTCACGCTGGAGCATCAGCGCATCCCGCCGACCCTCAATTACGAGAACCCGGACCCGGCGATTCCCTTCAACGTGGTCGGCAACAAGTCCCGCGACGCCCGCGTCACCGCGGTCATGTCCAATTCGTTCGGCTTTGGCGGACAGAATGCGTCGCTGATCCTGACGCGGGAGCCGGCCTGAGCGTTCCCGCCGTCGTCTTACGATGAACCGTCTGTTCCTTCTTCGCATCAAGGCGCGCCTGCGCGATGCGCTCAAGCCGCTCAGCGAGGCCGTGGTGGGCGCCATCACGGTCGCACTGCTGCGCACCACGCGCTTGTTCGATCCGGACAAGACGGCAAATTTCTTCGGTCGCGCGGCACAATCGATCGGCCGCAGGCTGCGCGAGGACCGCATCGGCCGCGAGAACCTGAAGGCGGCCTTCCCCGAGAAATCGCCGGAGGAGATCGAAGGGATCCTTGCCGGTGTTTGGGACAATCTCGGCCGCATCGGCGCCGAGTTCGCCCATCTCGACCACATCTGGGATTACGACACTGATTATCCCGAGAAGCCAAGCCGCATCGAATTCAGCGCACGCACCAAGGAGCTGTTCGACACGCTGCGCGACGACGGCAAGCCGGCGATCTTCTTCGCAAGCCATCTCGGCAATTGGGAGCTGCCCGCGCTCGGCGCCATCGCCCATGGACTGGACGTTGCGATCCTGTTCCGCAGGCCCAACAGCGAAGCGGCCGACCGGGCCATCGAGCGCATCCGCGCAGTGAAGATGGGCACGCTGATTCCGGCCGGTCGCGGTGCCCCCATCAAGCTCGGACAGGCGCTGCAGAACGGCCAGCACATCGCCATGCTGGTCGACCAGTGGTTCACCAACGGCGTCGACGTCACCTTCTTCGGCCGCAAGACCAAGGCCAATCCGACACTGGCGCGCCTGGTGCGGCAGGTCGAATGCCCGATCCATGGCGTGCGCATCATTCGCCTGCCCAATCACCGCTTCCGCGCCGAATTGTCCGAGGAAGTGAAGCCGGTGCGGGATGCCTCCGGCCAGATCGACATCCAGGGCACCATGCAAGCGGTCACCCACGTGATCGAGGGCTGGGTGCGCGAATATCCGGACCAGTGGCTGTGGCTGCACCGCCGTTGGCGGTGATTTGCTTGTGCAGTCATTCCGGAGCGATGCGAAGCATCGAACTATGGAGCGCAGTTGCGCTCCTGAGAATCTCGAGATTCCCAGATGCGCGATTGCGCATCTGAGGTCCGGTGCTGGCGCACCATCCCGGAATGACCCTGCGGGGTCACCTTCCCGTCTTTACCCTGGTCCAGAGCCGATTGATGATCCGCTGCGTCGCTGCATTATGCGTGTTGATCACGAACAGCTTCTGCAGCGTCGCCTCGTCTGGATAGATATTCTTGTCGTTGAGCACCTTCGGATCGATCAGCTTCTGACTCGCCAGATTGCCATTGGCGTACGACAGGAAGCTGGAGTTCCTTGCCGCCACATCCGGCCGGTAGAGATAGTTGATCAGTTCATGGGCCTCCGCGACGTTCTTCGCATCGGCGGGAATCGCGAGATTGTCAAAGAACATCTGCGCGCCTTCCTTCGGAATGATGTAGCCGATCTCGATGCCGTTCTTGGCCTCAACGGCACGGCTGCGCGCCTGCATCAAGTCGCCGGACCAGCCGACCGCGAAGCAGATCTCGCCCGACGCCAGCGCGCCCAGATATTCGGACGAGTGGAACTTGCGCACGAACGGCCGGATCTTGCTGACAAGCTCGGCGGCTTTCTCAAGATCAGCCTGCTTGGTCGAGTTCGGATCGATGCCGAGATAGCTCATGGCCGCCGGCAGGATGTCGTCCGCAGAATCCAGCATATGGATGCCGCAATCCTTGAACTTTGACAAATTCTCCGGCTTGAACACCATGTCCCAGCTGTCGATCTTTGCGCCCGGCCCGAGGATTCTCTCTGCCATCTTGACGTTGTAACCGATGCCGGTCGTGCCCCACATGTAGTTGGCACCGTACGTGTTGCCGGGATCGTAGGACGAAAGCTGCTTGGTCACGAACGGCCATTGGTTGGCGAGGTTTGGCAGCTTCGATTTGTCGAGCGGCAGAAACACCTTGGCCATGATCTGGCGCTGCAGGAAATAGCCCGTGGGCACGACGACGTCGTAGCCGGACCTTCCAGCGAGCAGCCGCGTCTCCAGCGTCTCGTTGGCGTCGAACGTGTCGTAGACAACCTTGATGCCGGTCTCTCTGGTGAAATCCTCAAGGACTCCGGGCGCCACGTAGTTCGACCAGTTGTAGAAATTCACCACGCGCTCTTGCGCTGTCGCGGGAGCCGCAAGCGCCACCGCCATCGCAGCCGCAAGTGCACTCTTCCAGATCAGTATCATCTTGATCCTTTTCGCCGATGCACCGCATCGGCCAGGCGCTCCAGCGCCGTATCGAGCGTGGCGTCCTTCTTGGCAAAGCAGAAGCGCACCACCGACGTCACCGCGTCCTGCTCGTAGAACGCCGACACCGGGATCGCCGCCACCTTGTAGTCATTGACGATGCGCCGGCAAAACGCCTCGTCGGTCTCGTTCAGTCCGAGTGGCGAAAGATCGACGGTCAGGAAGTAGGTGCCCTGCGACTTCAGCACGGGAAAGCCGATGCTCTCCAGCCCCTTGGTCAGGCGGTCCCTGCTTCGCGCCAGATCCTTGCGCATGTCGTAGAAATAGTGATCCGGCTTGTGAAGGCCATAGGCCACCGCTGCCTGAAGATTGGGCGCCGTGGTGAAGGTCAGGAACTGATGCACCTTGGACGCCACCCGGAGCAGCGGCGGCGCGGCGCAGACGAAGCCGATCTTCCATCCCGTCAGCGAGAAGATCTTGCCCGCGCTGCCGACCTTGATGGTGCGGTCGCGCATGCCGGGGATGGTGATCAGCGGAACGTGCTCGCGGCCGTCGAACACGACGTGTTCCCAGACCTCGTCGCAAATGGCGATGCTATCGAACTCCTGGCAAAAGCGCGCCAGCAGTTCGAGGTCTTCGCGCGGATAGACCACAGCGGCCGGGTTGAGCGGGTTGTTGAACAGCACCGCCTTGGTTTTCGGATTGAAGGCGCTGCGCAGCATCTCCTCGTTCAGCCGCCAGTCCGGCGGCTCGAGCCGCAGCAGGCGCGGAATGCCGCCGGCATGGCGGATGATCGGCAGATAGGAATCGTAGACCGGCTGGAAACAGATCACCTCGTCGCCGGGTTCAACCACGGCGAGGATCGAGGCGGTCAGCGCCTCCGTGCCGCCGGAGGTCACCATCACCTCCGTCATGGGATCGAGCTTCAGCCCGTGCCAATGCCCGTAATGCGAGGCGATCGCCTGGCGCAGTTCCGGGATGCCCATCATCGACGGGTACTGATTATAACCATTCACCGAGGCATCGGCCGCCGCCTTGCGGATATCTTCCGGGCCGGCATCGTCGGGAAAGCCCTGGCCGAGATTGATGGCGTTGTTGTCGCGCGCAAGCTGCGACATCGCCTCGAAAATAGTGACCGGCAGGTCGCCGAAGACCTTGTTCAGGGTGCGCATCGAAGGTCAGCCGCCGACCTTGGTCGCCAGCCCCGCCGCCTTCCAGCCCAGAATGCCGCCCGCGAGATGCTTGTCGTAGGGAAGCCCTGCGGCCTGTGCCGCCAGCGACGCCGTCACCGAGCGTTTCCCCGAGCGGCAGGCGAACACCACCTGTTTGCCTTGCGGATCTGGAATGGAAGCCGGATCGAAGGTCGAGAGCGGAACGACCACGCCGCCGGGATAGGCCTCGGCCGCGACCTCGTTGGGCTCGCGGACATCGACGAGGAGATAGCGGCCCTCCTCCATGCCCTTGCACACCTCCTGCGGTGTCAAGTCCTGTACCTGATTGGCCACGCCATATCCTCCCGAAGTCTGTTCGAGGCTCGCGCCCCCCTCAAATTCGGCGGCCAAAGTCGCCTCTCGGGCGGGGAAAATCAAGCGGCGCAAGGCCCGGAAAAAGAGCACGAAATTCCCCTATCGATCGGGCACGATCTTGTTGGAAAACCGGTCCCCACTTCGCGCCAACGCGGCCCCGCCGGTCCGGATCATGCCCTAGATCGTCACTTGCGTTCCGACCTCGACTACCCGCCCCGTCGGAATCTGGAAATAATCGGTGGCGTCGTTGGAACTGCGGCTCAGCGCGATGAACAGATGGTCCTGCCAGCGCGGCATGCCGGAATGGGCGGCCGGCTTCAGCGCGCGGCGCGACAGGAAGAACGAGGTCGACATGATGTCGAACTGCCAGCCGAGCTTGCGGGCGATCGCCAGCGCTTTCGGCACGTTGGGCGATTCCATGAATCCAAATCGCAGCGTCACTTTGGAGAAGGTCGCGCTGATTTCGTCAAGCCGGACCCGCTCGGACTCGTCGATCCGCGGCGTCGGCGCGGTCTCGATGGTGAGAATGACGTTCTTCTCGTGCAGCACCTTGTAGTGCTTCAGGCTGTGCATCAGCGCGGTCGGCGCGCTCTGGGGATCGCTGGTCAGGAACACCGCGGTGCCCGGCACCCGCTGCGGCGGCCGTTTCTCCAGCATGGCAACGAGTTCGGCCAGCGGGAATTCGAGCTTGCGCGATTTCTCGAACAGCAGCCGGCTGCCGCGCCGCCAGGTGTACATCAGCAGCATCACCATGCCGCCGAGCAGGAGCGGCACCCAGCCGCCCTCGAACACCTTGAGAAGGTTCGCCGCAAGGAAGGTGAGATCGAGGAACAGGAACGGCGCGATCAGCGCGGCAGCTGCGATCGGCGACCACCTCCACACCTTCCAGACCACCACAAAGCCCATCATCGCCGTCACCACCATGGTGCCGGTGACCGCGATGCCGTAGGCGGATGCCAGCGCGCTGGAGGAGCGGAACAGCAGCACCAGCAGCACCACCGCAAGGAACAGCATCAGGTTGATCTTGGGGATATAGATCTGGCCGGAATGCGCTTCCGAGGTGTGGCGGATCTCGAAGCGCGGCATCAACCCGAGTTGGATCGCCTGCCGCGTCAGCGAATAGGCGCCGGTGATCACAGCCTGGCTCGCGATCACGGTCGCAATGGTGGCAAGCGCCACCATCGGGATCAGCGCCCAGTCCGGAAACATCAGAAAGAACGGATTTTCGATCGCCCTGGGATCGGCGATCACGATTGCGCCCTGCCCGAAATAATTCAGCGCCAGCGAGGGCAGCACGATGAAGAGCCAGGCGGTTTGAATCGGCCTTTTGCCGAAGTGACCGAGATCGGCATAGAGCGCTTCGGCGCCGGTGACAGCGAGGAACACGGCGCCGAGCGTGACGAAGCCGATCATGCCGTGATGGAGCATGAAGGACACGGCATAAAGCGGATTGAGCGCCTGCAGCACCACCGGATGCCGCGCGATCTGCGGCAGCGCGGCGATTGCGATCACGGCAAACCACACGCACATGATCGGCCCGAACAGCGAGGCGACGCGCGCGGTACCGCGCGACTGCACGGCAAACAGCGCCACCAGGATGATCACGGTGAGCGGCCCGACATAGTGCTCGAACGCCGCGGTGACGAGCTTGATGCCTTCGATCGCCGACAGCACGGACAACGCTGGCGTAATGACGGCGTCACCATAGAACAGCGCGCCGGCGACAATGCCGAGCAGGATGATGAGGGCGGAGTTGCCGCCCATCGCGCGCTGGGCCAGCGCCATCAGCGCCAGTGTGCCGCCCTCACCGTTGTTGTCGGCACGCAGCAGGATGACCACGTATTTCAGTGTGACGACGACGATCAGCGCCCACAGGATCAGCGACAACACGCCGAGCACGGCCTGGGTGTTGACGCCCCCCGATCCCGCCGCAGCCGCAACGGCTTCACGGAATGCGTAGAGCGGGCTGGTGCCGATATCGCCATAGACGACGCCGATGCTGCCGAGCATGAGGCCAGCAAGGCTGGCCGTGGAATGCGCTTCGCCATGTCCGTTGGCCGCGCGCGTGTCCGCCGCGGTGGCCGTCACCTGGGATGTCATGGGAGAGCGCCTCGATTGTTCACTGCACAATGAGCAGAGCCGCCGCCCTATACGCCCGCTCCCAGCGCATAGGTTAGGCCGGATTCAGGCCTCAGTCATGCACAATCCGCATGCATTAGTATGACTTAGCAGGAAAATCCATAAACAAAATCAGATAGTTACTTGAGTACCGACCTCCACCACCCGCCCGGTGGGGATCTGGAAGTAGTCGGTGGCGTCGTTGGCCGAGCGGCTCATGGCGATGAACAGATGATCCTGCCATTGCGGCATGCCGGACTGCGCCGATGGTTTCAGCGAGCGCCGCGACACGAAGAACGACGTCGCCATGATGTCGAACTGCCAGCCGAGCTTTCGTGCGATTACCAGCGCCTTCGGCACGTTCGGCGATTCCATGAAGCCGAAGCGCAGGCGCACGGTGGCGAACTTGTCGCTGATCGTCTCCATCTTGACCCGCTCGGCCGGATCGACCCGCGGGGTCTGGGCCGTCTCGATGGTCAGGATCACATTGTGCTCGTGCAGCACCTTGTTGTGCTTGAGATTGTGCAATAGCGCGGTCGGCACGAAGGCGGGATCGCTGGTGAGGAACACCGCGGTGCCCTTGACGATGTGCGGCGGCCGCTTCTCCAGGCTCTTGATGAGATCGGTGAGCGGCACCTCGATCCGACGCGTCTTGGCAATGAGGATCGCAGCACCCCGCCGCCAGGTCCAGATCATCAAAGCCATGGTGGCGCCGAACAGCAACGGCACCCACGCGCCTTCAAGCAGCTTGAGGAGATTGGCGGAAAAGAAGCTGAGGTCGACGACGACGAAAGGAACAATCAGTGCAGCCGCCGCAGCGGCGCGGAAATTCCACAGCTTCCAGATCACGACAAAGCCCATGAGGCCGTCGCAGACCATGGTGGTGGAAACGGCGATGCCGTAAGCCGATGCGAGTCCGCTAGAGGTGCGGAACAGCAGCACCAGGAGCAGCACGCCGATCAGCAGCAGACGATTGACGCGCGGCAGATAGATTTGTCCGGCGTGGGACTCGGAAGTGTATCGGACCTCGAAGCGCGGCAGGAGGCCGAGTTGCACCGCTTGCCGCACCACCGAGAACGCACCCGTTATCACCGCCTGGCTCGCAATCACGGTGGCAGCGGTTGCCAGCGCCACCAGTGGCAACACCAGCATTTCAGGGACCATCCGGTAGAATGAATTCTCGATCGCGCCGGGATTGGCCAGCACCAGCGCGCCCTGCCCGAAGTAGTTGATCAGCAGCGCCGGCAGTACGAAGAACATCCAGGCCGACTGGATTGGCTTGCGGCCGAAATGGCCGAGATCAGCGTAGAGCGCTTCGCCGCCCGTGACTGCGAGGAACACCGCGCCCAGCGTGACAAGGCCGATGGTGCCGTGCGTCAGCACGAACTTGATGCCGTAAATCGGATTGATCGCCGCCAACACCGACGGATCGTCGCCAATATGCACGAGGCCCATTATCGCGAGCACGGTGAACCACACCGCCATCACGGGACCGAAGGCGGAGGCGACGCGTGCGGTGCCGCTCGACTGCACCGAGAACAGCACGACCAGGATGAATACCGTCAGCGGCACCACGTAGTGCTCGAGTGCGGGTGTGGCGAGCTTCAGGCCTTCCACCGCCGAGAGCACGGAGATCGCCGGCGTGATCATGGAATCGCCGATGAACATGGAGGCTCCGAGCACGCCCAGCGCCAACAGCGCCCAGTTGCGCCGTCCTAGCGCGCGCTGGCCGAGTGACATCAGCGAAAGCGTGCCGCCCTCGCCATTGTTGTCGGCGCGAAGCAGCAGCAGCACATATTTGGCGGTGACGACGGTGAACAGCGCCCATAGGATCAGAGACAGCACGCCGAGCACGATGGCGCGCGTGGCGGGCTGGCCGTGGCCCGCCGCGCCGGCGACCGCTTCGCGGAAAGCATAGAGCGGCGAGGTACCGATGTCGCCGAACACGACGCCGATGCTGCCGAGCGTCAGCCCCCAAAAGCTTGAAGTGACCGGTCCCTCTTGGGCCTCGGTGGATGTGACGCTCGCGGTCATGACCAGTGGGGAACGCTTGATCCGAAGTTTCGATCCGCTCTCGTCCGCCGACCATAGCACTGCCGGCCGCGCGGGGATGCGACATAAAGCGGACTTCGCCGCGTCACGCAACTGGTATTATCGTAGCATCAGGACTACGGCTTGAGATCAGGTGGCAACGGCGGATCTTCGCGCATCAATGTGATCGTCACGCGGCGGTTAGCCGCAAGCGTGGGATCGTCGGGAAACAGCGGCTGGGTATCGGCCTTGCCGGATACCGAGAAGATGTGCGAGGCCGGCAGGCCTTCGCGTTCCAGGATCTGGCGCACGGCATTGGCGCGATCGGCGGAAAGGTCGAACGCGCCGTATTCGCTGCGTGACGGCACGAAGCCGGCCGCAGTGTGGCCGACGATCGCCAGGCGCAGCGGCGTTGCCTTCAGCGGGCCGGCCAGCTTCTGGATCAGCCGGCGCGTGCGATCGAACGGCACCTTGGAGCCGTCGGGAAACATCGAGCGGCCGTCCTGGTCGACAATCTCCAGGTTAAGGCCCTGCTTGGTCTCCTCGAACATGATGTGCTTGGACATTTCGGTCAGCTCCGGCATGTCCTGCAGCGCCTGCCGCAGCGAAGCGGAGGCCAGCGCGAATTCGCGGTCGACCTTGAGCTTGGCGCCCTGGGTGCGCTGGCGGTGCTTGTCGTCCGGGGTCGGCGTGTTGGAAGACTCTTCCGGTGGAATGTGATCGGCATTCTTCAGCTTCGGCCGGGTCGGCAAGCCATCGGATTCGATGACGCCGGAATAGCGCGCTTCCGTCTGCACGCCGAACGCCTCGCGCATGGAGCCGGCGACGATCTTGAGCTTCTGCTGGTCCTGGCTGGAGAAGGCGACGAGCATCACGAAGAAGCTCATCATCAGACCCATCAGGTCGGCAAAGGTCACGAACCAGCCGTGCCCTCCGCCATGTGCATCGCCGCGTTTCTTCTTGGCCATTGGCTGCTTTCCGGATCGCCCCTACCCGCCCGGTCAGGCCGGCACCGGCTCGCCTTCCTCGTGGCGGTGCTTTTCCGGCAGGTAGGCCAGCAGCATTTCGCGAACCAGCGCCGGACTCTTGGAATCGCGGATCATGAGGATACCGTCGATGATCAGCGTGCGGTTGGTCTCCTCGTCGAGCAGCTTGCCGTGCAGCTTGTCGGCGATCGGCAGACAGAACAGGTTGGCGACCAACGCGCCGTACAGCGTCGCCAGCAGCGCGGTGGCCATGAACGGGCCGAGTTTCGAGGGGTCGGTCATGTTGGCAAACATCTGCACCATGCCGATCAGCGTGCCGATCATGCCGAAAGCGGGCGCGCAGTCGCCTATGGCGCGGTAGATCTTGCTGCCCTCGTCGAGGTGCATCAGGAAATTGTCGCGGTCGCGCTCGAGATTGTCGCGGATGAATTCGAGGTCGTAACCGTCGGCGACGTAGCGGATACCCTTGGCGAGAAACGGCTCGTCGGTTTCCACTTTTTCCAGGCCGACCGGCCCCTGCTTACGGGCGATCTCGGCAATGCGGGCGAGCTCGTCGACGAGGTCGCGGGCCGTCAGACGGCTCATGGTGAAGGCATATTTGGCGCCGAGCGGCAGGCCGTGCAGCATCGCCCCGAGCGGAAAGCGGATCATGGTCGCCGCGATCGATCCGCCGAAGATGATGATGATGGCGTGATCGCTGATGAACATGTGGAGGTCACCCCCCAGGAGCATCATCACCGCAATGACGACGGTGCCGACCACGAGCCCCGCGCTCGTCATGATATCCATGGGAGACTCCAACGCGTACGCGAACCAGCCGCCCGTCCTGGACGGCGTTGCGGCCCGACCTGAGCCGCACGGATCGACCCTATGGGTTCGCCATTAAAGACGCGTAAAGGTTAAGCGCTTTCGCCGCTCGCCGGCCGTGCAATAGCCGCAGCAAAGGCGGCGATATCAACCATCTGCTAACCATAATTGCGGCACGGCGCGGCCTAGCCAAGCCCGGTCAGCTTCCGGCTCAGCGCTTTCAGCTTCGCTCGCGCGGCTGCGTCATAGGCTTGCGGGTTGGCCCTCATCTCGTTCATGCCGTTGAAGAACAGGCCGCTTCTATCCCCGACGTCATCACCGCCGACCAGATGCAGGATCGCCTCGCCGCCCTGCTCCACCGTCGACATCGGCGTGATGCCGCCGGCGCGGACCATGGTGGTATTCATGTAGGTCGCCGGATGCAGTGAATTGACGGTGACGCCGCTGCCCTTCAGCTCCTCGGCGAGATCGATGGTGAACATGATCTGCGACAGCTTGCTCTGCGCGTAGGCGCGGCTGCCGCTGTAGTTCCTGGTGATCATGACATCATCGAAGTCGATGGGATGCTGCCCGAGCGAGGCGACATTGACGATGCGCGAGGGTGCGCTTGTCTTCAGGCGCGGCAGCAAAAGGTGCGCCAGCAGGAAGCCCGCCAGATAGTTCACGGCAAAGCGCAGCTCATGGCTGTCGCGGCTGAGTTGCCGCTGCGGCCCCTCGTTCTGCGAACCGATGCCGGCATTGCTGACGAAGACATCGAGCCGGGCGCGATCGGCCAGCACGCGTTCGGCAAGGTTGCGCGTCTCGGCCAGCGAGGACAGGTCGGCCTGATAGAAGCCTGGCGCCACGCCGCCGGCCCGCTTGATGTCGTCGATAACGGCATTGGCGCGCGCCGCATCGCGGCCGTGGATCAGCACCTTCGCGCCTTGGCCTGCAAGCCTGGTCGCGACATAGCGGCCCACGCCATCGGTCGAGCCGGTGATGAAGATGGTCTTGCCCTTCACCTCCATCGCGCGATGCCCCCCTACTGCGCCTGCACGCCGATGCCGGCCGACTTGATGATCGGCCACCATTTTTCGATCTCGGCCTTCTGGAACGCGGCCAGCCCCTCCGGCGTCTGCTGCGCGCGCGGCGCGACGTCGAGACCGAGATCGGAGAAGCGCTTTTGCAGCGCCGGGTCGGCGAGCGCCTCCGCCGTCGCCGCATTCAGTTTTGCAATTACATCCTTCGGCGTGCCCTTGGGCGCCCAGAAGCCGAACCAGCCGGACATATAGAGACCCTTCACGCCGGACTCGTCGGAGGTCGGTATATCCGGCATCGAAGCCGAGCGCTGTGGCGAAAGGTTCGCCAGCACTTTGATCTTGCCGGCACGGATCTGCGGCAGCGCCACGGCGCCCTGCACGACCAGCAAATCGACCGTTCCCGCGATCAGGTCGGTCATCGCTGGACCCGCGCCGCGATAGGGAATGAACTGCACCTTCTGCTCGGTCAGTTTCTCGAACAGCACGCCGGTGACGTTGGCCGCGGCGTTCTGATTGACAAAGTTGATCTTGCCCGGGTTTGCCTTCATCCAGGCCACGAGCTCGCCCAGCGTCTTCGCCGGCAAATCGTTCTTGGCGACCATCAGCTGCGGGTTGTTGGAGACCAGCGCAATCGGCTCAAAATCCTTCTCGAGGTCGTAGTCGAGCTTGTAGATGATGCTGCCGACATGGGTGTCCCACTGGCCGATGTCGAAGGTGTGGCCGTCGGGCACGGCGCGGGCGAGACGGCCGACGCCGATGCTGCCGCCGGCACCGCCGACATTCTCGATCACGATCGGCTGGCCGAGCGACTCGCGCATCTTTTCGGCCATGATGCGCGCCGCCGCGTCGGTCGATCCTCCGGGCGGGAATGGCACGATCAGGGTGAGCGGCCGGGAGGGAAACGACTGCGCTTGTGCAGTTGCAGTTGCACACACGACCATGAACAGTGCGGCGATCAACCTGCTCATCATTCCCTCCCCCGATATATGCGCAAATTGCTGCGCTCAGTGTATTTCAGCGGAACGCTTCAGTGCTTCCTTCAGCTTCTCCAGCGAAAAGTCCTTGGCTCGCGCGATCTCCAGGATCGGCGTCTCGCGGCGGCCGCAGAGCTCGCAGGCATCCGGCAGCTTGGCCGCGACGTCGTATGGAATGACGATCGCGCCATGCTGGTCGGCATGGATCAGATCGTCGGATTTCACCGTCATGCCGGCGACGCGCACTTCGCCGCCGAAATTCTCGGCATGCACCCAGGCGTGCGACGGGCCGATCGAGCCGGCCAGCGCCTGGAAGCCGGGCGCCCATTGCGGGATGTCGCGGATCGAGCCATCGGTGACGACGCCGAGGCAGCCGAGCGCCTTGTGCACGTTGCTCTGCACCTCGCCCCAGAAGGCGCCATAACCGACATCGGCGCCGTCGATGTCCTGGATTACCGAGATGCGCGGGCCGAAGCCGGTGCCGACATATTCGTAATAGGCGATGCGGCGCCTCGCCTGCTCGTCCGCCGGCAGGTTGGACTTCAGCACCGAGCGGATGGTCACGGTGCGGGCGTAGCCCACCATCGGCGGCAGGTTGGGGAACGGGCAGACCAGAGGCTTGGTCGTGTAGCCGATCAGCCGCCGCTCCGGGGCCACGATTTCCATCGCATTGCAGATGGTCGGCGTATCGTAGCGGCCCAGCGCTTCAAGGACGGATGCGGGCAGCGGGGCGGACTGGGTCACGGCGTTTCTCTCCTGATCTTGGCCGGCGTTCGTCGCCGGCTCATGCAGCCATGGTCATAGCCGAGATCGGGAATGAACCCAACTCGGCTCGCGCGCAGGGCTGCTATTTGGAGCTTGTCTCTTTCATTCCACCGTCATTCCGGGTTCACGCTTCGCGTGCCCCGGAATGACACGTCCAAATCTAGTGCAATCGCTCCGGCCGCTCGTCGGGCGGACTGTCGGAGGCCGGCGCGGTGAAGGTTTGCGTGGTGTCGGCCAGAGGCGTCCCCTCGCCTGCCGGCGCTGCCTGCGCCGCCGCGGCGCGCTCGTGATCCTTGAAGGACTTCCACCCCAGAGGCAGGCTCAACAGATACAGCACCGTGCCGATCGAGAGGACGTGCCAGGGGTAGCCGATCAGGATCGCGATGAAGAAGATCACCGACACGAACACCGGCAGCACCAATTCCGGCGGCACGCGCATGCGCACCTGCTTGCCGGAGAATACCGGCAGGCGCGACACCATCAGGAATGCGATCAGGAGCGTGTAGGCTGCGGTCAGCGTCGCCGGCGGTTTGGGGACGCCGAGGAAAGCAAGATAGATCGGCAACAGCGCCGTCACCGCGCCGGCAGGCGCAGGCACGCCGGTGAAGAAATTCGCGGCAAAGGCCGGCTTGTTCGGATCGTCGATGCTGGCGTTAAAGCGCGCCAGCCGCAAGCTCATGGCGATTGCAAACACCATGGCGGCGATCCAGCCGGCATTGTTCAGCTCATGCAGCTGCCAGAAATAAAGCATCAGCCCTGGCGCCACGCCGAAATTGACGAAGTCGGCAAGGGAGTCGAGCTCGGCGCCGAATTTCGACTGGCCCTTGATCATACGCGCGATGCGGCCGTCGACGCCGTCGAGCACCGCGGCGAACACGATCGCGGCGACCGCCCACTCCATCTTGCCTTCGATGGAAAGCCGGATTGCGGTCAGGCCGGCGCAGATCGCCAGCAGCGTAATGAAGTTCGGCACCAGCATGCGCACCGGGATCGGGCGAAAGCGGCGGCGGCGTCCTTCGGGGGTTCTGTAATCGATCGGGACCATTCCTCTAATATAGCAAGCGTCCTGCCGCGGCGCCATCGGCCGGTCCCGCGGCAAAATCCACCACTATGGATGGTTAATTGGCACGGAAGCCGAGCCCGTTATCGCCAAGCCGGAAATCTGCCAAAACCGTCTCCCCGGCGATCGCCGTCTGGCCCACGGAAACCAGCGGCTTGGTGCCGTCCGGCAGGTAGACGTCGAGCCGCGAGCCGAAGCGGATCAGCCCGAAGCGCTCGCCCGCACCGATCGCCTGCCCTTCGTTGGCGAAGCAGACGATGCGCCGCGCCACGAGCCCGGCGATCTGCACCACGCCGATGCGCCCCTGGGCCGTGCCGATGACCAGCGAGTTGCGCTCGTTGTCCTCGCTCGCCTTGTCGAGCTCGGCATTGATGAAGGCGCCGGGCCGGTAGACGATGCGCTCGATCCGGCCCGTCACGGGGCTGCGGTTCACGTGGCAATTGAACACGCTCATGAAGACCGAGATGCGCGTCAGCGGCCGGTCGCCAAGCCCGAGCTCGGCCGGCGGCAGCACCTGCGTGATCATGGAGATGCGCCCGTCAGCCGGCGACACCACGACGCCGTCGCGCACCGGCGTCACCCGCACGGGATCGCGGAAGAAAAGCGCGCACCAGACGGTCAGTATCGTGCCGATCCAGCCCAGCGGCGTCCATATCCAGAACAGGATCAGGCTCGCCAGCGCAAAGCCGCCGATGAACGGGTAGCCCTCGGGATGGATCGGCGGGATTTGCGCGCGGATGGAATTGCCGATGGACATTGCTTCTCACTGACTCTTTTGGTTTGACGCGTTTTCTTGACGCGAACCGGTACCACTTCGCTTGAAAACGCTATCCCCGCACCACCGGCGCAAGCAGTCTGAACCCGTTTACTCCGCAGCGGTCGCCACCGGATCGTCAAGCTGATCGTCGACCGGCGGCGGCACGCGATTCGGCGTCTCGTTGCCATCGTCGACCCGCGCAAGCTTTTCGCGCGCGGCCTCCGCCTCGCGCTGCCGGTTCCACATACTGGCATAAAGCCCGCCGGAAGCCAAAAGCTGCCCATGGGTTCCGCGCTCGGCGATCTTGCCCTGGTCGAGCACGATGATCTCGTCGGCGGCGACGATGGTGGAGAGGCGGTGCGCGATCACCAGGGAGGTGCGGTTGCGCGAGACGCGCTCCAGAGCCCCCTGGATTTCGTGCTCGGTGTGGCTGTCGAGCGCCGAGGTCGCCTCGTCCAGCACCAGGATCGGCGGCGCCTTCAGCACGGTCCGCGCAATGGCCACGCGCTGCTTCTCGCCGCCCGACAATTTCAGGCCACGCTCGCCAACCTGGGTTTCATAGCCCTTCGGTGAGGCCTTGATGAAGCTGTCGATCTGCGCCAGCCGCGCCGCCTCCTCCACTTCGGCGTCGCTGGCGTTCCAGCGCCCGTAGCGGATGTTGTAGCGGATGGTGTCGTTGAACAGTACGGTGTCCTGCGGCACCATGCCGATGGCCGCGCGCAGCGAAGTTTGCGTGACGGCCCTGATGTCCTGCCCGTCGATCAGGATCCTGCCGCCGGAGACGTCATAGAGGCGGAACAGCAGCCGCGAGATGGTGGACTTGCCCGCACCGGAGGGACCGACGATCGCGATCGTCTTGCCGGCCGGCACCTCGAAGCTGAGACCCTTGAGGATCGGCCGGTCCGGCTCATAGGCGAAGCGCACGTCCTCGAAGCGTACATTACCCGAGGTCACCGCCAGCGGCTCCGCGCCGGGCAAATCCCTGATCTCCGGATCGCGCGCCAGCACGTTGAACATCTTCTCGATGTCGATGATCGCCTGCTTGATCTCGCGATAGACCATGCCCATGAAATTGAGGGGCACGTAGAGCTGGATCATCATGGTGTTGATCAGCACGAAATCGCCGACAGTGTTGGTGCCGTTGCGGATACCGAACGCGCACATCACCATGGTCGCCGTCAATCCGGCGGTGAAGATCACGGCCTGTCCGGCGTTGAGGAGCGCGAGCGAGGTATAGGTGCGTACGCTCGCTTCTTCGTAGCGCTCCATCGAGCGGTCGTAGCGCCGGGCCTCGCGCTCTTCCGCGCCGAAATATTTCACGGTCTCGTAGTTCAGCAGCGAGTCGATCGCCTTGGTGTTCGCTTCCGTGTCGGAATCGTTCATCTTGCGGCGGATCTCGATCCGCCACTCGGTCGCGATGTAGGTGTAGAACATGTAGGCGCCGACCATGACCGCGGTGGCCAGCACATAGCGCCAGTCGAACTGCCAGAACAGCACGGCGAACATCAGCGTCACCTCGACCAGCGTCGGGATCAGCTGCAGGATCACCATGCGCACGATCACCTCGATGCCAGTGCGGCCGCGCTCGAGGATGCGCGTCAGGCCGCCGGTCTTGCGCTCGAGATGGAAGCGCAGCGACAGCTCGTGCATGTGGACGAAGGTGATGTAGGCGAGCTTCCTCACCGCATGCATGGCGACGCGGGCGAAGATGCCGTCGCGCCATTGCGTCAGCAGCGCCATCAGCACGCGCACGCCGCCATAGCCGAGCGTCATCAGCAGTGGCGAGGCGATCAGCCACAGCATCCAGTTCGACGGCTCCACCGGCGCGGTGTTGGCGCCGGTCAGCGCATCGATCGCCCATTTGAAGGTGAAGGGCACCGACAACGTCGCGAGCTTGGCGATGAGCAACAGCACCATCGACCAGACCACGCGCATCTTCAGATCGGTGCGGTCATGCGGCCAGATGTAGGGCCACAAATGCACCAACGTCCCGATCAGGGTCGCTTTCTCGGGAGAGGTCGCGGCGTCAGTTTCGGTCTCCGGCGCGTGGGCTCGCGAATGCGGGTGGGCCATCAATCAGCGCCTGCCCGTAAGGAATCGCCGGTCTCGTTCATCTCTTTGCATCGTGCCCGTCATATAAAGGCTTTGATCGCCGCGTACAGCCTGTTGCAGGCAATTCTTTCGCGATTCCGGGGATTTGCGGGCAAATTGTTGCGCCTCGGCATCCTCAAATCTTGATAATCCCACGCTGCAGTGCCACATTACTCCAAATGAACCAAATCAAGACCGTTTGTGTCTATTGCGGGTCCGGCCCGGGCACAAACCCCCGCTTCGTCGAAGCCGCGCAAGCGCTCGGCAAGATCTTCGCAGAAAACAACGTTCGTCTGGTCTATGGCGGCGGCTCGGTCGGCCTGATGGGCGCGATCGCCAAGTCCGCGCTCGAGCATGGCGGCGCTGTCACCGGCATCATCCCGGACTTCCTGCGCGCGCGCGAGAATGCGCTGACCAGGGTGCAGGAGATGATCGTCACGCCCGACATGCACGAGCGCAAGCGGTTGATGTTCGAGCGCTCGGACGCCTTCGTGGCGCTGCCCGGCGGCGTCGGCACGCTGGAAGAACTCGTGGAGATGCTGACCTGGCAACAGCTCGGCCGCCACGCCAAGCCGATCCTGCTCGCCAATGTCGACGGCTTCTGGGAGCCGCTGCTGGCGCTGCTCGCGCACATGCGCAGCGCCCAGTTCATCCGGCCCAATCTCGAGGTGGACATACTGAAGGCCGAGCGCGTCGAGGACATCCTGCCGCGCCTGCGCGCCGCTGCCTTGCGGATCACGGAAGAAGCAAGGGCGATGGCGCCGGAAGTGGCGAGACGGATGTGATCTCTCAACTGTCGGGCTCATGGTTCGAGACGCACGGCGCTTTTTATTGCACCGTTCGCTGACGGCCGAGCTACGCTCGGCCTGCTCGGGTGCGCGCCATGCTCCTCACCATCAGGGTCTGACAGCTCTGCCCTCGTCCCTGAGGAGCCGCGCATTGCGCGGCGTCTCGAAGGATAGGCGCACGAAGAAAGCAGACACAACTTCTCGTTCCCGCGACTGACTTTCACCCGGGTTGTGCCATTTCGTTGCTCCCTCTTGGTCAGAGGGCGCAGGGAAAGCCGGGCGCCGACTGCGCCCGCAGCCCCGTGTGCGAAAAGTAGCGATAGAATGCACACGGATTTGACAGGTACAGCCAGGACATCCCGGCTTTCCCCGCGCAATGGTTTACGGCTTATACGGGC
>DASWVJ010000297.1:0-7790 GCA_036406295.1 Bradyrhizobium sp.
GATGCTGACGGCCGTTTCTCCTTCCGCTCGGTGATGTTCGTCGGCTATCCCATTCCGACCGACGGCGTGGTCGGCCGCCTGCTGAAGGCGCAGAGCCGTCATCCCTATCGGCCGGCGCATCTGCACGCGCTGATCTTCAAGCCGGGCTTCAAGACACTGATCTCGCAGGTCTACGATCCCGCCGATCCCAATATCGAGAGCGATGCGCAGTTCGGCGTGACGCGCGCGCTGATCGGCAAATTCGTCCGGCATGACGAGGCGCATCCCACCGCGCGCGACGTCACGGTGCCCTGGTACTCGCTCGATCACACCTACCATCTGGAAGCGGGTGAGGCGGTGCTGCCGCGCCCGCCGATCAAGTGATGGAGCGCGCTGGCAGCGTCAAGAACGTTGATGGCCGGGACAAGCCCGGCAATGACGTGGAAGGAATCCTACGTCATCACTCCATTACCGCGTGATCCGGACCTGATGCCTGCGAGCGTAGCGTGGCCTTGGTCGAGCCGATCATGATGGCGAGCGGGATGGAGCAGAGGATGAACAGCGTCACCATCTGGTAGTCGTGCGAGAAGGCGAGGATCTGCGCCTGCGCCTTCAGGATCACATCGGCCAGGGCGCGACCGGCATCGGTGGAGAGGTCCATCAGTCGGCGCACGTCCGGCATCTGGATGGCGTGGTTGAACGGATTGATGTGCTCGTTGAGGATCGCGTAGGAGCGGCGCGAGCCTTCGGTGAGCTGCGAGATCACGATGGAGATGCCGATGGAGCTCGCGACGTTGCGCAGCAACGTCAGCATCGACGTGCCGTCGGTGCGCAAGTGAGGCGCCAGCGACAGGAACGCCACGGTGGACAGAGGCACGAAGACCAGGCCGAAGCCAAAACCTTGGGCGACGCTGATGACGATGATCTCGTTCGTGCCGGTTTGATCGGTCCACCCGGACATGTGGTAGAGCGTCCAGGCGGTCAGCGACAGCCCGGTGACGATCAGCGTGCGCGCCTCGATATGGCGCATCAGGCGGCCGACCATCATCATCGCCACGAACGTACCGAAGCCGCGGGTGGCGAGCAGCAGCCCTGCCGAGATGATGGGATAGCCGATCACATTCTGCAGGAAGGGCGAGGCCAGCGCCATGGTCGAATAGAGCACGAGGCCCATCACCCCCATGAAGATGCAGCCGGTGATGAAATTTCGGTCCTTGAACATCGCGAACTGGATGAAGGGTGACGAGGCCGTGAAAGAGTGTGCGAAGAAATAATAGAAGCCGACGGCCGAGATGATGAATTCGGCAATGATTTCGTTGGATTCCAGCCAGCCGAGCTGCTCGCCGCGATCGAGCGCAAGCTGCAGCGAGCCGATCGCGACCGCCAGCGCCGCAAAGCCGAACCAGTCGAAGCGCAGCGTATGGTTCTTCCGGGTCTCTTCCATGAAGATGATGAGGCCGAGCACCGTGAAGATGCCGAACGGAAGATTGACCAGGAACACCCAGTGCCAGGAATAGGTCTCGGTCAGCCAGGCGCCCAGTGACGGTCCCATGATCGGGCCCATCATCACGCCCATGCCCCAGATCGACATCGCTTTTGCACGTTCCTGCAGGGTGTAGGAATCCAGCATCACCGCCTGCGACAGCGGCACCAGCGCCGCGCCGAACACACCTTGCGCCAGGCGGAAGGCCACCATCTGCGTGATGTCATGGGCCAGCCCGCACAGCACCGAGGCGATGGTGAACCCGGCCGAGCAGATGATGAAGATGCGCTTGCGCCCGAAGCGGTTGGCGACCCACCCCACCGGCGCGGTCATGATCGCGGCCGCGACGATGTAGGAAGTCAGCACCCAGTTGATCTGGTCTTGCGACGCTGACAGCGTGCCCTGCATGTAGGGTAGCGCGACATTGGCGATGGTGGTGTCCAGCGCCTGCATGATGGTCGCGGTCATGGCGCAGATCGTCACCATGTTCCGGCGCAGGCCCGGAACCATACTGGATGGTAGCGCCGGCGCGATCATGTCAGATTAGTCCCGCTCGTCGCTCGCCGCTGCCGGTCCGAGACCGAGCAACGCTGACAGCGAGCGCTGGTGCTTGGTGTCGATCGTCGCATAGACGCTCATGCCCGCTTTCAGCTTGCGCACCATGCGGTCGTCCTTGTCGAAATAGATCCGCACCGGCACACGCTGCACCACCTTGACGAAATTGCCCATGGCGTTCTGCGGCGGCAGGATCGCAAATTGTGCGCCGGTGCCGGGCGAGAGCGAGCCGACTTTTCCCTTGAAGACATGGTTCGGGAAAGCATCCACTTCCAACGTCACTTCCTGGCCGACCGCCACATAGGTGAAGTCGCTTTCCTTGGGATTGGCGTCGACCCAGGGATTGGCGGCGTCCATCACGGAGAATACCGGCGTGCCGGCGGTGACGAAGCGGCCGAGCTGGATCTGGTCGACCTGCGTCGCCGTGCCGCTGATCGGCGCGCGGACCGTGGTGAGGTCGAGATTGCGCTGCGCATCGTCAAGCGCGGCCTTGGCCTGCAAATAGGCCGGGAACTCTTCGAGCGGAAGATCGGGATTGCCGAGCAGCTGCGTCAGCGCGTTCGACTTCTGCTGCTTGACGAGCTGCAATTGCGCCTGCGCCGTGACCAGCGCGGTCGAGGAGTTGTCGAGATCGAGCTGCGAGCCGACGTTGTTCCTGACCAGCGACGATTTGCGTTCGACGTCGCGCTGCTTGATGGCGATGCCGGCCTCGACGATTTGCTGGGTCTGCGAATAGAGCTTGACGTTGGCGGCGAGGTTGGCGTGGTTGGTCTTGGCATCCTCCAGCTTGGCGCGCGCTTGCGCCAGCGCGAGCTGATAGGGCACCGGATCGATCTGGAACAGCGTGTCGCCGGGCGCGACGACCTGGCCTTCCTTCACGGCAACGCTGACGATCTTGCCGGACACGTCGGGGGTGATCAGCACTTTCTGCGCGCCGACATAGGCGTCGTCGGTCGTGACGTAACGGCCGCCGTTGAGATACAGCGTGAGGCCGGCCAGCGCGGCGACCAGCGGCACCACGACGAGCAGCAGGAAACGGCGATAGCGGCGCAGGCCCGCCATCAGGCGGCGACGCGGCTCGGCGGCGAGTCTCTGCCGCGCGGGTGCGGAAGGACTGCCTTTCTGCTCCGGCGGGAATTTGAGAGGGACGGGATCAGCCATAACGCTGTTCCTTTCTGGACGCGTCCGCGCCCGGATTCTGGATCGCGTTGCGGACATTTTCCTTGATGGCTTCGAGCTGCGCCAGCAAACGGTGGGCATCGGAGGGATTGATGCCGTCGAGTGCGGTCGCGGTCAGTTCGGAGCGGAGTCCCGCGAGCTTGCTGAGCAGCGGGCGCGCCGCCTTCTTCAGATGGAGACGGTTGACGCGGCGGTCGGTCTCGTCACCGCGGCGCTCGATCCAGCCATTGTCGCAGAGCTTGTCGATCAATCGCGTCAGCGTGATCGGTTGCATCTCCATCTGCTCGGCGAGTTCCGACTGGCTCATGCCTTCGTTGCGCTCGACCTTGGTCAGCACGGCCCATTGCGCGCGGGTGATGCCGTAGCGCGCGGCTTCCCGGTCGGCCCAGGCGCGCACCATGCGCGTCACCTCGCCGAGCGTGAACAGGAAATTCATATCCACGGAACCGCGCATTGCTGTCCCCTGCTGGTTTCGATAAGCTTGTGATATAATAAGCTTGCTTATCAATTTTGCACGGCGGGTCAACAAGTAGCTGACCTGCGACGCGGACATAGCTGGAACGCGGCGACCGCCCGGGCTTTGGGATCAAGAGGCGAAATGCTACAAACAGAGGCGATGACACTGGTGAAACCGGCATTTCCCGCGCCTGATCACGACCACGGCCGCTGCGCCGCGGAGGCGATTGCGCATGCGGAGGCGGTTTGTGCGAAACGCTCGCAAAAATTCACCCCGATCCGCCGCCAGGTGCTGCAGGCACTGCTTGCAAGCCATCGCCCGCTCGGCGCCTATGAGGTGATCGACGAGCTCGCCAAATCGATGCCGCGCCCGGCGCCGATCACGATCTATCGCGCCCTCGACTTCCTGATGGAGAACGGCCTCGTGCACCGCATCGAGAGCC
Source organism: Bradyrhizobium sp. (assembly GCA_036406295.1). Classification (GTDB taxonomy): domain Bacteria; phylum Pseudomonadota; class Alphaproteobacteria; order Rhizobiales; family Xanthobacteraceae; genus Bradyrhizobium. The sequence continues at coordinate 4,096 of DASWVJ010000297.1, forward strand.
GCAATGCCTATCTTGCCTGCGCGCATGACCATGACGAGACGTCGATGGTGGCATTCCTGATCTGCGACCTCTGCGGCTCGGTCGGCGAGATTCCCGCCGCGCCCGTGGCGAGGAGCGTCAATGCGGCGGCGCGCGCCTCGGGCTTTGCGCCCAAAATGAGCGTCGTCGAGATCGCCGGTACCTGCGCGCATTGCCGGAAATAATAACGACCGGTGCTGCACGCCGGCCCAAGGGGAACAATGTCGTCAATATCCGAAACACCTTCCGCCGGGCTGCCGCTCAGCCCGGGCGCCGTCGCTTTGATGCTGATGCTGTGCCTGAGCTGGGGTTTCAATCAGATCGCCGTAAAACTCGTGCTGCCCGACGTGCCGCCGATGCTGCAGGCACTCTCCCGCTCGGCCGGCGCACTGCCGGTGCTCTTGATCATCGGCTACTTTCGTGGCGTGAAGTTTTTCGAACGCGACGGCACGCTGTGGGCCGGCGTCTCCGCCGGCATCATCTTCGGCATCGAGTTCGTGCTGATCTATCAGGGCCTGCTGTTCACCACGGCTTCCCGCGCGGTCGTGTTCCTCTACACCGCGCCGTTCTTCGTCGCGCTCGGTTCCTATGTCTTCCTCGGCGAGCGGCTGCGGCCTTCGCAATGGACGGGGCTCGCCTTGAGCTTTGCCGGCGTCGCGCTCGCCATCGGCGTGCCGCAGGCCGATGTCGATGCCAAGGTGCTGTTCGGCGACTTGTTGATCGTGGCCGGCGGCGCGCTGTGGGCGGCCACGACACTGATCGTGAAAGCGACGCGCTTGATCCGGGCGCCTGCGGAAAAGGGACTCGGCTACCAGGTCGCGCTGTCGATCCCGATCTTCATCCTGGCCGCGTGGTTTCGCGATGAAAAGCTCACGCACATGCCGAGCTTGCTGTCGCTGTCGCTGCTGGCCTATCAGGCCTTCTGGGTGGTCGGGCTGACATTCACGCTGTGGCTTGCGCTGGTAAAGGCCTATTCGGCGAGCAAGCTTTCCGCCTTCACTTTCATCACGCCGCTGTTCGGCGTGGTCGCGAGCTACTTCATCATGCACGACACCCTGACGCTCGCCTTCGGCGTGGCGGCGCTGCTGGTGATCGCCGGGCTTTACCTGGTCAACAAGCCTGAATCGGCACGGGCGGAAGTCGCACCCGATCCGAATGTGTGAGTGTGATTTTCGTCATGTCCCGGCCATGACGAGGCGAAATACCTCTAGCCCGTCTCGATCGGCAGTGACTCATCCTTCGCCCATTCGCCCATCGAGCCGTCATAGAGCGTGATGTTGTCGTAGCCCAGCCGATGCAGCTGGAACAGGTCGATGGTGGCGGAGATGCCGCCGCCGCAATAGGCGACCACGCGCTTGTCCTTGGTGATGCCTTGTGCCGCGAATTTCGGTGCGACGTCTGAAGGCGGCAGGAAGGTTTTGGCCTCTGCATCGACCAGCGTCGCTGCCGGCACGTTGACGCTGCCGGGAATGCGGCCGGGGCGGCCGTAGCGGCTGGGCTCCAGGCCTTTGTGGAACTGCGGGCCGAGCGCATTGACGACGACGGTCGAGCGGTTGGTGCTTGCTCTTTGCGTCTCGCGCTTGTCGATGAAGAGGCCGCCCCTGGGCTTCGCGACAAATTTTGCGGGCGGATAGCCCTTGGCCGGCCCGGTCTCGATGGCGCGGCCTTCGGCCTTCCACTTGTCGAGCCCGCCGTCGAGCACGAACGCATCGAAGCCGAGCGATTGCAGCATCCACCAGAACCGCGTCGCCCACATCGCCGTTCCGATGGAATAAAGCACCACCCGGCTGTCATTGCCGACGCCGTGCCGCCCGAACGCCGCCTCGAGTTGCGAGATGCCTGGCATCATGAAGCGCAATTCGGTCTTCTGATCGGAGAAGTCGCCCTGCAGATCGAGGAAGTCGGCGCCCGGAATATGGCCTTCCTCGAAGGTGCGCCTGCCGGGTACGACGAGATAGGGGACGGGGCTGCCTTCCGGCTGATAGTCGAGATAGGTGGTGCAGTCGAAGACGCGCAGGTCGCCTTGCCCGAGGCGGCTGGCGAGTTCCTGGGTCGAGATCAGCCCGTCGTGCTCGGCCATGTTTCGCTCCCCTGACATGATCGCCTGCGATGCTAGGGCGGTAGCCCTACCATTGGAAAGGCTGCGTTACCCTTTAATCTCTCCGCCCGAACCCCGATATACGGCTCACGAAGTGCTGCGCCGGATAGCGAATTGGTAGCGTAAGTCACTGAATAAACGTTGAAAATCACCGTTCCTGGTTGGACGGGTTCCGCACGCGGGCAAGGATTCGTCCGCTGAACCGCCCCCTTGGTGAAGGTGACCAAAACCTGATATTCGAGACCGCATGAACAAGCCCGAAACAGTTGATACTTCCGACGTCGCCGGCCCCCGGCCGCGGCACAAGACCACGCAAGTGATGGTCGGCAACGTCGCCATCGGCGGCGGCGCGCCAATCGTCGTGCAGTCGATGACCAATACCGATACCGCCGATGTCGAATCGACGGTTGCGCAAGTGGCTGCGCTGACGCGCGCCGGGTCGGAATTGGTCCGCATCACCGTGGACCGTGAGGAAGCGGCCGCCGCCGTGCCGCATATCCGTGACGGCCTGCGCAAGCTCGGCATCACCACGCCCTTGATCGGCGACTTCCACTACATCGGCCACAAGCTGCTCGCCGAATATCCGGCCTGCGCGGAAGCGCTCGACAAGTACCGCATCAACCCGGGCAATGTCGGCTTCAAGAACAAGCGCGACACGCAGTTCGCCGACATCATCGAGATCGCCAACAAGAACGACAAGCCGGTGCGCATCGGCGCCAATTGGGGCTCGCTCGACCAGGAACTGCTCACCAAGTTGATGGACGAGAACACGGCCTCACCGAACCCGCGCGATGCCCGCGCGGTGACGCGCGAGGCCATGGTGCAGTCGGCGCTGCTCTCGGCCGCCCGGGCGCAAGAGCTCGGCATGTCCAAGAACAAAATGATCCTGTCGGCCAAGGTTTCCGCCGTGCAGGATCTGATCGCGGTCTACCAGGAGCTGGCGAGCCGCTCCGACTACGCCATTCATCTCGGCCTCACCGAGGCCGGCATGGGTTCGAAGGGCATCGTGGCCTCGTCCGCTGCGCTCGGCATCCTCCTGCAGGACGGCATCGGCGACACCATCCGCATTTCGCTCACCCCCGAGCCCGGCGGCGACCGCACGCTGGAAGTGCAGGTCGCGCAGGAACTGCTGCAGACCATGGGCTTCCGCACCTTCGTACCGCTGGTGGCGGCCTGCCCGGGCTGCGGCCGCACCACCTCGACCACCTTCCAGGAGCTGGCGCGCTCGATCCAGGATTTCATCCGCGATGAGATGCCGACGTGGAAGACGAAATATCCGGGCGTCGAGCAGCTCAACGTCGCGGTGATGGGCTGCATCGTCAACGGCCCCGGCGAATCCAAGCACGCCAATATCGGCATCTCGCTGCCCGGCACCGGCGAAGCGCCGGCCGCGCCGGTGTTCGTTGACGGCAAGAAGTTCCGCACCCTGCGCGGCCCGACCATTGCCGCCGACTTCAAGGCGCTGGTGATCGATTACATCGACCAGCGCTACGGCAAGGGCGCCAAGACGCCGGAGACGACGGCGGCGGAGTAATTTACTCCGCTCGCGCCCCTCTCTTGTACGGCCGTCATCCTATGG
>DASWVJ010000298.1:0-8381 GCA_036406295.1 Bradyrhizobium sp.
GTCGCGTTTCACGAGAGCCTCAAGTACCGGTGGGCGCCGCTCTTCTTCGCTGTGCTGCTGGTCTATCTCGGGGTCAGTCTTGCCAGTCATCTGCTTTTCAATGTGCAGGATGTGGCCGGCCTCACCTGCGTCGAGAGCACGGAGACGAGGAAGCTGGAGGAGAAAGGCGCGACCTCCGGGCCCATCCGGTTCAACACGTCCGACTTCTGCAAGGCGACGGGAATCATGGTCGAGAAAGGCGCGAGGTACCTCATCGAGATCAAGCCGGTGCAGGATTGGACAGACGACGGAATTTCCGTCCCGCTCGGCGGCTTTTCTCCCGCCAATCCACCATCATGGTATCAGCGCATCAAGCTCGGTGCCTTTGTGCCGCTGCGCCGCGAAACAACTCAGGACTGGTTCCACGTCGTGTTGCGCTACGGCCGCGTCGGCGGCGAGGAGACCTTCATCGTGCCCGACCCCGACGATTACCTCATTCAATCGCCGATCAGGGCGACGCGCAACGGCGAGCTCTTCGTCTTCGTCAACGACGCTGCCATCGGCATCCCCGGGCTGTACGACTTCTTCTACAGGAACAATGGCGGAGCCGCGGAGCTGGTGGTGACGCGACGCTAGACTCATCATCGCGCTTTGGCGTTTTGAGCGTGATCCTTTCGGAAAACCGCCGCACACTTTTTGGATCACGCCTTGGCTCGATCGAGGCTGGGCAAAGGGTGACGGCATGCTTGCCCGCGGAAGCGCGTCAGCTTGCTGCGCTGCAATGCGCAAATCATGAAATAGTCCCAAAGCGAACCGCATCGCGACAACTCGATCCAATTTCATGATCGCCGCGAGGCCGGAGGCGTGCCTCTCGCTTCTCACGCGCTTGGGATGTGGTAGGGTTTTGCGGTCTGCTGCTCTGGCAGACTACTGATGCTTCGTCTCTCGACTTCAAAACGATAACGCCTGGCTTTTGGCGGCTTAGGGGAGTGACGCGATGAAATCAGCTATCAACGGATGTGTTATTGCGCTTGCAGCGACCTTCGCGGTCGTGATGGCCGGTGAGGCCACAGCCCAGCAACGGGCACTGAAGAAATACGAGTCGGGCACCAAGGATTTCTGGGCCAACCCGCCGCCCGACTGGTTCCTCGGCGACGAAACCGAAGCCCAGAAGGGCCTCGCGCCGCCTTCAGGGCCGCCGACCGGGGCATCGGAGGCCGATCTCGCCGCCACGGTGAAGAAGATAAAACTGCCGGCGGGCTTCAAGATCGAAGTCTGGGCGCCAGGCGTGTTGCAGGCCCGGCAAATGGCCTGGGGCGATAAGGGCACGCTGTTTGTCGGCACGTTCGATCTCGGCAATGTCTACGCCATCACGGACAAGGGCGGCAAGCGAGAGGTCAAGACCGTAATCAAGGGGCTGAAGATGCCCACCGGTCTCGCCTTCCAGGACGGCGCGCTCTACGTCATCGACATCGACAAGCTGATCAAGTTCGAGAACGCCGAGGCCAACATCGACAATCTCGGCAAGGGCAAGGTGGTCTACGACGACATGCCCTCCTACGTCGCGCACGGCTGGAAATACATCGCAGCCGACAAGGACGGCTGGTTCTACATTCCGTTCGGCCCGCCCTTCAATATCGGCATTCCGCCGACCAGCGTATCGCAGGTTCGCCGCGTCGACCCGAAAACCGGCAACGCGGAAATCTGGGCGCTCGGCGTGCGCAACAGCGTCGGCGGCGACGTCGATCCGCGCACCGGCCGCTACTGGTTCACCGAGAACGCCCGCGACTGGGTCAGCGACGACCTGCCGAGCGACAAGCTCAACATGATCTCGAAGATCGGCGAACATTTCGGCTATCCCTATTGCCACCAGGGCGACCTGCCCGATCCGAAATTCGCGATGGGACACAAGTGCGACGAGTTCACGCCTCCGGCGGTCAAGCTCGGCGCCCATGTCGCTCCGCTCGGGATGAAGTTCTATACCGGTGACCAGTTTCCTGCCGAGTACAAGAACAACATCTTCATCGCCGAACACGGCTCCTGGAACCGGCACAAGTACCAGGGCGCCCGGATACAGCGGGTGATCGCCGATCCCGACGGCAAGAATGCCAAGCAGGAGGTTTTTGCCGAAGGCTGGATTGAGGGCGATCAGGGCTACCTCGGCCGGCCGGCCGACATCGTGGTTGCAAAAGACGGCTCGCTCCTCGTCGCTGACGACTGGGCCGGTGCGATCTATCGCATCAGCTACAGCAAGTAGACGTGGAACCATTGGAGGCTGCGGTTGCTTGAAAAAGCAGCCGTGGCCTTCTTGCGTTCATTGAAGGCGTCATTCCGGGATGGTCCGAAGGACCAGACCCGGAATCTCGAGATTCCACGTTCGATGCGGAGCCTGTCATCGGCCGCGCTTCGCGCGGACCCGTTGGCATCGCCCGGAATGACGGATGGAGCGGAATGGAAAAGTCTAAAGCGCACCGTTGGTTCATCTTGTTTGGGTTCGCCTTGGGGCTGTTAGTACCCTTTGGTAGCACCACCCGCGCCGCCGACATCGCGGCTGGCAAGGAAAAGGCCGAACTCTGCGTCGGCTGCCATGGCGAGAACGGCATCTCGCAAATGGAGAACATGCCCTCGCTCGCCGGCCAGCCCGACCAGTTCATCCAGTGGCAACTGGTTTATTTCCGCGCCGGCGCGCGCAAGAACGAGCAGATGCAGCCGATCGTCGAGCAGATCACCAACGAGGACGTCCGCAATCTCGGCGCCTACTTTGCGTCGCTGCCGCCGCCGAAGAATGAAAAGACGGATGACGATCCGGAGCTATCCAAGAGGGGCGCGCAGGCGGCGGCGGGCCGGCGTTGCGCCTCGTGCCATCTGGACAGCTTTGCCGGCACCAAGGCGGTTGCCCGGCTTGCCGGCCAGCGTGAGGATTATCTTTTGAAAGCGCTGCGCGACTACAAGGCCGGTCGTCGCTCCGGCGGCGGTCAGGCCGCGATGGCGGAAATCGCATTTCCGTTGCATGAGGAAGAAGTCGTCGCGCTCGCGCACTATCTTGCGCATCTCTGAGAGGCTTTACGCGAACCGGTAGCCACTTGGCTCGAAAACGCTGCGTCGTCACTTCTCCGCCAGCGGATGCAGGTCGCGCACCAGGCTCTTGAGACGCTCTTCCACCACATGCGTGTAGATTTGCGTGGTCGAGATATCGGTATGGCCGAGCAGCGTCTGCACGATGCGAAGATCGGCGCCGTTGTGCAGGAGGTGGCTGGCGAAGGCATGGCGCAGCACATGCGGCGATACCAGCCGCGGCGCCAGGCCGGCGGCGGCGGCGAGCTCCTTGAGGTCGCGGGCAAAATGCTGCCGCGTCAGGTGGCCGCTCTCGCCGAAGGAAGGAAACAGCCACTTGGAGCTGGCGATGCTTTTTTTCTTCGATGACGTCTGCGCCTGCATCGCGCCGAGATAGTCGGCCATCGCCTGCCGCGAGGCGTCGTTGAGCGGCACCAGCCGCTCCTTGTCGCCCTTGCCGCGCACCACGATCATGCGCGCGTCGCGCCGCGAGGCCGACAGCGGCAGCGATACCAGTTCGGAGACGCGCAGGCCCGTGGCGTAGAGCACTTCGAGCAGGCAATAGAGTCGCAGCGCGCGCAGCCGCTGCAGGCCCGAGGGGTCCGCCGCCTGCGCCAGCTCCCGCGCCTTGGTCAGCATGCGATCGACATCCGCGATCGACAGCACCTTGGGCAGGCCGCGGCCGCGCTTGGGGCCGGACAGGATCGCGGCGGGATCGTCGCCGCGGATGCGCTCGTTGAGCAGGAAGCGATGGAGATGGCGCATCGCCGACAGCCGCCTCGCCACGCTCGACGACTTGAAGCCGCGCGTGTCGAGGTCGGCGAGATAGTCGCGCAGCTTCTGCGTGTCGGCGGTCACGAAGGTCTGGCCGGCACGGCCCAGGAATTCGGAGAAGTCGGTAAGGTCGCGGCGGTAGGCCTGCAGCGTGTTGTCGCCGGCGCCTTGTTCGGCCGCGAGCATGTCGAGGAACAGGGTGATCAGCTTCGCATCTGAGGGTTTTGCGCGCATCGGCGGACCCTGGCCGCTATCTCTTGAGGAACCTGTCCGGCGGTATGGTCACCGTCATTTCCCGCGGCTTCGGGTTGACGAAGTTCGCCAGCGCAAAGACCACGCCATAGCCGATCCCGGCGATAATGCCGACAACCGTCAGGAAACGGAACAGACTGGGCATATCAGGTCTCTGGCAGCGAATTAACCATCAAATCAGGCCGGGCAGGCCGATCCGGCTTTACCAGCATGTTTCGCCCATTCCTTGCAAGACTCTCTGGAAAGGGTGTTGGCGGGGGTAGTATAGGTGGCGCGAAACGCGGCAATTTCGCGGAAACGACACGAGCCCTTGATGTCTGAAACCGCCTCGCAGGCACCTGCCAGCCTGTCCCATGACGCCGAGGTCACCCTGGCGCTGGGCAAGCGCTGCATCGTGCTGATCGGGATGATGGGCGCCGGCAAGTCCACCATCGGCCGCCGCATCGCGGCCCGGCTGCGGCTGCCGTTCACCGACGCCGACACCGAGATTGAAATCGCGCATGCCGGCATGACCATCCCGGAAATCTTTGCAACCCACGGGGAGCCGTATTTCCGCGACGGCGAGGCGCGGGTGATCGCGCGGCTGCTCGAGTGCGGCCCGGCCGTGATCGCCACCGGCGGCGGCGCCTTCATGCGCGAGGAGACGCGGGGCCGCATCCGCGACAAGGCGGTGTCGATCTGGCTCAAGGCCGATACCGAGATCATCATGAAACGCGTGCGCCGCCGCTCTGACCGGCCGCTGCTGCAAAACGCCGATCCCGAAGGCACCGTCAACCGCCTGCTCGGAGAGCGCGAGCCGGTATACGCGACCGCCGACCTCACCATACTCTCGCGCGACGTGCCGCACGACAAGATCGTCGATGAATGCATCGACGCACTGCATGCAAAACTTTGCGCTGCTGCGCCGGACGAGATAGCCACCCCATGACCGCGCCCATCAAACATTCCGATCCCGTCATTGTCGACGTCGCGCTCGGCGAGCGAGCCTATGACATCGTGATCGGCCGTGACGTGTTGCAATCGGTGGGCTCGCGCATCGCCGCGATCCGGCCGGGCGTGCGCACCGCCATCGTCACCGACCGCACCGTGGCGAAGAACTGGCTGGCGCCGACCCAGGCGTCGCTGGCGCAGGCGGGCATCCCGGCTTCGTCCATCGTGGTCGAGGAGGGCGAGGGCTCGAAGAGCTATGCCGGGCTCGAAAAGGTCAGCGAGGCGCTGATATCCTCGAAAATCGAGCGCAACGATCTCGTCATTGCGCTCGGCGGCGGTGTGGTCGGCGATCTCGCCGGCTTTGCGGCGGCGATCCTGCGCCGCGGCGTCGATTTCGTGCAGGTGCCGACCTCATTGCTGGCCCAAGTCGATTCCTCGGTCGGCGGCAAGACCGGCATCAACTCGCCGCAAGGCAAGAACCTGATCGGCTCGTTCCACCAGCCGATCCTTGTCATCGCCGACACCGCGGTGCTCGACACGCTGTCGCCGCGGCAGTTCCGCGCCGGCTATGCGGAAGTCGCCAAATACGGCCTGCTCGGCGATGAGGCTTTCTTCACCTGGCTGGAGAAAAATCACGCCGACGTGTTTTCCGGCGGGTCGGCGCGCGAGCATGCCATCGCCACCTCCTGCCGCGCCAAGGCGTCGATCGTGGCGCGCGACGAGCGCGAGACCGGCGAGCGCGCGCTGCTCAATCTCGGCCACACCTTTGGCCACGCGCTGGAAACGGCCACCGGTTTCTCCGATCGCCTGTTCCATGGCGAGGGCGTGGCAGTCGGGATGGTGCTGGCCGCGGAATTCTCCGCGCAGCTCGGCATGATTCCCGATAGCGACGCGGCGCGGATCAAACATCACCTTGCCGACGTTGGCCTTCCGATCCGGTTGCAGGATATCGCAGGCTTCGCGCAGGAGGGCCTTGCGGATGCGGACACGCTGATGACGCTGATGGCGCAGGACAAGAAGGTCAAGCGCGGCAAGCTGACGTTCATCCTGCTGGAAGCGATCGGCCGCGCCGTCATCGCGCCGGACGTCGAGCCTGCGCCGGTGCGCGATTTCCTGCAGCAGAAACTGGCGGGATGAGCGCGACAGCGAGAGCATATAGCGTTCCGGGAGCGTCCCGCGGAGCCGGAAAAATCGCGAGGCAACGATGAGCTCGGTCGCGATCAATCTGACGCTTGCCGTCCTGCTGCTTGCGGCCAATGCCTTCTACGTGGCGGCCGAGTTCGCGCTGGTGAAAAGCCGCGGCTTTCGCGTCAAGGTCATGGTCGAGCAGAACCGCTTTGGCGCGCGCCTGCTGCGAAGCATGATGGACGACATCGAGGCCTATCTGGCGTGCTGCCAGCTTGGCATCACCATGGCCTCGCTTGGCCTCGGCTGGGTCGGCGAGCCCACGGTCTCGGCGCTGCTCGGACCGCTTCTCGAGCCGCTGGGACTGTCGGAATCCGCCCTCCACTTCACCTCGTTCCTGGCAGGGTTCTTGGTGTTCTCCTCCCTGCATATCGTGATCGGCGAGCAGGTGCCGAAGACGTTTGCGATCCGCCGGCCCGTGCCGGTCTCGCAGTGGATCGCCTATCCGCTCTATGTCTCGTACGTCGTGTTCTATCCGCTCAACTGGCTGCTCAACACGGCCTCGCGAGGCATTCTGAGCCTGTGTGGCGTACAGGAATCCTCACAGCATGAAATCCTGACCGACTCCGAAATCGAAGGGCTCGTGGAAGAATCCGCCGAGCACGGCATCATCGAAAGCGGCGAGGCCGAATACATCCACAATGTCTTCCGCTTCGGTGATCTGGCCGTATCCGACGTCATGGTTCATCGCACCGCCATGGTGACGATCAATGCCGACATGCCGCCGGAAGAGCTGGTGCGCGAGATGCTCGCCACCGAATACACCCGTATTCCGCTCTGGCGCGACAAGCCGGAGAACATCATCGGCGTGCTGCACGCCAAGGACCTGCTGCGAGCGCTTCGTGCCAATGACGGCGACGCCTCGCATCTCGATGTCACCAGTATCGCGCTGCCGCCCTGGTTCGTGCCGGAGATGCGGCCGATCTCGGACCAGCTCAAGGCGTTCCGCCGCCGCAAGACTCACTTCGCGCTCGTCGTCGATGAGTATGGCGAGGTGGAGGGCATGGTGACGCTGGAGGATATCCTGGAGGAAATCGTCGGCGACATTTCCGACGAGCATGACATCGTCGTCACCGGCGTGCGGACGCAGCCTGACGGGTCGGTCGTGGTTGACGGCTCGGTCCCGATCCGCGATCTCAATCGCGCCATGAACTGGCATCTTCCGGACGAGGAGGCGACCACGGTTGCGGGCCTCGTCATTCATGAAGCGCGCTCGATCCCCGACCGCGGCCAGAGTTTCACTTTTCACGGCTTCCGCTTCCGCGTGCTGCGCCGCGAGCGCAACCGCATCACGGCGCTGCGCATCGTGCCGGTGCTGCGCGAGCCGGAACTGCCTGAGCCCAGGCCAAAGCGGGCAGGAACGTCGTTTTAGATCGTCTATCCTAACAGTCGTCATGGCCCGGCTTGTCCCGGGCATCCACGTCTTTGCAGTCCGCTCGAGGAAAAGCGTGGATGGCCGGGACAAGCCCGGCCATGACGGAGTCCTGATGCTATTTCCGCAGCGTGCTGGCGGCGCAGGTTTGCGAGAATTCTCCGGCCTTCTTCGTCGTCTCCGGCGTCAGCGTATCCTTGTTCTTGTCGAGATCCTCGACCTGCATGTAGTCGGAGAAGGCGCGCGCGTAGCAGTCGCAATAGGTCTGCAGCTGGCCCACCGTCATCGCCTTGTTGGTGGCATCCTTGACCTGGTTCTCTAGGCAGGAATCGTTGGTGCCCTTCAAGAGCGCGGCCTTGTCCGACGGCGACAGCGGCGTCGCCTGCGCGGCCGCGCAGGAAGCGAGGACAAAGAGGGCGATGAAGCAGTTACGCATGGATTATTCCTCGGGGCTTGCAAGTCATTCGATGTCGATGGTGACGGCGGACAGCTTCCACAGGCCGTCCGACGGGATGAAGCCGAGCTGGTATTTCACCTGCTTCGGCGTGGTCTCGAAACGGCCCTTCAGGCGCAGCACGCCGTTCTCGTCGATCTTCGCCTCGCCGTCGGGCACGATCGGCTTGGCCACGATGGCGTCGAACACCGCGCGCTTGTCGATCAGATCCTTGAACACCGCGCGCAATTTCTCGGGCGGAAACTGCTCGCGGAAGGGCTTTGAAATCTTGGAGTGGAGCACGGTGAAGTTGTCGTACGCCACCGCATCCGACAGCGTCACCAGGATGCTCTTGACCAGCACCTCCTGCACGAACGGGCTTGGCATGCCCTGGGCGGAAGC
>DASWVJ010000299.1:0-8514 GCA_036406295.1 Bradyrhizobium sp.
CGCGGCCGAACGGAATGATACAGAAGGTGCAGCGGTGGTCACAGCCGTTCTGCACCTGCACGAACACCCGCGGCAGACCGCGCTGGAAACCCTCGACCAGATGCGGCGCCATCTCCTTCACCGCCATGATGTCGGTGACGGTGATCTTTTCGCCGGTGATGCCAGTGTCGAACGCGGCGCGCGCATCGCGCCAGGCCTCGCCCCGCATCTTGTCGTCATTGCCGACGACGCGATCGACCTCTTCCATGTCGGCAAACATCTGCGCCTGCGTCTGCGCCGCACAGCCGGTGACGACGATACGTGCCTCGGGGCGTTCGCGCTTCAGGCGGCGGATCGATTGCCGGGCCTGCGCCACCGCCTCATTGGTGACGGCGCAGCTGTTGATGACGACGGTGTTCGACAGCCCCGCGCTCTCCGCCTCGCGCCGGATCACCTCGGATTCGAATGCGTTCAGCCGACAGCCAAAAGTGACGATCTCGACCGGCATGGTCACGCGACGCTGGCGAACAGCGCCGGATCGAACCTGCCCTCGTATTCGAACTCGGCGGTGCCGGTCATCAGCACGTGATCGTCGCGCTCGCGCCATTCGATTCCGAGATCGCCGCCCGGCAGCGTGATGGTGACGGTGCGGTTGGTGCGCTTCAGCCGCGCCGCGGCGACTGCGGTGGCGCAGGCCGCCGAGCCGCAGGCCTTGGTCAGCCCCGCGCCGCGCTCCCAGGTCCGGATGGTGATGTGGTCACGGTCGACGATATGGGCGAGCGTGATGTTGGCGCGCTCCGGGAAGATCGGATGATTCTCCAGAAGCGGCCCGAACCGCTCGAGGTCATAGGCATTGACGTCCTCGACCCAGAAGATCGCATGCGGATTGCCCATGCTCACCACCGAGGGTGAATGCAGGATCGGATTGTCGATCGGCCCGATCTGCAGCTCGATATAGCGGGTGTCGCGGAATTCTTCGGCGAGCGGGATGTCCTGCCAGCCGAACCGCGGCGCTCCCATGTCGACGGTATAGAGATCGGGGCGCGGGCCCTGCCAGCAATTGAGCAGCCCCGCCTTGGTCTCGAAGGTCGCGGAGGTCTGGCCGGTCTTCTCGAACACGCGGCGCACCACGCAACGCATGCCGTTGCCGCAGGCACCGGCCTCCGAGCCGTCATTGTTGTAGATGCGGATGAAGGCTTCGGTGCCGTCCAGCCGCGGCCGCTGCAGCACCATCAACTGGTCGTAGTGCACGCCGGCGGGCGAGGCCACCGCGCGCGCCTCCTCTGCCGTGACCGTCGCCTTGGAATCGCGCAGGTCCACGACAACGATCTCGTTGCCGACGCCGTTCATCTTGGCATATGCGTGGTTGGCCAGCGCGCTCATGGAATTACCCGAATTCTGCCTGCCTTATATGGCGAAAGATCAGCCATTGGCCAGTGGCAGCGCGGGTCAGTCATGACGCATCTGTCATGGGACGAACGTCAGGCTTGCGTGTTAGGAATAATTCACCTTCGCCGGGCGTGCATCGGGACGCGCCTGCGTTTTTTGACCCCGGAGACCGCCGAAATGAAACTTCCCCGCGCCGTCCGCCTGATCCTGGCCGGCATGTTCGCCGCGACCCTGCCGATCGGCGCGGTGCTGGCGCAATCTCCGGCCCCGGCGGCCTCTCCGACGGCGACCCCGGCGCCGGCCGCTTCACCGGCCCCTGCCCCAAGCCCGACCCCTGAGGCTTCGCCGGCACCTACCCCCTCGGCCAGCCCTACTTCCTCGGCCAGTCCCTCACCCACACCGTCAACTCCGCCCGCCGCTGCCCAAACCCCGGCCACGCCACCGCCCGCGGCCGCGCAAACCGCCGATCCCTTCGGCGAGGCTGTCACGCTGGAAGCGAAGAAGGTGGTGACCATCAAGGGCAACGCGAACTGGGATTCGGCGTTTGAAACCCTGATCGATTCCTTCAAGGCGCTGAACGCGCTGCTCGAGCGGCAAGGCATCAAGCCTGCCGGCAACGCGCTGATCGTCTACACCTCGACGGACGACAGCGGCTTCACCTTCATCGCCGAAATCCCGGTCGACCAGGACGTCAAGAATCTGGCCAAGAACATGAGCATGAGCCAGTCACCCGATGGCAAGTCGCTGAAGTTCGTCCATCGCGGTTCCTACGACAACATGGACAACACCTATGAGGCGATCACCAACCACCTCGACGAGAAGAAGCTGGAAGCCAAAGACCTGTTCATCGAGGAATACGTCACCGATCCCCTCAAGACCGCAGAGGACAAGCTGGTGATCAATGTCTTTGTGCCGCTGAAATGATGAGGCATCTTTTTCCGCTTGTCGCTGCGCTAACATCGCTCGCGTTTGCCGCGCTGCCGGCGTCAGCACAGAACCCGCCGCCCGCGATCTCCGTCAGCGGCGAGGCGAACGTCTCGGTCGCACCCGACCTCGCGCAGGTCGAGGGCGGCGTGACCTCGGAAGCCAGGACCGCGCGCGAGGCGTCGGATGCGAACAACGCCGCCATGGGCAAGGTGCTGCTGGCGCTGAAGGGCGCAGGGCTTGACGAAAAGGACTATCAGACGTCGCGCCTCGCGCTGCAGCCGCAGTATGCGCAGACCGGGCCGAACCGCAGCGGTCCGCCGCAGATCACCGGCTACCGGGCCAGCAACCGCGTCATCATCAAGGTGCGCGACATCGCGAAAGTCGCCAATGTGATCGACACGCTGGTCACAGCAGGCGCCAACGAGATCGGCGGCATCAATTTCATCGTGACGCAGGCCTCCAAGGCGCTGGATGAAGCTCGCACGAAAGCGGTCGCCGACGCCCGCCGCAAGGCGGAGATTTACGCCAAGGCCGCGGGCGTCACGCTGGGCGACCCGATCAGCATCATCGAGGAAGGCGCGGCCCCGCCGCCAGTATTCCGCGGCAAGCTTGCAGCACCGATGGCCGCCAATGCGCCGACGCCGGTCGCCCCCGGCGAGGAATTGCTGTCGATCACGGTGAACGTGACCTGGGCGATCAAGGGGCAGTGAAACTCCGCTGTCGTCCCTGCGAACGCAGGGACCCATAACCACGAATGCGTGCTGTTGGAGCACGCTGTGGCTCCAGCCTTGCTCAACAACTGAACCCTGTGGCTATGGGTCCCGGCTCACGCTCGCTGTGCTCGCTTGGCCGACAGTCCTAGACCTCAAACACCTGTCCCGGCTTCAGCACGGGGAATTTCTCAGGCGGCAAATTGGCCTGGTCCAGCGCCTCGGCAAGCGCGATCACGGGCGCATCGATCGCTTCATCGGTGAGCTGGAACGTGCCGTGATGATGCGCGAGCGCCTGCGCGGCGCCGCAATCGGCCAGCGCTTTCACCGCATCTTCCGGGTTCATGTGCTGGTCACGCATGAACCAGCGCGGCTCGTAGGCGCCGATCGGCAGGATCGCCAGTCGCAGCGGGCCATGCGCTTCCGCGACACGGCGGAAGTGCGTTCCGTCGCCATAGCCGGAATCGCACACGATGTAGAGTTTGCCGGCCGGCGTCTCCAGCACAAAACTCGCCCACAGCGCCTTGTTGCGGTCGAACAGCCCGCGCGCCGTCCAGTGCCGCGTTGCGACCAGCGTCACGGCGACGCCATTGCCAAGCTCGACGCGGTCCTTCCAGTCAAAGCCCTCGGCTTTGATCGTCGCGTCCGCTTCGCGCATGACGATGTCGTTGCCGAGCGGCGTGATCACGCGCGGTGAAAACCTTTCGGCCAGGCGCGACAGCGTCGGAATGTCCAGATGGTCGTAATGGCCGTGCGACACCAGCGCGATATCGATCTGCGGCAGCGCATCGAAGGCAATGCCGGGATCATTGTGGCGCTTCGGTCCGGCAAAGCTCAGTGGCGAGACGCGCATGGACCAGACGGGATCGATGAGGATGTTGAGGCCGGCGGCTTGGATCAGCCAGCTCGCGTGCCCGACGAAGGATAGCCGCACCTTGCTGCCCTCGACGCGCGGCGGCGGGGTGTCGGCATGCTCGTTCACCACCCACTCCGGCCAGACAGCGCGCTTGCGTTGGCCGAACTGCCAGCGAAGCACCTCGTTCACGCTCCTTGGCGGCATGCCGTCGCGATCGAAGAAGCACTCACCGTCGAAATGATCGGAGATCGGGCCGACATAGGTTTTCATGCGTGAAATCCAGGCGGTCGGTGCCCCGATCGCGGCGGCTACACCGGCAGAATATCCAAAAAGGCGGCGGCGGGTGATCGGCACGGGGTGTGGTGCGGTCCAGAAATCATGAGGAGGTTATATGGAGCTGCCGCCTTGCGTGGGAACGCGTACCGTCGATCAAAATTACGCCAGTAGAATTTGCTAGCAATTACAATTCCTTAATCTCCTTACCAAAATACCTCTGACTAACTTGCCTTGACTTTGGCCGTGACCAGGGGTTTAACGCGGCCACTTCTCGAAGAGGCTTTCTTTTCGATCCGCCGACCGGTTCCCGAAGCCGGAGGCCAACGCCCGACAGCGCGATGCGCCCTCGGGCGTAAAGCTGTTTGGACTAACCGTCTCGGCATCAGGTCGAGGCGTACCTAGATCGTCATCACCCGCGAAGGCGGGTGATCCAGTATTCCAGAGCAGCTCGCCTTAAGCCGAGACGCCGTGGCTTACTGGATACCCCGCATTCGCGGGGTGTGACACGAATGTGTGAAGTGAGCGCCTGCGAAGGCAAAGGACAACGGCATTGTTCGACAATCTGTCGGAAAAGCTTGGTGGCATTCTCGATCGCCTGACGGGGCGCGGTGCGCTGTCCGAAAAGGACGTCGATGCCGCGATGCGCGAGGTGCGCCGCGCGCTCTTGGAGGCCGACGTCGCCCTCGACGTCGTGCGAAGCTTCATCGATCGCGTGCGCGAGCAGGCGATCGGCGCTACCGTCGTCAAGTCGGTCACGCCCGGCCAGATGGTGGTCAAGATCGTCCATGACGAGCTGGTCAACACGCTTGGCTCGGACGGACAGACCATCGATCTCAATGCGGTGCCGCCGGTCGCGATCATGATGGTCGGCTTGCAGGGCTCCGGCAAAACCACCACTACCGCAAAGCTGGCGCGCCGTCTCGTGCAGCGCGACAAGCGCAAGGTGCTGATGGCCTCGCTCGACGTCTATCGCCCCGCGGCGATGGAACAGCTCGCCGTGCTTGGCCGCGATCTCGATATCCCGACACTGCCGATCGTGGCTGGCCAGAAACCGCCGCAGATCGCCCGGCGCGCGCTGGAAGCCGGCAAGCTCGGCGGCTACGACGTCGTGCTGCTCGACACCGCCGGCCGCACCACGCTCGACGAAGAGATGATGACGGAAGCGGCCGAGATCAAATCTGCCGCCAATCCCCATGAAGTGCTGCTGGTCGCGGACTCCCTCACCGGCCAGGACGCGGTCAATCTTGCGCGCTCGTTCGACCAGCGCGTGGGGCTGACCGGCATCGTACTGACCCGCGTCGACGGCGACGGCCGCGGCGGCGCGGCACTGTCGATGCGCGCCGTCACCGGCAAGCCGATCAAGCTGATCGGCACCGGTGAAAAGACCGATGCGCTGGAAGATTTCCACCCCTCCCGCATTGCGGGGCGCATCCTCGGCATGGGCGACGTGGTGTCGCTGGTGGAGAAGGCCGCCGCCAATATCGATGCGGAGAAGGCCGCGCGCACGGCCGAGCGCATGCGCAAGGGCCAGTTCGACCTCAACGACATGCGCGAGCAGCTGCAGCAGATGGCACAGATGGGCGGCCTGTCCGGCCTGATGGGCATGATGCCCGGCATCGCCAAGATGAAGAACCAGATTGCGGCCGCGGGAATTGACGACAGGATCATCAAGCGCCAGGTCGCGATCATCGACTCGATGACGCGGCAGGAGCGCAAGAACCCGGACATCCTCAAGGCCAGCCGCAAGAAGCGCATTGCCGCCGGCTCCGGCCAGAACGTCGAGCAGGTCAACAAGCTGCTCAAGATGCACCGGAACATGGCCGACATGATGAAGGCCATGGGCTCCGGCAAGCGCGGGCCGCTCGCCGGCATCGCGCAGGCGATGGGCTTTGGCGGCGGCATGAAGCCGCCCTCGCCGGAAGAGATGAAGGCGCTGGCGGAAAAGATGCAGGGCGCGCCTGGCGGCATGCCATCGTTACCGAAGGATCTTCCCGCAGGCCTGCGTTCCGGCCTGCCGAATTTGCCGGGGCTCACCGGGCTTTCCGGCAAGCCGACACTGCCGGGTCTCGGCGGCTTCCCGGGGAAGAAGAAATGAGGAGCTTGCTCCCTCTAACCGATCGTCATTCCGGGACGCGCCTGTTGGCGCGGGCCCGGAATCCATACTCCCGATCGTGGTTATGGATTCCGGGTTCGCCGCTTTGCGGCGCTCCGGAATGACGAACTGATTGAATACACAGAACTCAGCATTAGGAGAATCAAATGGCAGTCGTTATCCGCCTCGCGCGCGCAGGCACCAAGAAGCGCCCGGTCTATCATATCGTCGCCGCCGACTCGCGCTTTCCGCGCGATGGCCGCTTCATCGAGCGTCTCGGCCACTTCAACCCGCTGCTGCCGAAGGACAATGAGAGCCGTCTCAAGCTCGACCTCGACAAGGTGAAGGCGTGGATGGCCAAGGGCGCGCAGCCGTCGGACCGCGTGATGCGTTTCCTCGACGCCGCCGGCGTTGCCAAGCGCGCTCCGCGCAAGAACCCGCAGAAGGCCGTGCCGCGCAAGGAGCGCAAGGCGCAGGCCGAAGCCGCCGCCAAGTCGGCTTAAGAGCAAGGCGGATGATCCGGGCCTCGTGCTTTGAGACGCACGGCTGTCGCCGTGCTCCGCAGCATGAGGCACTAACTTCGCTCCTCGCGGCCCGGATTCTTTCCCCTCGTCCCCGCGCAACGGCTCTGCCGTTGTCGCGCGAGGGGCTCGCTCTTGCGCGCATCTCGAAGGATGAGGCCGCGTGATGGCCGCACCGGTTTGCGTCGCCCGCATCGGCGCTGCGCATGGCGTGCGCGGCGCCGTCAAATTGTGGACCTTCACGGAAGACCCGCTGGCCGTGCAGAGTTACGGCCCGCTGATGACAAAAGACGGCGCGCGGCAGTTCGAGATCGCTAATGCACGCGAGGCGAACGATCACCTGGTCGCGACCTTCAAGGGAATCGCGACCCGCAACGACGCCGAGAAACTGAACGGCATCGAACTCTACGTGCCGCGCGAAAAATTGCCGGCAATCGATGACGACGAATATTACCACGCCGACCTGATCGGTCTTGCCGCGGTGAATGCCGCGGACGAGCCGCTCGGCCGCGTCGTCGCCATCCATAATTTCGGCGCCGGCGACATCATCGAGATCGCTCCGCCCAAGGGCGCGACCATACTGCTGCCGTTCACGAACGCCGTGGTGCCGACCGTCGATATCGCCGGCGGCCGCGTCGTGATCGATTTGCCGCAGGAAATCGAGGGCGAAGAGCAGCCATAAGTCGTCATCGCCGGGCTCGACCCGGCGATCCATCTTGCGAAGAAGATAGATGCGCGGGTCAAGCCCGCGTATGACGGTCCCAACCTAGCCGCGATGTTTTCGACATGCCCTGGCGCGCCACCATCCTCACGCTGTTTCCGGAGATGTTTCCGGGCCCGCTCGGCATCAGCCTTGCGGGCAAGGCGCTGGCGTCCGGCTTGTGGGAGCTGGAAACGCGCGACATCCGCGCCTCCGCCACCGACAAGCACCGCAGCGTCGACGATACGCCGGCCGGCGGCGGACCCGGCATGGTGCTGCGCGCTGACATTCTGGCCGCCGCGATCGACGCCGCCGACGCCGAGCCCGAGCGCCCGCGCCTCTTGATGAGCCCGCGCGGTAGGCCATTGACCCAGTCGCGAGTGGTGGAACTCGCGTCCGGGCCGGGCCCTCTCATCGTCTGCGGGCGGTTCGAGGGCGTGGACCAGCGCGTGATCGATGCCCGCTCGCTCGAGGAAGTCTCCGTCGGCGACTACGTGCTTTCCGGCGGCGAAATCGCAGCCATGGCCCTGATCGATGCCTGCGTCCGGCTGCTGCCGGGGGTGATGGGCAAGGAGGCTTCGGGCGCCGAGGAAAGCTTTTCAGAGGGACTACTCGAGTACCCCCAGTATACCCGGCCGCAGCTCTTTGAGGGCCGGACGGTCCCGGAAATCCTCACTTCCGGCGACCACGCGAGGGTCGCGGCCTGGCGGCGGGCGGAATCGGAGGCTCTGACCCGCTCGCGGCGGCCGGACCTGTGGGCCGCCCACCTTACGCAAAAGCCGCCAAAGGACACGACAAAAGGGTGACAAGCGCGCCTTGATGGCTTATACGGGCGCCAAATCCGCACCCCGCGCAGGACAGATGGACGTTTGCGCAGCCCCCGGAAGGCCGGGCGCGCCGCCGATGGAGATTGCTATGAACCTCATTCAGCAGCTCGAGAAAGAGCAGTTCGACAAACTCGCCGCGACCAAGGAAATTCCGGAGTTCGGGCCCGGCGACACCGTTGTGGTCAACGTGAAGGTGGTCGAAGGCGAGCGCACCCGCGTGCAGGCCTATGAAGGCGT
>DASWVJ010000300.1:0-30818 GCA_036406295.1 Bradyrhizobium sp.
GCGATTGGTTGCTCGACCGCAACATTCACTCCGTACAAAAACGGATGAAGCAGCGCTGCATCAATTCGCGCTTTACAGTTCGTATTCACAATGCTGGTCTTGATAAGTCGCGTGAGCGCCGACGTGTGAACACGAATTCGACCAGAAGGGACGATAATGAGGTTTCTTCGCGAAGAAAAAGCGCTCAAGAGCGATGCAGGGGCCGTGTTGCATTCAGTCAAGTCGGGTAAGAGGCAAAGCGAATACCAAGGGTATCGCACGGGTCTAACGGATCAGTCGGGTTCCAACCACACTATGTCGATCCTGATCGGCGCAGCGATGATTGCGGCCGCGATTCTGCTGTCGACGCTGGTTACCGCCGTCGGTCAACGCTATGTCGGATTTGAAACGCCAAACGAGGAAAGCGCCTGGCTGATCGACCGCCTCACCGGCAGCGTCTACAAATGTTCGGTCGCGGAACGCGGCAAAGCCTCCTGCGATCCCCCTGATGTCGCAACCGGCAGCATCATGGAGCGGGGCAAGCGCTGAGCGCCGGCGTCGGCGGAGGCGCCGCCGTGTTCCAGCAAGTCTTCCAGGAACGGGGCCACGGGCAATCGCTTAACTTGGGTGCCGGCAATTGTACCGGCGCATTGCCAAGCGAGGTTCCGATGAAGAGAGTTGCGATAGTTGTCGGGGCGCTTGTGGCGCTTGCTGTCACGCCCGCATCCGCGCAAAGGCCGTCCCCCTGCACAGGTGAAAACATGGCCAAGGTCTACGGCGCCTGGTCAGCCATGCCCGATAGTCCCCGCAGATTTGCGTTGGCCGGCGAATTGGCCGGGATCAACAGCGAGATGAGCAAGGGCAATATGCGTGGCGCCTGCGGGCACTTTTACAATGCCCAGATGGTGATGGGCGCCCAATAACGCCCAATCCACGCCGCGCCGTCCGGCGGCGCGGCGGTTGTTTCGAAGCCTTGCGCCTGCGGGCTAACTGGCGACGGCGCCGAATCCGGATACATTGCCCCGGCAATGACCCGGAAGAGCCAGCCGTACGCCCTGACGAAGCGAGAGGCCCGCCGCATTTGGCTGCAGGCGCAGCGGCTGGACACATTCGCGCCGTTCGGCGACGGACCGGCAGCAATCGCGGCCGCGGTCGAGCACCTCGGCTATGTGCAGATCGACACCATCAATGTGATCGAGCGCTGCCACCACCACATTCTCTATAGCCGCATCCCCGCCTACCGCCGCACTGACCTCAAGCAGGCTCAGAGCGTCGACAAGAGCGTGTTCGAATACTGGACCCACGCTCTATCCTATGTGCCGACAAGGGATTTTCGCTACTTCATGCCGCTCATGCGCGAGCACAAGCGCGAGGGGCATCAATGGTACGCCTCGGTCACGCCCGCCGACATGCGCAAGGTGATGCGCCTGATCAAGGCCGGCCCCCTGACCATCCGCGACATCGAGGACGACGTGCTCACCGAGAAGGAGCATCTCTGGCAGAGCCGCAAGCCGTCCAAGCGGGCGCTGCAGCTTGCCTTCTATACCGGCGCGCTGACCATCAGCGAGCGCAATGGCATGCTCAAGACCTACGAATTGATGACGCGGCATTTCGGCTGGGAGCGGCCGCCGAAGCCCGCCACCGCCGGTGAAGTCGCGAGCTATCTGCTCGACCGGAGCCTGCGCGCCCAGGGCGTGGTGAGCCTGGATTCGATCTGCCATCTCGATGCGCCAAGCAAGCCCGCGGTGCGCCGGATGATCGAGGCCCGCGTGCGGAAAAAGGAGCTGCTGCCGGTCGCGCTGGAAGGCGCCGGCAAGCAGGAACATTGGGTGCGGCCGGAGGTGCTGGAGCGGGCAGGCGTGGGCGAGACAGCGCCCCTCGTGCACATCCTCTCGCCCTTCGATCCCCTGATCATCCAGCGCAAGCGCACCGAACTCATCTTCGGCTACAGCCACAAGTTCGAGGCCTATGTGCCCAAGGCGAAACGCGTTTTCGGCTATTTCGCGCTTCCCGTTCTGGTGGACGATGAGATCGTCGCCGCGCTTGATCTGAAGACCGACCGCCAGAACAGGAAGCTGCTCATGCAAAAGTGGAACTGGGTCGGCGCCGGCAAGGCCGCGAAGGGCGATGCCCGCAAGCAGCTCAAGCGCCGCATCGAGGAAGAGCTCGATCGCTTCGAGAAGTTTCAGCTGGCCGATTGACGGCGGCGGCAGGGGCGCGTTGCGCGCCCTGTGCAATGCACCCCACGCCATGCGAATGGGGAATCCGGTTGACTACGCGTGCTGCTTGCTGAAAACCCGCGGACAACAGCAACAACAAGGGCCGGGGAGCAACCGCATGAGCCAGTCAGCCACTGTAAGCGCAACTTCAGAGAAGAGTGCGATCGAAACTTCGACCATCCGCGCGATCTCGTGGCGCCTGATCCCGTTCCTGATCCTCGCCTACTTCCTGGCCTATCTCGACCGCGTCAATCTCGGCTTCGCCGCGCTGACCATGAACAAGGATCTGGGCTTCTCGCCGCTGGTATTCGCCTGGGGTGCCGGCATCTTCTTCATCGGCTATTTCATCTTCGAGATCCCGAGCAACCTCGCGCTGGAAAAGTTCGGCGCCAGCCGCTGGATCGCCCGCATCATGGTGACCTGGGGCGTCCTCTCCGCGCTGATGGCCACGGTGTCCGGCGAATGGAGCTTCTATATCCTGCGCTTCCTGCTCGGCGTGGCCGAAGCCGGCTTCTTCCCGGGCATCATCCTCTACCTCACCTACTGGTACCCGGCCGAGTACCGCGCCCGCTTCATGGCGGCGTTCGCCGTCGCGGTGCCGCTGTCGACCGTGGTCGGCGCGCCGATCTCGGGCCTGCTGCTCGGGCTCGACGGCTTCATGGGCCTGAGGGGCTGGCACTGGCTGTTCATCCTCGAGGGCATTCCCTCGATCCTGCTCGGCCTCGTCACTTGGTTCTATCTCACCGACAAGCCGGAGAAGGCCGCCTGGCTCAGCGCCGAGCAGAAGACCTGGCTGACCTCGCGGCTCGCGGCCGAGAACGCCGCCAAGGAAGCGGTGCATTCTCTCTCGCTCGGGCAGGCGCTTTCCTCGCCGAAGGTGATCATGCTCAGCGTGATCTATTTCGGCTTCGTCGGCGCGCTCTATGGCATGCAGTTCTGGCTGCCGAAGATGGTCAAGGATTTCGGCCTTACCAACGCGCAGACCGGCTTCGTCGTTGCGATCCCGTATCTGTTCGGCACCATTGCGATGATCCTCTGGGCGCGCCATTCCGACGCCGTGCGCGAGCGCGTCGTCCATGTCGGCGGCCCGCTGCTGCTCACCGCGGTCGCGCTCGCCCTTTCCAGCTATGTCAAGGATCCTACCCTGACCATGGTGATCCTGACTGTTGCGGCGATCGGCGTGTTCTGCACCTTCGCCGTGTTCTGGACGCTGCCGACCGCCTGGCTTTCGGGCACGGCCGCTGCCGGCGCGATCGCGCTGATCAATTCGGTCGGCAATCTTGCCGGCTTCGGCGGCCCTTATCTGGTCGGCTGGGTCACCGACGCCACGGGCAAGATCGAGAACGGCCTCCTGGTGCTGGCGGTGCTGCCGTTGATTGCTGGGCTGCTGGTGTTCCTCGGCAGCCATGAGACCAAGACGGAGTTCGCAGGGGTTACGAAGTGACGGACTAGTCCCGCATGTTCGACTGTCATCCCTGCGAACGCAGGGACGACAGTTTTTGTGAGGCGAGTGAAGCGGCCCGCCCTACCGCTTCACCGCCGTGAATCTTGCCCCGCCCATCGCCTTGCGCTGCACGAGATCGACGAACAGCACGTAGGAGCGGTAGAAATCGTCGTGGCCGGCCGGCGTGCCGGCGGCTTCCGCCTCGCCGCGCAGCTTTTCGTACATGCGCAAGCGTTCGCCGAGGATCACGCCCCACGTTTCCGTCTCGTCCTCCACCGCCTCGATCTCGAAGCCGGCAGCGCGCAGGAACTCGGCATGGCGGTCGATGCCGACAAGCGTGGCCGCCGCCATGCCGTCCCACAGCAATTGCCGCTGCGCCTCGGATAGCGGCCGGTGCACGACCCAGTTGGTGAAGGCGATGCGCCCGCCGGGACACAGCACACGATGCGCCTCGGCAAAGGCCCGCGCGATGTCGGGGACATGCAGCAGCGCTTCCTGGCTGACGACGGCATCAAAGTTCGCATTCGGCAGCGGAAGGTCCATCACATTGCCTTCGAGCACGCGCACCTGCCGCTCAAGCCCGACGCGCCGCGACAGTTCCGCAGCGCCCGCAACGCGTGCCGGCGTCAATTCGATGCCGGTGACGATGGCGCCATAACGATGCGCCAGATAGCGCGCCGGCCCGCCGAGGCCCGCGCAGAGATCGACCACCTTGCTGCCGATGTCGATCCGCGCGCAGCGCGCCAGCGCATCATTGGCGGCCAGCCCGCCATAGTGATCCTGGTCGTGCGCAAACAGATCGTCCGGCTTTAGCCCCTCCAGCGTCCCGCGCGCCGCCTCGAGCTTGGCGAGGATGATCTGCGCCGAGATCGGATGGCGGTCGTAGAAGTCGACGGCGGAGCGGATGGGAAAGGTCATGGCGGGCTCCTTCGGGGAGGTCCTGACCATAGCCGTTTGCTGCGCAATTGGCCGGGCAGGAGGCGTCATCAACCTTTCATTAACTCACGGACATGTGTCTAGTGATGATTATTGACATTCGTCAGTGAACAATCGATACTTCTCATCAGGCTTCAGCCAGAGGAGTGCCCGATGTTGGTTCGGTCGATTTTATCCAGCTATCTCAGGCTCTTGATAGGTGCGTTGCTGGCGGCCTCGGCAATCGCGCTGACCGGTTGCCAGGAATCGACGGCCGAGAAGGCCGATCCTGGACGCCCGGTTCTGATCGCCACCGTCAAATATGAAGCCGCCACCCCCGAGCGCAGCTTTGTAGGCACCATCAAGCCCCGGATCGAGAGCGACATGGGGTTCCGCGTTCCCGGCAAGGTGGCGAAGCGCCTGGTTGAAGTTGGCCAGACCGTCGATGTCGGCCAGCCGCTCGCTCTCCTCGATGAAGTCGACCTGAAGCTGCAGGCCGAGCAGGCGCAGGCTGAATTTACCGCCGCCACCGGCGTGCTGGCGCAGGCGGCGGCTTCCGAACAACGCGCGAAGGACCTGCGCGCCAAAGGCTGGACCACCGACGCGCAGATGGATTCGGCGCGCGCCGCCGCCGATGAGGCGAGGGCGCGGCTCAATCGCGCCGAGCGCCAGGTCGAGCTGACCAAGAACTCCCTTTCCTATGCGACGCTGGTGGCCGACGCCCGCGGCGTCGTCACCGCTACCCTGATCGAGCCCGGCCAGGTCGTCGCCGCAGGCCAGAGCGCGATCCGCGTCGCGCGCTTTGCCGAGAAGGAAGCCGTCGTTGCGATCCCCGAAACGCTGGTCGGCCGCGCCAAGGAAGGCGCAGCCTCGGTCACGCTGTGGTCGGAGCCCGACAAGAAGTACGCGGCGAAGCTCCGCGAGATTGCGCCCTCGGCCGATCCCGCCACGCGCACCTATCTTGCAAAATTCTCGCTGCCGGGCGCCGGCGACAGCGTCTCGCTCGGCATGACCGCGACGCTCACGCTCGCCGACCCTGCCACCGACCGCGTGGCCAAGCTGCCGCTGTCGGCGCTGTACAGCCAGGGCGGCAGCCCCTCGCTCTATGTCGTCGATGAAGCCGGCAGCCTCGCGCTGAAGCCGGTGACGGTGAAAGGCTACGAGTCCGAGAGCGTCGTGATTGCCGGCGGCGTCGACGAAGGCGCCAGGGTCGTGGCGCTGGGCGTGCAGAAGCTCGACCCCGCGCAGAAGGTGCGCGTGGTCTCGTCGTTGTCGTTCTAGGGCTGTCATTAGGAGAGTGAGATGAAGCACTTCAATCTCTCGAGCTGGGCCGTCAGCCATCCGACCCTGATCCTGTTCCTGATGATCGTGCTGGGTGCGGCCGGCTTCTTCTCCTACGAAAAGCTGGGCCGCGCCGAAGACCCGTACTTTACGGTGAAGGTGGTCAACGTCTCCGCGATCTGGCCCGGCGCCACCGCGCAGGAAATGCAGACGCAAGTTGCCGACCCCATCGAGAAGAAGCTGCAGGAGCTGCCCTTCTTCGAGAAGGTGCAGACCTATTCAAAGCCGGCCTTCACCGCGATGCAGGTGACCTTCCGCGACAACACCCCGCCGAAGGACGTGCCTTATTACTTCTATCTGCTGCGTAAGAAACTCGCCGACGCGCAGGACCAGCTGCCTGTGGGCCTGCTCGGTCCCGTCGTCAATGACGAGTTCTCCGACGTCGACTCCATCCTTTACATGATGACCGGCGACGGCGCCGATTACGCCCAGTTGAAGAAGACCGCCGAGGGCCTGCGCCAGAAGCTTCTGAAGGTGAACGGCGTCACCAAGGTCAATCTCTACGGCACCCAGGCCGAGCGCATCTTTGTCGAATTCTCCCATGCCAAGCTCGCCACCCTCGGCATCACGCCGCAGGCGCTGTTCGATTCGCTGGCCAAGCAGAACAACGTCACGCCCGCCGGCACGGTGGAAACCTCGGCACAACGCGTGCCGCTGCGCGTCACCGGCGCGCTCGACGGCGCCAAGGCCGTGGCGGAAACCCCGGTCGAGAGCAACGGCCGCGTGTTTCGCCTCGGCGATATCGCCACCGTCACCCATGGCTACGTTGATCCGCCATCGTTCATCGTGCGCCAGGAGGGCAAGCCCGCGCTCGGCATCGGCGTCGTCACCGCCAAGGGCGCCAACATCCTTGAACTCGGCAAGGAAGTCGAGAAGGCAACCAACGACTTCATGAAGGCGGTGCCGCAGGGCATCGAGGTCGAACAGATCGCCGACCAGCCCAAGGTGGTCGAGCATGCGGTGGGCGAGTTCGTGCACTCCTTCATCGAGGCGCTCGCCATCGTGCTGTTCGTCTCCTTCGTGGCGCTCGGCTGGCGCACCGGTATCGTAGTCGCCGCCTCGGTGCCGCTGGTGCTCGCCATCGTCTTCATCGTGATGAGCGCGATGGGGCTCGATTTGCACCGCATCACGCTCGGCGCGCTGATCATCGCGCTCGGCCTTCTGGTGGATGATGCCATCATCGCGGTCGAGATGATGGTGGTGAAGATGGAGCAGGGCTGGGACCGCATCCGCGCCGCGTCCTTTGCCTGGGAATCCACGGCGTTTCCGATGCTGACGGGCACGCTGGTCACCGCGGCCGGGTTCCTGCCGATCGGCTTTGCCAATTCGGCGGTCGGCGAATATGCCGGCGGCATCTTCTGGATCGTGGCGATCGCGCTGGTTGCCTCCTGGTTCGTCGCGGTGATCTTCACGCCTTATATTGGCGTCAAGCTGCTGCCGAACCTTGCCCACCATGCCAGCCACGATCCGCACGCGGTCTATGAGACCCGCATCTACCGCAGCTTGCGCAGAGTGGTGCAGTGGTGCGTCGAGCACCGCATCAAGGTGGTGGCCGCCACCGTCGGCGTTTTCGTGGTGTCGATCGCTGCTTTTGGTCACGTCCAGCAGCAGTTCTTCCCGCTGTCGGAGCGGCCCGAGCTGTTCCTGCAGCTGCGCCTGCCCGAAGGCACCGCCTTCAACGTCACCGAGAAGACCGTGAAGAAGGCCGAGGAGCTCCTGAAGGGCGACAAGGACATCAACACCTACACCGCCTATGTCGGCCAGGGCTCGCCGCGCTTCTGGCTCGGCCTCAACCCGCAACTGCCGAACGAGGCCTTTGCCGAGATCGTCATCATCTCCAAGAATGTCGCGGCACGCGAGCGCATCATGGCCAAGATCGAGAAGGCGGTGGCGAACGGCGCGCTCCCGGAGGCGCGTGTGCGCGTCGACCGCTTCAATTTCGGCCCGCCGGTAGGCTTCCCCGTCCAGTTCCGCGTCATCGGCCCCGACGCCAACAAGGTGCGCGACATCGCCTACCAGGTGCGCGACGTCGTCCGGGCGAACAGGAACGTCAAGGAAGTGCAGCTCGACTGGAACGAGCAGTCGCCTTACCTCAAGTTGGTGGTCGATCAGGACCGCGCCCGCGCGCTCGGCCTGACGCCGCAGGAGGTATCGCAGTCGCTCGCCATGCTGATCTCGGGCGCCCAGGTCACGACCGTGCGCGACGGCATCGAGAAGGTCGGCGTGGTTGCCCGCGCCGTGCCGTCCGAGCGGCTCGACCTCGGCAAGGTCGGCGATCTCACCATTACCTCGCGCAATGGCATTGCCGTGCCGCTGCAGCAGATCGCCAAGATCGAGTACGCCCATGAGGAGCCGATCATGTGGCGCCGCAATCGCGACATGGCCATCACCGTGCGCACCGATGTCGTCGACGGCGTCCAGGCGCCCGACGTCACCAACCAGATCTGGCCCCAGCTGAAGGACATCCGCGACAAGCTCGAGCCGGCCTACCGGATCGAGCCCGGCGGGGCGTTCGAGGAATCCGCCAAGGGCAACGCCTCGATCTTCATCCTCTTCCCCGTGATGGTCATGGTGATGCTGACGCTGCTGATGATCCAGCTGCAGAGCTTCTCGCGCCTGACGCTGGTGTTCCTGACCGCACCGCTCGGCATCGTCGGCGCCTCGCTGGGCCTCAACGTCGCCAACCAGCCCTTCGGCTTCGTGGCGCTGCTCGGCCTGATCGCGCTTGCCGGCATGATCATGCGCAATACCGTCATTCTCGTCGACCAGATCGAGACCGACGTCGCCCATGGCCTGACCCGGCGCGAGGCGATCGTGGAAGCCACGGTCCGCCGCGCCCGGCCGGTGGTGCTGACCGCGCTCGCCGCAATCCTTGCCATGATCCCGCTGTCGCGCTCGGCGTTCTGGGGCCCGATGGCAATCACGATCATGGGAGGTTTGTTTGTTGCAACCTTCCTGACCCTGCTGTACCTGCCGGGTCTGTACGCCCTCTGGTTCAGGAAGAGCCTGGAGGAGAGCGGTCCCAGCCGGCAGCCGGCTGCCGCGCCGCAACATCAGAACAACGAACAAGTCGCATTTCCGCTTGCCGAGGCCGCGGAATAGGAGAACATTGAGTACCGGACCATGGCGCTAGTTTCAGAACATATCGAAACCGACACCCGCGAGCGCATCCTCGTGGTGGCGGAGCGTCTGTTTCGGCAGATCGGCTACCAGAAGACCACGGTCGCCGACATCGCCAAGGAATTGCGGATGAGCCCCGCCAACGTCTATCGCTTCTTCGATTCGAAGAAGGCGATACACGAAGGCGTGGCCCGCGCGCTGATGGGCGAAGTCGAGATCGAGGCGCGGCGGATCGTGGCCCAGCCCGGTCCGGCCAAGCCTCGCCTGCGCGAATTGCTCAAGACCGTCAACCGCATGAACACCGAGCGCTATGTCGGCGATTCCAAGCTGCACGAGATGGTCGAGATTGCGATGCAGGAGGACTGGGACGTCTGCGTCACCCATATCGAATGCGTCACCGGCATAATTGGCCAGGTGATTGCGCAGGGCGTGGAGTCCGGCGAATTCGAAGCCCCCGACCTGCCGCTGGCGGCGCTCTGCACCTGCACCGGCATGATCCGCTTCTTCCACCCGCAGATGATCGCCCAGGCCGCCAACAAGCCGACCGCAACGATCGACCAGATGACCGATTTTCTGTTCCGGGCGCTGGAGCCGCGCAAGGCGAAATAGCCTCACAGCGGGATAGCCGGTATAGTCCTCGTCATTGCGAGCGAAGCGAAGCAATCCATAGCGCCGCATCGGGATAGATGGATTGCTTCGTCGCTGTCGCGCCTCGCAATGACGAATGAGGGCACACGTGACCAAAGACCTGCACTACTACGAGCCCGCCCAGGGCCACGGCCTCAAGCACGATCCCTTCAACGCCATCATCGCCCCGCGGCCGATCGGCTGGATCTCCTCGCGCGATGCCAAGGGCAACATCAACCTCGCTCCCTACAGCTTCTTCAATGCCTTCTGCTACAAGCCGCCGATCATCGGCTTCTCCTCCACCAACTGGAAGGACAGCGCCGCCAATATCCAGGAGACCGGCGAGTTCGTCTGGAATCTCGCCACCAGGGACCTGGCGCAGCAGATGAACGCGACCGCCGCCCACGTCGCCCGTGATGTCAGCGAGTTCAAGATCGCGGGGCTCACGGCCGCGCCCTGCAAGCTCGTCAATGTGCCCCGGGTCGCCGAAAGTCCCGTTGCGTTCGAGTGCAAGCTGACCGAGATCATTCAGCTCAAGGGCGCCAACGGCGAAAAGGCGCAGGCCTGGGTCACCTTCGGCGAGGTCGTCGCCGTCCATATCGACAAGGCCATGATCAAGGACGGCGTCTATCAGACCGCATGGGCCAAGCCGATCGTCCGCGCCGGCCGCAGCGGCGACTATTTCGAGATCAAGCCGGAAAACATGTTCGAGATGGTTCGCCCGGATTAGAGGTGGACGGCCCGGCGAACTACGGCACGTCGACCAGCTTGTCAGCGGCCCGACATTCAGCGAGGTTGCGGCCGGAGCGTCGTGCTCCGGCGATCTTGGGATCGCACCAGCTTGTTGAGGAAGTCTTATCATGAAATATATGCTCCGCGCTCTGGCAGTGCTTGCCGTCGTGGTCACCTGGGCAGCGGATGTTTCGGCGCAGGGCTGGCCGAACCGGCCGATCCGAATGGTCGTGCCCTATACGCCCGGCGGTTACACCGACCTGATGGCCCGTCTCGTCGGGCAGAAGATCGCCGACGCTCTCGGCCAGACTATCGTCTTCGAGAACAAGCCGGGCGCCAATGCGATCATCGGCACCGATACCGTCGCCAAGGCCGCGCCCGACGGTTACACGTTCGGTACCGTGATCGCGGCACATGCGGTAAACCCCACCCTCAATCCAAAACTGCCTTACGACACGCTCAAGGACTTCACCTATGTCTCGCTGATGAGCGTTGCGCCATTGGTGATGATTGCGCACCCGTCGTTGCCGGCCAACAATGTGCAAGAGCTGATCGCGCTCGCGAAGGCCAAGCCGGGCCAACTCAACTTTGCCTCGAGCGGTATCGGCGCCGCAGCGCATCTGACCATGGAGATGTTCAAGAGCCGCACCGGCATCAATATGGTGCACATTCCCTACAAGGGCACGGCCGGCGCGCTGCAGGACACCGTCGGGGGCCAAGTCAACGTCATGTTCGACGTGATCGGCCCGCTGATGTCGCAGGTTCGGTCCGGCAATGCCAAGGCAATCGTTGTCACCGCCAAAGAGCGTATTCCGGCGGCGCCCGACGTTCCGACCATGGCAGAGCAAGGTGTCCCGGATTTCGTGTCCGGCACCTGGGCCGGCATCATCGCGCCGGCGGGCACGCCCAAGGAGATCGTTGACCGCGTGTCGGCAGAGGCCAAGAAGGCGCTTGCCGATCCCGCACTGAAGGCGAAACTCGTCGAGCAGGGGATCGTGGCCGTAGGCAGCACCCCCGAGGAATTCCGCACCTTCGTCGGTGAAGAAATCGCGCGCTGGGGCAAGGTGATCACCGACGCCGGAATCAAGATGGAGCAGTGAGCTCCTGCCGTCTGCGCCGGCCGCAGCGGCGACCATTTCGAGATCAGGCCGGAAACATGTTCGAGATGATCCGTCCGGATTGATGCCTTGTTCTCCCTCTCCCCGCTCTTCTTCGAGCGAAGCTCGCTCTTAAAGGGCAGGGGAGGGCTCTCTTCCGTGCCATCGGTGCGAGTCGTTAGACCCGTAACCCCCTCACCCGGATTGCATCTGGCGATGCTATCCGGCCTCTCCCCACAGGCGGGGCGAGGTAGGGGAACTCCGATCCGTCCAGATCTTTATCAAGACGGAGGTTCGGAGATTGCTTTGAAGCGCTGGCTTGCAGGATTGGTTCTGCTCCTCTGTCTCGTCCATCCCGCTCTTGCCGGGCTCGATGCGGCAGCAATCAACAATGCGGATTGGCCTCACAAGCTGCCGCCCAAGGACAGCATCCACCCTGCGGTCGCAAGGATGCAGGTTCTCCTGGACCGCGCCGGCTTCTCGCCCGGCGAGATCGACGGCAAGCTCGGTGAGAATGCCATCAAGGCCTTGCGTGCGTTTGCTGAAGCCAGGGGCTTTGCCTTCGACGGACGCAAGCCGACGCCTGAAATCTGGAGAGCCTTGCTCGCAACCAGTTCGGACTCGATCATCATCGAATCCAGGATTGCCGAAAGGGACGTGCGGGGCCCGTTCCTGAAGAAACTTCCGGCAAGGATGGAGGAGATGCGGAGCCTGAACTCGCTGGACTACACCAGCCCGCGCGAAGCGATTGCCGAAAAATTTCACATGAGCGAGGCGCTTCTGGAAGCGCTCAATCCCGGCCAGACGTTTGACAAGCCCGGCCAGCAAATTTCGGTGGTCAACGTCGTGACCAAGGAGGCCAGGCCGGCTGTTGCGCGCGTCGAGGTCGACAAGGTCAGGCAGACGGTAAAAGTCTTCGGCAGCTCGGGCGAATTGATCGCGTTCTTTCCGGCCACGGTGGGCAGCAAGGAAAAGCCGACGCCGAGCGGCACGCTCAAGATCACCTCGATCGATGCCAACCCGAACTATCGCTACAACCCCGAATACCGGTTCAGGGACGTCAGGTCGAAGCGGGCCTTCACGATCAAGCCCGGTCCGAACAATCCAGTCGGCTCAGAATGGATCGGACTTTCGTCCGAGGGCTACGGCATTCACGGCACGGCCAATCCTTCCAAGGTCAGCAAGGCGGAATCGCATGGCTGTGTGCGCCTGACCAACTGGGATGCCGGTCGTCTGGCGAAGCTCGTGAAGAAGGGTATGGAAGTCGAGTTCACCGAGCAGCCGCCGCCGAGCCGGAAGTGAATTGCTCCTGCACGTCGCAAGGTCGCGTATCGTTACGCAGGATATCCCGGTAAGCCTCGCGGCTTTGGTGCTCTGCCACCGAGCATCTGCTCGACAACGACAAGATCACGCGGAGCCGATAGAACCGCAAGGGCCATGGCGCCGTCGCCGACCCTCCGAAGCGGCGGGCGGTGATCCAGGTTGCCGAAATTTAACTTGCGGATAGCGCCTGAGGCCGCGCGTCGCAGACATTTCCATACCATCTATCTTGAAGAAGACTGGCAGGAGACGATGAAGCGAGGGTTTGCCATTCTTGCCTGCCTTGGTCTGCTCGCGGTTGCCGAATATTTCGCAGCCAGCAAATTGGCCATCCGGCACGAGACGCTGAACCTCTTCGACGCGGCGCGGCAACGGCCCGTCGCGGTGTCCGTCGCCGTTCGTCGCGATTATGAGATGAAGGCGGACAACGGCCTCTGGAAGCTTCCCGTCGCGATCATCAGCAACGGAAACACGGTAAAGAACACGGAGTATTCCTTCCTTGCCAACGTGCTCGCTGCGCGGGGCTATCTGGTAGCGAGCATCCAGCAGGACCTGCCGACCGATCCTCCGCTCATGACCAGGATCGGCCAGCCTTATGTCGGGCGGCGCGGGGTCTATCTGCGCTGCGAGGCCAACATTCTCTTCGTCATCGGCGAATTGCAGAAGCGGCAACCGAACGCCGACTACAGCCATTTGACCCTGGTGGGGCACTCGAACGGGGGCGACGTGTCGATGTACGTCGCCAAGCAGCATCCGGAGCTGGTTACGAGGGTGATCACGCTGGACAATCTGAGGGTGCCGCTCGTGCTTCGTCACGGGCTGAAAATCCTGTCGTTCCGTTCGAAGGATCCGAACTTCAGGACCGACCCGGGTGTGCTCCCCACGCCAGGGCAGGCTGCCGCGGCGGGCATCGACATCGTCAATACCGGTGCGCTCCATACCGAGCTGAGCGATCGTGGCCCGGTTTCGGTCAAGGAAAAAATCCAGGCGACCCTCGACCGCTTTTTGAGGGATGGCGCCTCCAGCGATCTCGCACCGGCCGATACCACCGCGCCAATGATCGCCAATCCCGGAGATTACTGATCCGGCGGCGTTTTCCGGAACGGAAGCGGCGCATTGCCGTTAACAATCCGCACCCCGGCCGCGTCAATTTCGTTTCATTTTCAATGCGAAGTGTTCACGCGGGGCGGGCAGTTTCAGCTAGAATTCCGCCATCTGCGCCGAACCATGAGGATACGCCATGAGCTTTCGCCGCGACTACATCACCAAGCCGATCTTCTCCTTTGCCCGCCGCGTGTTGCCGCCGATGTCCGATACCGAGCGTGAGGCGCTGGAGGCGGGCGATGTCTGGTGGGATGCCGATCTCTTTACCGGCAATCCCGATTGGTCGAAACTGCTCGCCAATGCGAAGGCCAAGCTGACCGACGAGGAGAAGGCCTTCCTCAACGGTCCCGTCGATGAGCTCTGCGCCATGCTCGACGACTGGAAGATCAACTGGGAATGGCGCGACCTTCCTCCCGGGGCTTGGGACTTCATCAAGAAGCACAAGTTCTTCGGCATGATCATCCCGAAGGAATTTGGCGGACTCGGCTTCTCGCCCTATGCGCATTCCGAAGTGGTGCGCAAGCTGTCGTCGCGCTCGCTTGCGGCAGCCGTCACCGTGATGGTGCCGAACTCGCTCGGGCCGGGTGAACTCCTGATGCGCTTCGGCACGAAAGAACAGCAGGACCGCTGGCTGCCGCGCCTGGCCGACGGCCGCGATATTCCCTGCTTCGGCCTTACCAGCCCGGAGGCCGGCTCGGATGCCGCCTCGATGATCGACAAGGGCGTCATCTGCAAGGGCACGTTCGAGGGCCGCGAGGTGATCGGCCTTCGTCTCAACTGGCACAAGCGTTACATCACGCTCGGTCCCGTCTCGACGTTGCTTGGGCTCGCCTTCAAGGCCTATGACCCCGATCATCTCGTAGGTCAGGAGGAAGACCTCGGCATATCGGTCGCGTTGATCCCGACGCATCTTCCGGGCGTCGAGATCGGCCACCGTCATCTGCCGGCGATGCAGGTGTTCCAGAACGGTCCGAACTGGGGCCGCGACGTCTTCGTTCCGCTCGACTACGTCATCGGCGGCAAGGAGCGGCTGGGGCAGGGCTGGAAGATGCTGATGACGGCGCTCGCCGCCGGTCGCGGCATCTCGCTGCCGTCATTGTCGGCTGCCGGCGCCGCCTATGCCGCGCGCACCACGGGCGCATATGCACGCATCCGCGAGCAGTTCGGCATCTCCATCTCGAAGTTCGAGGGCATCGAGGAGCCGCTCGCCCGCATCGCCGGCACGGCCTATCTGCTCGACGCCGCGCGAAGGCTGACCTGCGCCGCGCTCAACCAGGGCCATCATCCCGCAGTCATCTCCGGCATCATGAAGCTGCATGCCACCGAGCGCATGCGCATCGTCATCGACGACGCCATGGACATCCATGGCGGCAAGGCGGTGATCGACGGCCCGCAGAATTACATGGGCAGCCTCTACCGCGCGGTGCCGGTCGGCATCACCGTGGAGGGCGCCAACATCCTGACCCGCAATCTCATCGTGTTCGGGCAGGGCGCCATCCGCGCGCATCCTTACCTGCTCGCCGAGATGAACGCACTGCGTGACGAGGATCGCACGCGCGGGCTGGAAGAGTTCGACAAGTCGTTGTGGAGCCACGTCAGCCACAGCTTCAGGACGCTGTTTCGCGCCTGGGGCCGCAGCTGGACCGGCGGCCTGTTTGCGCCGGCGCCGGATGCCGGCGAGGCCACGCGCTTCTACCGGCAGCTGTCGCGTTACTGCTCGGCCTTCGCACTCACATCGGATATGGCGCTGCTCACGCTCGGCGGCGCGCTCAAGCGCAAGGAAATGCTCTCGGCGCGGCTCGGCGACATCCTCTCCGAGCTCTATCTGCTCTCCGCCGCGCTGAAGCGCTGGGAAGAGGAGGGCCGGCAGCAAGCCGATTTCGCCGCACTCGAATGGTGCATGGCGAGCGGCTTCAAGACCATCGAGAATAGGCTTGCGGAAATCCTCGGCAATTTGCCGAACCGCTTCGTCGCCGTGATCCTGAAGTTCTTCCTGCAGCCGTGGGGCGCCCGCGTGCTCGGGCCGAGCGATCGCGTGGTGCATGAATGCGGCCAGCTCATCCTGGAGCCGTCGGCGGCGCGCGATCGTCTGACGGCGGATCTCTCGCATGTCGAGGACGACCGCGGCGTGGCGCGGCTGGAGAAGGCGTTCCGGCTATACGCAGCTTCCGAGAGCATCCGCAAGCGGCTGCACGCCGCGCACATCCACGACTGGGAAGAAGGCGTGAAGAAGGGCGTCATCACCCAGCCCGAAGGCGAGAAGCTTGCAGCCGCGCATGACGCCGTCATGAAGGTGATCGAAGTCGACGATTTCGCGCCCGAGGCGCTGTCGCCGATTTACAAGAAGAGCGCCAACGTGCATCAATTCTTCATGGAGCTGGGTGAGCAGAGGGCGGCGAGCTGATGGCACGACCGGTTTTCATCATCGACGGCAGCCGGACGCCGTTCATCAAGGCACGCTCAGGCCCGGGCCCTTTCACCCCCGTCGATCTTGCCGTGCAATGTGGCCGGCCGCTGCTGGCGCGTCAGCCGTTTGCACCCACCGCGTTCGATCAGGTGATCCTTGGTTGCGTGAACGTCATCGCCGACGAGATGAATCCGGCACGGGTCGCGGCGCTGCGGCTCGGCATGGGCGAGAAGATGGTCGCCTTCACCGTGCAGATCAATTGCGGCTCGGGCATGCAGTCGATCGACACGGGCTACCGCTATATTCGCGAAGGCGCCTCCGACCTCATTCTGGCGGGCGGCGCGGAAGCGCTGAGCCACGCGCCGCTGGTCTGGCCGCAGGCCGGCGTGCGCTGGTTTGCCGGACTCGCCGGGGCGAAGGGAGTAGGCGCCAGGATCATGGCGGCGCTGAAGGTGAAGCCCTCGTATCTCAAACCCATTATCGGCCTTGAGCGCGGGCTCACCGATCCCATCACCGAACTCAACATGGGCCAGACGGCGGAGGTCGTCGGCCAGCTGTTCGGCATCACACGCGAGCAGTCGGACGCCTATGCCGCCGAGAGCCACCATCGTCTCGCACATGCGCAGAAGGAAGGCTTTCTGAAGGGCGAGCTCGAAACCGCCTTCTCGCGCGACGGCAAGTTCTATGACCATGACGACGGCGTGCGTCCCGACTCGACGCCGGAATCGCTAGCGAAACTGAACCCGGTGTTCGAGCGGCCATGGGGCCAGGTCACCGCTGGCAATTCCTCGCAGATCACCGACGGCGCGTCCTGGGTGATCCTCGCCTCCGAAGACGCCGTGGTGAAGCATGGGCTGACGCCGAAGGCCGCGATCGTGGACAGCCAGTGGTCGGCGCTCGATCCCTCCATCATGGGGCTCGGCCCTGTGCTGTCGGCGACCGCGCTGCTCAAGCGCAATGATCTCGCCCTGCAGGACGTCGAGACCTGGGAATTGAACGAGGCTTTCGCGACGCAGGTGCTCGGCTGCCTCGCCGCCTGGAAAGACGGCAAGTTCTGCAAGGAAGTGCTCGGCCTCGACGGCGCCGCCGGCGAAATCGACCGCGCCAGGCTCAATGTCGATGGCGGCGCCATCAGCCTCGGCCATCCCGTCGGCACCTCGGGCAACCGCATCGTGCTGCATCTTGTCAACGCCATGAAGCGGCTGGGCACGCGCCGCGGCATCGCCACCGAGTGCATCGGCGGCGGGCAGGGCGGCGCCATGCTGATCGAGATGGTGTGACCATGGCCGAAAAGATCATGGATGTCCTGCGCGAACGCGTGCTCGAACTTGGACCGAAGCCCGACCCCGGCCGGCCCTATCGCGATTTCTGCCTCACCCGCGATACCGATGGTGTCGCTTGGCTCCTGTTCGATCGCGCCGATTCCAGCGCCAACACGCTCTCGGCCGAGGTCATCGAGGAGCTCGATCGCGTGCTGACGGAGCTCGAGACCAACCGCCCGACCGGTCTTGTCATCCGCTCGGCGAAACCATCCGGCTTCATCGCCGGCGCCGACGTCAATGAATTCCGTGGCGCTGCCGATCCCAAAGAGGTCGAGGCGGCGATCGGCCGCGCACACGCGGTGGTCGACCGGCTGGAAGCGCTACGCATCCCGACCGTTGCCGTGATCCATGGCTTCTGTCTCGGCGGCGGCCTCGAGATCGCGCTTGCCTGCCAGATGCGCATCGCGATCTCCGATGCGCGCTTCGGCTTCCCCGAGGTGATGCTGGGCCTGCATCCCGGCTTGGGAGGCACCGCACGCTTCACCGCGCTGGTCAATCCGATGCAGGCCATGACCCTGATGCTGACGGGCCGCACCATCGACGCGCGACGGGCGAAGTCGCTCGGCCTCGTCGATGCCGTCTGCGAGGAGCGCCACGTCCGCAATGCGGTGAAGGACGCGGTTTCCGGCAAGCTCAAGCGCACCAGGAAGGTGAGCCTGCTCAATCTTGGCCCCGTCCGCCGCTTTCTCGCCAACCGCATGCGTGACGAAGCGGAGAAGGCCGCACCGCATGAGCACTATCCCGCGCCGAACGCGCTGATCGAGCTCTGGGAACGCCACGGCGGCGACAAGGCCGCGATGCTGGCGGCGGAGAAGACGTCGTTCGCCTATCTGATGGTGACGCCGACCGCGCAGAATCTGATCCGCGTCTTCTTCCTGCGCGAGCAGATGAAGAAGCTCGCAGGGAGCGGCAACAAGATCGAGCACGTCCATGTCATCGGCGCCGGCGCCATGGGCGGCGACATCGCCGCCTGGTGTGCCGGGCAGGATCTGCGCGTCACACTCGCCGACATGAAGGCGGAGCCGATCGCATCCGCGATGAAGCGCGCCGCCGATCTTTTCGGCAAGATCCTCCGTAAGCGCACCGCCTCGCGCGATGCGCTCGATCGCCTGATTCCGGACATGGAGGGCGAGGGCGTGCGCGGCGCCGATCTCATCATCGAGGCGGTGCCGGAGAAGCTCGAGCTGAAGCAGAAGGTTTATGCCTCGATCGAACCGAAGATGAAGCCGGGCGCGATCCTCGCCACCAACACCTCCAGCATCCCGCTGCAGGATTTGCGCACCACGCTGCAGAAACCGGAGCGGCTGCTCGGCCTGCATTTCTTCAATCCGGTGTCGCGGCTGCAGCTCGTCGAGGTCGTCAGCCATGACGGCACCGACGCGCGGCTGCTTGAAGAGGCGCTGGCATTCGTCGGCGCCATCGATCGCCTGCCGCTGCCGGTGAAGAGTTCTCCGGGTTTCCTCGTCAACCGCGCGCTGACGCCCTACATGCTGGAAGCGATGGTGATGCTGGACGAAGGCATCGGCCAGACCGTCATCGATGCGGCCGCGAGAAAGTTCGGCATGCCGATGGGGCCGATCGAACTCGCCGACCAGGTTGGCCTCGACATCTGCCTCGACGTCGGCGACATGCTGCGCTCGAAATTCGGCGACGCGCTGCCGCCGACGCCGGCTTGGCTGCGCGAAAAAGTCGCGCGCGGCGAGCTCGGCCGCAAGACCGGCAAGGGCTTTTACGTCTGGCGCGACGGCAAGCGCGAAAGGCCGGCAGGCCCGCAGCCGAAAGCCGCGGCGCGACAGCCGGCGGAGCCGACGCCGGAGATGATCGACCGCATGGTGCTGCCGATGTCCAATGTCTGCGTCGCGTGCCTGCGCGAAGGCATTGTCGACAATGCCGACGTCGTCGACGGCGCCATGATCTTCGGTACCGGCTATGCGCCGTTCCGCGGCGGTCCCTTGAATTACGCCCGCACGCGCGGACCTGAGAATGTTGCATCGGCGCTGCGCGCGCTGGCGCAAAAGTTCGGCGACCGCTTCGTGCCCGATCCCGGCTGGGAGACGTTCAAGTGACGGAGACGCACGCCCCGCCGAACGACGAGACCGAGCCACGCGGCGATCTCTGCACGCGGACGATCGCGATGCCGGCCGACACCAACGCCAATGGCGATATCTTCGGCGGCTGGCTGCTCAGCCAGATGGACATTGCCGGCGGCGTCGCTGCCTCGAAGGTCGCGAAATCCCGCACGGTCACCGTCAGCATCGATGCGATGAATTTCCGCAAGCCTGTCTATGTCGGCGATCTCGTGTCCGTGCATGCCAATCTGGTCCGCGTCGGCCGCACCTCGATGACGATCCATCTCGAGGCCTGGGTCGTTCGCCGCAGGGAGACCAGGCCGATCCTGGTCACCGATGGAAATTTCACCTACGTCGCGATCGACGAAGCGGGCCGTCCGCAGCCGATCCAACGAAATGAGCCGCTGACCGCGTGATGCGGTGACAGCGGCTCTGATGATTTTCGTAGGGCGGGTTGGCCGAAGGCGTAACCCGCCATTTTCGTACCGGGTCGGTGGGTTGCGCCTGCGGCTAACCCACCTTGCGCATTAAATACAGCGCCGGCGATAGCCGTGGCGGTCGATGAACGTGCCGTCGCGCGGATCGAAGGTCGGCGAACGGGTGCAGGCCGGGCCCGCGACATAGCGCGGCGGCGGGGGCGGCGCCGGCGCGGCGCAATAGGCGGGATCAACGACGACATAGGAGCCGTCGGGCTGCGGCAGGTAGCAGCCGTTCTGGTAGTAGTAATAGCCGCCCGGCCGCGGCTGGCCCTGTGCGGCTACGGCTGCACCGGTCCCCGCGCCAAGCACGGCGCCGATAGCCGCGCCACGGCCACCGCCAAGTGCGCCGCCGAGGATCGCACCGGCCGCTCCGCCAAAGATGGCGCCGCCAAGCGCGTCCTGCGCGGCCGCCTGCTTCGGCGGAATCAGCGTCGCCAGCGCAAGCAGCGCTATGAGGGCCAATCTGGTCATTTCTCTGTTCTCCGGTGAGGTGATGCTTCCTAGCACGATTCGCAGGTTCGCCCCGTGCAGGTCAAGCCCGGGCAAGGCCCGGATTGGCCGGAAAAACCATCACTTTGTGACGTTTTCGTGGGCCGCGGCCGCTGGAACGTTTGCGGCGATCAGCCGTTATCTGTCCCGAATCTGGAACTTGAATCAATGCCGCAAAGCTACATCATCGAAGTCAGCTCGCAGGCCGCAGGTATCGTCGTCCGCAGCCGCGAAGGCTACGTCTTTTTCGCCGCCTCCCACCGCTTCAACCGCCTGGATGGCCAGCTCTTCCGCAGCGCTCGCGAGGCCGAGCGCGCCGCCGCGCGCCTGGTCACTGGCGAGATGGCTGGCTAGAGCTTCGTCGCCGCTCGCGACAGCAGCTTCCAGTCGTTACCCTGCTTTTGCCAGTTCATCAGGATGTGCAGGTTCTGCGGCGTCTTCTTGCCGTCGTTGAATTCCTGCTCGCCTACAAAGTTGAAGCGCACGATCGCGGACGGGCCGACCACGCGGATCGAGGGATCCTTGTATTCAAGCGACGTCCATTTGTAGTTTGCCTTGGCGATGCCGTCGAGAAGCGACGCCTTGGTGTCGATCTTGGCGTTCGAGTGGCTGTAGCTGAGTTCTTCCGCGCAGAGCGGGGCGATCGGGTCGGCCTTGCCGGCCGCCTGCGCCGCGCGGAAGGTTTCCAGGTTCTTCGCAACCGCATCTTCGTCCGCGCCGGCAAGGGCCGGCAGCGCGCTCAACAGTCCAAGCGCGAACACGGGCAGGGCGAGCTGACGGCGATCGATCTGCATGGCTTCCTCCGTCGTTGTCGTGAAGGCTTGTTGTTCGCGCAGTCTCTCAGCGGGTTTTCCGTTTGTCGAGCAGGGCGGCTGCGCCGGCTCGAAATGATTTTCAATCATTTTTGCAGCTGCGAATGCGGTTCCGGTTGCCGCGGCGTCATTGCTCTAGATGTTCACTAGTTCGCTGATTGGATCGCGTCGTCGCCGTCGCTCCTCGCAATGATGGTCCTGGGGCGCCAGCCTTAACCCTGTCCCGGATTTGACCGCGCAGCTGCGCCGGCGGCGTTGACCGCGCCGGCGAACGGCCGCACCATATAAGTCCCCTTGCCGGAAGTTTTGCCGTGGCCGGACTGTCGCATCGCCAGACTGAAATCCTCAACCTCGCCCGCGCCTTCGGCCGGGTGACGGTGGATGACCTTGCCCGCCGCTTCGAGGTGTCGGCACAGACCATCCGCAAGGACCTCAACGACCTCTGCGACCAGCGCTCGCTGACCCGCATCCATGGCGGCGCGATCATCGCCTCGGGCGTGGAGAACCTCGCCTATGAGGCGCGCCGCTTCGTCGCCGCCGACGAGAAGAAGGCGATCGGGGCGGCCGCCGCGGCGCGCATCCCCAACGGCTGTTCGCTCTTCATCAACATCGGCACCACGACGGAAGAGGTCGCCGCCGCGCTGACCTCGCACGAGGATCTGCTCGTCATCACCAACAATCTCAATGTCGCGATGCTGCTCTACCGCCATCCGCGCATCGAGGTGATCGTGGCTGGCGGCGCGGTGCGCCGTGCCGACGGCGCCGTGGTCGGTTCCACCGCCACGCAGCTGATCGGCCAGTTCAAGGTCGATTACGCCATCATCGGCGCCTCCGCGATCGACGAGGAGGGCGCGTTGCTCGACTTCGACTATCGCGAGGTGCAGGTGGCGCAGGCGATCATTGCCAACGCGCGCACCACCATGCTCGTCGCCGACTCCACCAAACTGCGCCGCAGCGCCCCGGTCCGCATCGCGCATCTGTCGCAGATCCAGACGTTTGTGACGGACTCTCCCTTGCCCGCGGGCCTCACCAGTATCTGCAGCCACCGCGGCATCGAGATCGTCGTCGCCATGGACAAGCCTGTGGCCGATATCGACGACGGCACGGAACCCGCACCGCCGGCGCTGCGGAGCGTGTGACTCGTGATCGCCCGGGCTTGACCGGGTGATCCAGTACTCGGCGGCGGATGTACGGCTGCCCAACTGACAACCCGGCGTACTGGATGCCCTGCTTTCGCGGAGCATGACGCGTGGATGATGCGGCGGCCTCATGGTTCGAGACGCGCGTGCCACGCTCCTCACCATGTGGGTCTAATGCCTCAGTCCGATGTCTAGCCTGGACCGCTGCCCGGCCCTCCTCCTTAAGGAGGCGCGAAGCGCCGTCTCGAAGGATGAAAGGCCCCAAAACCGCGGGATGACACCCCCTCCTAACGTTTCACTTGCTTTCGTTTTTCGTTGTGCTCTACTCCAAAACGAAAGCTAAATCGCCAAAAGCGAAGAAGCGAT
Organism: Bradyrhizobium sp.; assembly: GCA_036406295.1. GTDB lineage: Bacteria > Pseudomonadota > Alphaproteobacteria > Rhizobiales > Xanthobacteraceae > Bradyrhizobium. The sequence goes on from DASWVJ010000300.1 coordinate 22,982, forward strand.
TGCCGGGGAAGCGTTCGTTGGATCGGGTGTACGACCTCGCCATTATCGGAGGCGGCGTTAATGGCTGCGGCATCGCGCGCGATGCGGCAGGCCGGGGCAACACCGTTTTCCTCTGTGAAATGAATGATTTGGCGAGTGGGACGTCGTCCTGGTCGACCAAGCTCGTGCATGGCGGCTTGCGCTATCTCGAATATTACGAGTTTCGCCTGGTCCGTGAGGCCCTGATCGAACGCGAAATCCTCTGGCAGATCGCGCCCCACATCATCCGTCCCCTGCGTTTCGTTTTGCCGCACCATGCCGGACTGCGCCCGGCCTGGCTGCTCCGCCTCGGGTTGTTCCTTTACGACCATATCGGCGGACGGCATCTGCTGCCGCCGACCCGCTCGGTGGACCTTTCGACCGACGCGGTCGGCAAGCCGCTGATACCAGGCCGCTACAAAAAGGCCTTTGAATATTCCGATTGCTTCGTCGATGACGCCCGGCTCGTGGCGCTCAACGCGCGCGATGCCGCCGACCGCGGCGCCGACATCCGCACCCGCACCCGCGCGGTCGAGATCAGGCAGGCCGATGGCATCTGGCACGTCACGGTGGAGGACACGCTGAACGGCGGCCGCAGCACCATCAACGCCCGTGCGCTGATCAATGCCGGCGGCCCCTGGGTGGAGGACGTGCTGGCCTCCGGCGCCGGCGTCAACGCCAAGGCAAAGGTGCGCCTGGTGCAGGGCTCGCACATCGTGGTGCGCCAGCTCTACGCGCACGACCGCGCCTACATGTTCCAGAACGCCGACGGCCGCATCGTCTTCGTCATTCCCTATCAGGACGATTTCACGCTGATCGGCACCACCGACCGCGACTACGACGGCGATCCCGCCAAGGTGAGGGCGACCACGGAAGAGATCGAATATCTCTGCAAGTCCGTCAGCGAATATCTGACGAGGCCCGTGAAGCCGTCGGACGTCATCTGGTCCTATGCCGGCGTGCGTCCGCTTTATGACGATGGCGCCAGCGAAGCCAAGGCCGCCACGCGCGATTACGTATTCGAGCTCGACGCGCCCGGCGGCGCGCCGCTGCTTTCGATCTATGGCGGCAAGATCACGACCTACCGGAGGCTCGCCGAAGAGGCGCTGGAGCGGCTGGCGCCCTATCTGAGCAGTTCCAAGGCCAAGGAAGGCTGGACCGCGACCGCACCGCTGCCCGGCGGCGACATCGATGTGTCCGCCGTGGTCGCGTTGACGGCGGAATTGATGCGCAAGCATCCGTTCCTGTCGCACGAGCACGCCAATCGCCTGGCGCATGCCTACGGAACCCGTGCGACGAAATTGCTCGGCAGCGCGACATCGATGTCCGATCTCGGACAATCCTTCGGTGCTACGCTGACCGAAGCCGAGGTCAGGTACCTCATGAACAATGAGTGGGCCGTGACAGCTGAAGATGTGGTGTGGCGGCGTTCCAAGCTCGGCTTGCGGCTGTCGCCCGCGGAAATCAAGACGCTCGACGACTGGATGGCCGCGCATCGCAGCGCCGCCGCGCGTCCCCTGCGCGAAGCCGGAGGGCGGACATGAGCGTCACGCTCGACCACGTCAGTCGCACCGTCGATGGCGTTCCGCATATCCGCGACGTCTCGCTGACCCTGGAGCGCGGAACGCTCAGCGTCCTGCTCGGGCCGACGCTGTCGGGCAAGACCTCGATCATGCGGCTGCTCGCCGGCCTCGACAAGCCGACCACCGGCCGTGTGCTGGTCGACGGCAAGGATGTCACCGGCATCGACGTGCGCCAGCGCTCGGTCGCGATGGTCTACCAGCAGTTCATCAACTATCCCTCGCTCACGGTCTACGAGAACATCGCCTCTCCCCTGCGCGTGCAGGGCCGGCCTAGGGAGGAGATCGATCGCCGCGTGCAGGAAGCAGCCAGGCTGCTGAAGCTCGAGCCCTTCATGAACCGCACGCCGCTGCAGCTCTCCGGCGGTCAGCAGCAGCGCACCGCGATCGCGCGTGCGCTGGTCAAGGGAGCCGATCTCGTGCTGCTCGACGAGCCGCTCGCAAATCTCGACTACAAGCTGCGTGAAGAGCTGCGCGCCGAGCTGCCGCGCATCTTCGAGGCCTCGGGCGCGATCTTCGTCTATGCCACGACCGAGCCGTCGGAAGCGTTGTTGCTCGGCGGCAATACGCTGTGTATGTGGGAAGGCGAGGTGCTGCAGCATGGCGAGACGCCAAGGGTCTATCGCCATCCCGACACGCTGCGCGTGGCGCAGGTATTTTCGGACCCGCCGCTCAATATCGTCGGCATCGAGAAGAAGAACGGAACCGTCGGTTATTCCGGCGGCGGCGAGGCGCCCGCGACCGGCCTTTATGCTGCGCTTCCCGACGGGCGCTATCGCGTCGGCTTCCGCGCCCATCAGCTCGAGGTCGCCAATGGGGCGGCCGGCCGCCATGTTTTTCCCGCGACCGTTTCCGTAACCGAGATCACCGGATCGGAAAGCTTCGTGCATCTGCATCGCGAATCCCAGAACTGGGTCGCGGTGCTGCGCGGCGTGCACGAATTCGAGCCCGGCCGGAAGCTGGACGCGGCGCTCGATCCCCAAAACATCTTTGTGTTCGACGCGGCCAATCGGCTCGTCGCAGCTCCGAAAAGCTCGTGAGGAGATGCGAGATGGCCCGCATTGACCTCGTCGATCTCGCGCACTCCTACAGCGGCAATGACGCGCCACTGGACACTTTTGCACTGAAGCCGGTCACCATGACCTGGCGGCAGGGCGGGGCCTATGCGCTGCTTGGCCCCTCCGGCTGCGGCAAGACCACGTTGCTCAATCTCATTTCCGGCATCGTCACGCCGTCGCGCGGAAAAATCCTGTTCAACGGCGCCGACATTACGAAAGCCACGACCCAGAAGCGCAATATCGCGCAGGTGTTCCAGTTTCCGGTCATCTACGACACCATGACGGTGGGCCAGAACCTGGCATTCCCGCTCAAGAATCGCGGCGTTGCGGCGGCGGAGATCACGGCGCGGGTCAGGCAGATCGCCGACCTGCTCGACCTCACGCCCTATCTCAATCGCAAGGCCACGCGGCTTACGGCCGACGCCAAGCAGAAGATCTCGCTCGGCCGTGGTCTCGTCCGCTCCGACGTCGCCGCTGTCCTGTTCGACGAGCCGCTCACGGTGATCGACCCTGAACTGAAGTGGCAGCTGCGCTCGAAGCTGAAGGCGCTGCACCGCGAGCTTGATCTGACCATGATCTACGTGACCCACGACCAGACGGAGGCGCTGACCTTCGCCGACACCGTCGTGGTCATGCATGACGGCCGCGTGGTGCAGAGCGGCACGCCCGCTGAACTGTTCGACAAGCCTGCGCATACCTTTGTCGGCTATTTCATCGGCTCGCCCGGCATGAACATCGTGCCCGCGCAAGTCAGCGGGCGCGAGGCGCGTATCGATGGCCACACCATCGCGCTGAAACGGAGCTATGACGGCTTGCCAAAGGCGGCGAAGATCGAGATCGGCGTCCGTCCCGAGTTCGTCGATATCGCCGGGCCGGGGCCGGGGCTGCTCTCGGCCAAAATCGAGCGCATCGACGATCTCGGTCGCGTCCGCTTCGCGCGCGTGCGCGTCGGCGACGCCAAGCTCGCCGCGCGCGTGCCGCCCGGCTTCTCGCCCTCGAGCGACCTTGCAGGGCTCGTGTTCAACCCGGCGAATGTTCACGTCTATGCCGACAGTCTTCTCGTCGAGGGGGCCGCCTGATGGAGAAGACCGTCAACCAGAAAGCCTGGTTCCTGGTGCTGCCGGTGTTCTTGATCGTGGCATTCTCCGCGATCCTGCCGATGATGACGGTCGTGAACTATTCGGTGCAGGATACTTTCGGCAACAACCAGTTCTTCTGGAACGGTGTCGGCTGGTTCAAGGAACTGCTCGATCCGTCGACCGATCTCGGCGGGCGCTTTCTGGCTTCGGTCGGACGCAATCTGCTGTTCTCCGCCATCATCCTCGTCATCCAGGTGCCGCTCGGCATCGTCGTGGCGCTGTCGATGCCGCGCCAGGGCTGGCAGGTCGCCGCCTGTCTCGTCATCCTCGCGCTGCCGCTGCTCATTCCGTGGAACGTGGTCGGCACCATCTGGCAGATCTTCGGCCGTCCCGACATCGGGCTGCTCGGCTACGTCCTGAACAAGATCGGCTTCAACTACAATTACGTCGCCAACGAGTTCGACGCCTGGTTTACTATCATCCTGATGGATGTCTGGCACTGGACCAGCCTGGTCGCGCTGCTGTGCTATGCGGGCCTGAAGTCGATCCCCGATGCCTATTACCAGGCGGCGCAAATCGACGGCGCCTCGCGCTGGGCGGTGTTCAAGGCGATCCAGCTGCCGAAGATGAACCGCGTGCTGCTGATCGCGGTGCTGCTGCGCTTCATGGATTCTTTCATGATCTACACCGAGCCTTTCGTCGTCACCGGCGGCGGGCCCGGCAACTCAACCACTTTCGTCTCCATCGAGCTTGTCAAGATCGCACTCGGCCAGTTCGACCTCGGCAAGGCCGCCGCACTCTCGCTGGTCTACAACCTGATCATCCTGATCGTGTGCTGGGTGTTCTACACCGTCATGACCAACGCGGGCACTGAGCGGCCCGCAAAGAAGGAGGGCGCCGCATGAACACGATTCCCGGCCGCCGCATCATCATGGTCGTGTTCCTGATCTTCCTGATGCTGCCGATCTATTGGCTCATCAACATGAGCTTCAAGACCAATACCGAAATCGTCACCACCATGACCTTGTGGCCGCACAAGCCGACGCTGGAGAACTACTGGATCATCTTCACCGACGAGAGCTGGTACTCCGGTTACATCAATTCGCTGAAATACGTCATCATCAACACCATCATCTCGATCTCGGTCGCGCTGCCCGCGGCCTACGCGTTCTCGCGCTACCGCTTCCTCGGCGACAAGCATCTGTTCTTCTGGCTGCTGTCGAACCGCATGGCGCCGGCGGCGGTGTTCGCGCTGCCGTTCTTCAATCTCTATTCGGCGCTCAATCTGTTCGATACGCCCTGGGCGGTGGCGCTGGCGCACTGCATCTTCAATGTGCCTCTGGCGGTGTGGATCCTCGAAGGTTTCGTCTCCAGCGTGCCGCGCGAGATCGACGAGACGGCGTTCCTGGACGGCTATTCGTTCCCGCGCTTCTTCGTGAAGATCCTGATTCCGCTGATTGCGAGCGGCATCGGTGTCGCCGCCTTCTTCTGCTTCATGTTCTCCTGGGTCGAGCTGCTTCTGGCGCGCACGCTGACATCCGTCGCCGCCAAGCCGATCTCGGCGACCATGACCCGCACCGTCTCCGCCGCCGGCGTCGACTGGGGCCTTCTGGCTGCCGCCGGCGTGCTCACCATCATCCCCGGTGCGCTCGTGATCTGGTTCGTCCGCAACTACATCGCGCGCGGCTTCGCGCTCGGACGGGTGTGATCATGACAACAAATTCGACCCGCATCCTCGACTTTACCTCTTCCCGCACGCGGGGAGAGGTCGGATCGCATCGCAGATGCGATCGGGGTGAGGGGGAGCGTCCGCGAGTCCTCGGTGCCACCAACCGTGCGGAAGCGGCCCCTCACCCCAACACTCTCAGAGCGAGTTTCGCTCGTCTCATCCCCGCGAAGAGCGCGGAGAGGGAGCTTACCGCGTCGCGTGGATGGAGGTAGGCATGGAAAGCATCGCATGGATGGCCTGGACGTTGCCGACCGCGATCTTCTTTGTGGCTCTCGCCGCGACTCTGGGCGTCATGACCTGGCTTGCGGTCGCTTATCCGGAAGCGGAGCGCGTAGGCGTCCTTCGCATCCCGACCACGCGCGGCGACCGCCTTTTCGTCTCGCTGGTTCTCGCTGCCGTCATTCACCTGCTTTGGATTGCTTTCGTCGGGACCGATCCGATTGCAACGTTGCCGATCGGGGAGGGAGTTGAGATCTCGAGCCTCTGGCTCGCAACACTGATTTCGCTTGGCGTGGCCGTTGTGATTTTTCGCACCGTCTGAGCCAGGCGAGAAGGGGCAGATCCGGGATCAACCGGACCGCAGGGCGAGCATGTTCCGACAGGATCATGCTCAAATGAAGAGAGTTTTCTGTCGCTGTAACCGGAGGAAACCAAAATGCGATACTTGAGGAGAAGGAAAGACAGTCTCTTGGCCAGGACCAGCGCTGCGGCGCTGTTCGCGGCCACCATGACGATCGCCGTGCCCGCCTTTGCGGACGACGCCACCATCCAGAAATGGATCGACAGCGAATTCCAGCCCTCGACCTTGTCCAAGGCCGATCAGCTGAAGGAATTGCAGTGGTTCGAAAAGGCCGCCGCACCCTTCAAGGGCATGGAAATCAACGTCGTGTCGGAAACCATCACGACACATGAATACGAGTCCAAGACACTGGCCAAGGCGTTTTCCGAAATCACCGGGATCAAGCTCAAGCACGACCTGATCCAGGAAGGCGACGTGGTCGAGAAGCTGCAGACCCAGATGCAGTCCGGCAAGAACGTCTATGACGGCTGGATCAACGACTCCGACCTGATCGGCACTCACTTTCGTTACGGTCAGACCGTGATCCTGTCCGACTACATGACGGGCGAGGGCAAGGACGTCACCAATCCGATGCTCGACGTCAACGACTTCATCGGCAAATCCTTCACCACGGGTCCGGACAAGAAGCTCTATCAGCTTCCCGACCAGCAGTTCGCGAACCTCTATTGGTTCCGCTACGACTGGTTCACCAATCCGGAATACAAAGCCAAGTTCAGGGCCAAGTATGGCTACGAGCTCGGCGTGCCCGTGAACTGGTCGGCCTATGAAGACATCGCCGAGTTCTTCACCAACGACATCAAGGAGATCAACGGCGTCAAGGTCTATGGCCACATGGACTATGGCAAGAAGGATCCCTCGCTGGGCTGGCGGTTCACCGACGCCTGGCTGTCGATGGCAGGCAACGGCGACAAGGGCATCCCGAACGGCCTTCCGGTCGACGAGTGGGGCATCCGCATGGAAGGCTGCCGCCCTGTCGGCTCTTCGGTCGAACGCGGCGGCGACACCAACGGTCCTGCCTCGGTCTACGCCATCACCAAGTACCTCGACTGGCTGAAGAAGTATGCCCCGCCGCAGGCCCAGGGCATGACCTTCTCCGAAGCAGGTCCGGTGCCGGCACAGGGCAATATCGCCCAGCAGATCTTCTGGTACACCGCCTTTACCGCCGACATGGTGAAGCCCGGCATCCCGGTCGTGAATGCGGACGGCACGCCGAAGTGGCGCATGGCGCCGTCGCCGCACGGCTCGTACTGGAAGGAAGGCATGAAGCTCGGCTACCAGGACGCCGGCTCTGCCACGCTCCTGAAGTCGACGCCGGCGGACCGCCGCAAGGCGGCCTGGCTCTACCTGCAGTTCATCGTCTCCAAGTCGGTGTCGCTGAAGAAGAGCCATGTCGGTCTCACTTTCGTGCGTGAGTCCGATATCTGGGACAAGTCGTTCACCGAGCGTGCGCCGAAGCTCGGCGGCCTGATCGAGTTCTACCGCTCGCCCGCGCGCGTGCAGTGGACCCCGACCGGCAACAACGTGCCGGACTATCCGAAGCTGGCGCAGCTCTGGTGGCAGAACATCGGCGATGCGTCGTCCGGCAACAAGACGCCGCAGCAGGCGATGGACGCGCTGGCAGCGGCCCAGGACTCCGTGCTCGAACGTCTCGAGAAGAGCGGCGTGCAGAAGGAGTGCGGTCCGAAGCTGAACAAGAAGGAGAGCGCCGAGTTCTGGTTCAACAAATCCCAGAAGGACGGCAATATCGCCCCGCAACGCAAGCTCGCCAACGAGAAGCCGAAGGGCGAGACGGT
>DASWVJ010000301.1:0-3519 GCA_036406295.1 Bradyrhizobium sp.
GCGTGGTGGGAAGGCAGCACCCAGTTCTCGCTGCTCGTGAATGCGAAGGCCTACAACGGCCTGTCGAAGGAATACCAGTCCATCGTGCGCCAGGCCGCCGCGGATGCCCACATCGAGGTGCTCGCCCGCTACGACGCGCGCAACCCGACGTCGCTCAAGCAGCTGATCGCCGAAGGCGCCAAGCTCCAGCGCCTGCCCAAGGATGTCATGGACGCCGCTTTCAAGGCGTCGCGCGAAGTCTACGCCGATCTGAACAGCAAGAACCCGAGCTGGAAGAAGGTCTACGCCGACTACTCGCGCTTCCTCGCCGACGCCTACCAGTGGCAGGGCATCGCCGAAGGCAGCTACGACCAGTACATGGCCGCACAGAAGCTGTAAGCAACACCGGACGGCCCGCTTCGGCGGGCCGTTTGCTCATCCGCCGCCGGCCGCTGGCTCCACCGGCGATCCGGCGGGCATGACCCCTTGGTCATGCACCTGTGTTTCCCCACGTTTCAGGCAGACACCCGATGGGAACTCTCCTCAAGTTGTCACAAGCGATCGACGCACTCAGCCGGCTCGTCGGCAGGATCGTCATCTGGTTCATCTTCGCCACGGCGGTGATCAGCGCATTGAACGCAGTCGCGCGCAAAGCGTTCAACGTCGGGTCGAACGCCTTCCTCGAAATCCAGTGGTACCTGTTCGCCGCCGTGTTCATGCTCGGCGCCGGCTATGCCTTCCTGCAGAACGCCCACGTGCGCATCGACGTCGTGGCCGGGAAGCTGAGCGCGCGCGCGCGCAACGTCATCGACGTCATCGGCATCATCGTCTTCCTGCTGCCGCTGTGCTACTTCATGATCACATTCTCGTGGCCGGTCGTGCATGCCGCCTACGTGTCCGGCGAAATGTCCTCCAACGCCGGCGGACTGATCCGCTGGCCGGTCTATGCGCTGGTGCCAGCCGGCTTCGGTCTGCTCGCGCTGCAGGCGATCTCGGAACTGTTCAAGCGCATCGCCTTCCTGACCGGCAAGGGCCCCGACTGCCTGGCACATAGCGGGACTGACGATACGGAAGATCACATCCACGCTGCAATCGGCGACACCCCCCTGAGCAACGCTGCTGCCGGCGAGCCCCAAAAATGATTGAATTCGTCTCCGCCAACATCGCCCCGATCATGTTCGGGGTGATCATCTTCTTCCTCCTGTCCGGCTTCCCGGTCGCCTTCTCGCTGTCGGCCTGCGGCCTGTTCTTCGGTTTCATCGGCCTCGAACTCGGGCTGATCCCCTCGACCCTGTTCCAGGCGCTGCCGCTACGGGTGTTCGGGATCATGCAGAACGATACGCTGCTCGCGATTCCGTTCTTCACACTCATGGGGTTGATACTCGAGCGAAGCGGCATGGCCGAGGATCTGCTCGAGACCGTCGGCCAGGTCTTCGGTCCGGTGCGCGGCGGTCTCGCGCTCGCCGTCATCTTCGTCGGCGCCCTGCTCGCCGCGACGACCGGCGTCGTCGCCGCCTCGGTGATCTCGATGGGCCTGATCTCGCTGCCCATCATGCTGCGCTACGGCTACAGCCGTCCGATCGCCGCCGGCGTCATCACCGCGTCCGGTACCCTCGCGCAGGCGATCCCGCCCTCCCTGGTGCTGATCGTCATGGCCGACCAGCTCGGCCGCAGCGTCGGCGACATGTACAAGGGCGCGATGATCCCCGCGCTCGCGCTGGTCGGCCTCTACGCGCTGTTCATCATCGGCCTGGCGATCTTCAAGCCCAAGATGGTGCCGGCACTGCCCCCCGAAGCCCTCGCCTACCGCGAGCCGGACGGCAGCTCGGGCCTGCGCTCGCTCGGCGTCCTGGCCGCCGTGGTGACGATCGTCTCGGTCTTGCTCGGCCGGAACTACGGCGCGGTGCTCACCTGGATCGAAGGCAAGGAGGTCCTGCCGCCGGCGCTGGACGAAGTCATCGTCGTCGCGCTGACTTTCGGTACGATCTTCGCGCTGGTTCTCGCCCTCCTCAACAAGTTGTTCAAATTGGGCCTGCTGTCGCGCATCGCCGAGCGCGTCACCTTCGTGCTGATCCCGCCGCTGATCCTGATCTTCCTCGTCCTCGGCACGATCTTCCTCGGTGTCGCGACGCCGACCGAAGGCGGCGCGATGGGTGCAGTCGGCGCGATGATCATGGCCGCTTCGCGCAAGCGCCTCGACTTCAAGACCCTGGTCCAGGCGCTCGAATCGACCTCGCGGCTGTCGATCTTCGTGATGTTCATCCTCGTCGGCTCGACGATCTTCAGCTTCGTGTTCACGGCTGTCGATGGTCAGAAGTGGGTCGAGCACCTGTTCGACCGGCTGCCCGGCGGCCAGCTCGGCTTCCTGCTGTTCGTCAACACCGTGATCTTCTTCCTCGGCTGCTTCATCGACTTCTTCGAGATCGCGTTCATCCTGATGCCGCTCCTGGGACCGGTCGCGGACAAGATGGGCATCGACCTGATCTGGTTCGGCGTCATCATCGCGATGAACCTGCAGACCTCCTTCCTGACACCGCCCTTCGGCTTTGCGCTGTTCTACCTGCGCAGCGTCGCGCCGGCCAACGCCTACCTCGACCGCATCACGAACAAGCGCATCGAGGGCTTCAAGACCGGTGACATCTATCGCGGCTCGATCGCTTTCGTGATCATCCAGATCGTCATGGTTGCGCTCATCATCATCTTCCCCGAGCTCGTCACGGGCGGTCTCGACGAGAAGACCAAGGTCGACCTCGACACCATCCAGATCCAGCAGCCCGCAGGCGAGGGAGGATGGGGAGAAAGCGGCGGCGGAGGCGCATGGAAGTGAGACCCACCCGCCTGTGCCTCGTGCGACACGGCGAGACCGAGTGGAATGCGGAACGGCGGCTGCAGGGGCACCTCGACGTGCCCCTCAACCGCACCGGCGAGGCGCAGGCCATGGCTACCGCGGCGAGCCTCGCCACCGTGCACTTCGCCGCAGTCTATTGCAGCGACCTGCAGCGAGCGCGCCAGACCGCCGCTGCAATCACCCGCGATCGCGCCGCCGCGGTCGAATTCCACGACCGCCTGCGCGAGCGCCACTACGGCGCCTTCCAGGGGCTGACCTACGCCGAGGCCGAAGCCCGCTTTCCGGACGACTATCTCCGCTTCAAGCAGCGCGACCCGCATTTCACCTTTCCGGGAGGCGGCGAAAGCCTTGCGGAGTTCGCCGGCCGCGTCGAGCGCATGCTCGCCGACCTCGCCTCCAACCACCACGGTGAGCAGGTCCTGATCGTCACGCACGGCGGCGTGCTCGACATCGTCCATCGCCTCGCCGCCGGCAAGGCGCTCGATGCCCCGCGCGACTTCGCCATCCCGAACGCCGCCCTCAACTGGATCGAATACGACGGCACCCGCTGGCACCTCGTCAGCTGGGCGGACAAGCGCCACCTCGAGGGCGCGCGCGACGAACTGCCGAACGCCTGAAGCCGCACCTCCGATGCACCGGGCGCCAGCCATCATCGTGGGCGCCGGCCTGCGATTCATCCGCACTGCCGGTGC
>DASWVJ010000302.1:0-10240 GCA_036406295.1 Bradyrhizobium sp.
TTGGCGAACATCGGGACGACGGGGAACTTGAAAATCTTGGCGACACCGTACTGAAACAGCAGCAGGCCCGTGATGAAGCGGAACAGGCTCAACGCTACCGGCTGCCACTTCTCCAGCATCTTGTCGAATTGGTCCATGTGGGTGTTCCCCCTAGTTTGACCCCAGACGTCTAGAACTAGCGCAATAGCCGGCCTTCGTCACCGGCGTGTGAAATCAACACCAGCGGATTCGAATCATTCCCGTGATGACGTGTTGCCGCAGTGCTGTGTTCGCAGCGCAACAAGACGCTGCATGACCGACTCGGTTTTTTGAGCGGCGGAGAATGATTTCCTCCGATGCCGTGGTAACCTGCAAGCTACTTTTCTGCGGCCTCGGGACTAACGCAGCGTATCGCCTTGGGTTGACAGGCAAAGCCGATATTGGTGCAGATCGCCGCTTCGCCCTTCGCGCCCCGGGAACAGTTGACGCAGTCGTCGGTCCACCGGCTGCAATTCGGCGGTCCCTGCTGCATCGAGACATTTTCGGTGGGCGAACGCGGCGGGATGTCGAGTTCGGCGGTGCGCACGCTGGAGCCGGTCAATCCGGACATTGCGAGGAGAGCGACCGCCAAAGCAAGATGCCGCATGTCGCTCTCCGTTAGGGCGTATCGGACGCGGCGATGTGCTAGCGCCACTCCACCTTGGTGATTTCGTACGCCTTGGCGCCGCCCGGCGCCATCACTTCCACCGTCGTGCCCTTCTTCTTGCCGATCAGCGCTCGCGCCAGCGGCGAGGCGATGGAAATGCGGCCCTTCTTGGCGTCGGCCTCGACCTCGCCGACGATCTGCCACACCGCCTTCTTGTCGGTGTCCTCGTCGATCAGCGTGACGGTGGCGCCGAACTTGACCGTGTCGCCGGACAGTTTGGTGATGTCGATTACGTCGGCGCGGGCGAGCTTGTCCTCGAGCTCCGCGATGCGGCCCTCGTTATGCGACTGCTCCTCCTTCGCCGCGTGATATTCCGCGTTCTCCGACAGGTCGCCATGCGAACGCGCTTCCGCGATATGTTCGATAATGCGCGGGCGATCCACCGACTGGCGATGCTTCAATTCCTCCTCGAGCGCGGCATAGCCGGTCGACGTCATCGGAACCTTTTCCATCATCTTTCTGTCCTTCAAGGCCGCGCGGTCCGTTGAAGGCCCGCACGCAACGATTTGTCGATTCGGCTTTTGGCCGCCCTCGCGGAGGTCAAAAGCCCTAGCAGTTTCGGCCCCTTCCGGGGCCGACACAACGTCCACAAGAGCAGTGAGTTCCAGCCTAACGGCTTGTTTTCCAATCGCTTAGCGGGCGCTTGGCCCCCGGGCGCGATCAACTCTCGGAAAAGTAGCTCTGCAGGGTGCGTACCTCAAGGTCTCCGTCCCGATAGGCCCGGATGCCCTGGGCCGCAGCCTTGGCGCCTGAAAGAGTGGTGTAATAGGGCACTTTATGCAAGAGGGCAGCGCGCCGCAGCGAGCGGCTGTCGGCCAGAGCCTGCGGCCCCTCCGTGGTGTTGAAGACCAGCTGCACCTCGCCATTGGTGATGGCGTCGACGATGTGCGGCCGTCCCTCCAGCACCTTGTTAACCTTTTCAGTCGGCACGCCGTTGTCGGAGAGGTAGCGCTGGGTGCCGGAAGTCGCCATCACCTTGAAGCCGAGCGAATGCAGCAGCCGCACCGCGTCGGCAATCCGCATCTTGTCATCGCCGCGCACCGAGACGAACACCGTGCCCTGGCGCGGCACGCGCGTGCCGCCACCGAGCTGGCTCTTGGCGAAAGCCACCTCGAAGGAACGGTCGATGCCCATCACTTCGCCGGTCGAGCGCATCTCGGGCCCCAGCACGGTATCGACGCCGGGGAAGCGCGCGAAGGGGAAGACCGATTCCTTGACGCCGACGTGGTCGAGCTTCTTCTTCTTCAGCTTGAAGTCGGCGAGCTTCTCGCCGGCCATGATGCGCGCGGCGATCTTCGCCACCGGCGTGCCGACCACTTTCGCCACGAACGGCACCGTGCGCGAGGCGCGCGGATTGACTTCCAGCACATAGATCTCGCCGTCCTTGATGGCGTATTGCACGTTCATCAGGCCGACCACGTCGAGGCCGAGCGCGAGCTCGCGGGTCTGCCGTTCCAGCTCCTCGATCGTCTTGGCGTCGAGTGAATATGGCGGCAGCGAGCAGGCGGAGTCGCCGGAATGGATGCCGGCCTCCTCGATATGCTCCATGATGCCAACGATGAAGGTGTCCTTGCCGTCGCAGAGGCAGTCGACGTCCACTTCGGTGGCGTCCGAAAGATAACGGTCGAACAGCAGCGGGTTCTTGCCGAGCACGGTGTTGATCTGTCCGGTCTTGTCGTTGGGGTAGCGCGCCTTGACGTCGGCCGGCACGAGCTCGGGCAGCGTGCCGAGCAGATAATCGTCGAGCTGGTTTTCCTCGCGGATGATCTGCATCGCACGGCCGCCGAGCACATAGGACGGGCGCACGACCAGCGGCAGGCCGAGATCGGCGGAGACGAGACGGGCCTGTTCGACCGAATAGGCGATGCCGTTCTTCGGCTGCTTCAGGCGCAGCTTGTCGAGGATACGCTTGAAGCGGTCGCGGTCTTCGGCGAGGTCGATCGCGTCGGGCGAGGTACCGAGGATCGGCACATCGGCCGCCTCCAGCGCGCGCGCGAGCTTCAACGGCGTCTGGCCGCCGAACTGCACGATCACGCCATGCAGCGTGCCATTCTTGCGTTCGGTCGCGATGATCTCCAGCACGTCCTCGGCGGTCAGCGGCTCGAAGTACAGGCGATCCGCCGTGTCATAGTCGGTCGACACCGTCTCCGGATTGCAGTTGATCATGATGGTTTCGTAGCCGGCCTCGTCCAGCGCGAAGCAGGCGTGGCAGCAGCAATAGTCGAACTCGATGCCCTGGCCGATGCGGTTCGGGCCGCCGCCGAGGATGATGACCTTCTTCTTGTCCGACGGCGCGCTCTCGTCCGCAGTTTGGCCGGCGAACGGCGCCTCGTAGGACGAGTACATGTACGCCGTGGGCGAAGCGAATTCCGCAGCACAGGTGTCGATGCGCTTGAATACCGGGCGCACGCCGAGTTTGTGGCGCCTCTCGGTGACTTCCGCTTCGGTGAAGCCGGCGAGCACGGCAAGCCGCGCGTCGGAAAAGCCCATGGCCTTCAGGGTCCGCATGCCGAACGCATTCGGCGGCAGGCCGTCGGCGCGTACCTTCACCTCCATGTCGACGATGCCCCGCATCTCCGCCAGGAACCAGGGGTCGATCTTGCAGGAGTTGAAGATGTCCTCGTTGGACCAGCCGAGCCGCATCGCCTGCGCCACCTGCAGGATGCGGTTCGGCGTCGGCGTGCCCAGGGCTGCGCGGATTGCGTTCTTGTCGTCGCCGCGGCCGAGGCCTTCAATGTCGATCTCGTCGAGGCCGGTGAGGCCGGTTTCGAGGCCGCGCAGCGCCTTCTGCAGGCTCTCCTGGAAGGTGCGGCCGATCGCCATGACTTCGCCGACCGACTTCATCGAGGTCGTCAGCGTCGGCGCGGCGCCCGGGAATTTCTCGAAGGCAAAGCGCGGGATCTTGGTGACGACATAATCGATGGTCGGCTCGAATGAGGCCGGCGTCGCGCCGCCGGTGATGTCGTTGGCGATCTCGTCCAGCGTGTAGCCGACCGCGAGCTTGGCCGCGACCTTTGCGATCGGGAAGCCCGTGGCCTTGGAGGCGAGCGCGGAGGAACGTGACACGCGAGGGTTCATCTCGATGATGACCATGCGGCCGTCGACCGGATTGATGCCGAACTGCACGTTCGATCCGCCGGTCTCCACCCCGATCTCGCGCAGCACCGCGATCGAGGCGTCGCGCATGATCTGGTATTCCTTGTCGGTGAGCGTCAGCGCCGGCGCGATGGTGATGGAATCGCCGGTGTGCACGCCCATCGGATCGAGGTTCTCGATCGAGCAGATGATGATGCAATTGTCCTTCTTGTCTCGCACCACCTCCATCTCGAATTCCTTCCAGCCGAGGACGCTCTCCTCGATCAGGACTTCGTTGGTGGGGGAGGCGTCGATGCCGCGCTCGACGATCTCGATGAACTCGGCCTTGGTGTAGGCGATGCCGCCGCCGGTGCCGCCCATGGTGAAGGAGGGGCGGATGATGGCGGGCAGGCCGATATGGTCGAGCGCGCGTAGTGCATCGGGCAGGGACTTGGTCTGGGTTGAGCGCGGAGTTTCGAGACCGATCCTGGTCATGGCTTCGCGGAAGCGGCCGCGGTCTTCCGCCTTGTCGATGGCATCAGCGGTGGCGCCGATCATCTCGACGTCGAACTTCGCCAGCGTGCCCTGCTTGCGCAGCGACAGCGCGCAGTTCAGCGCGGTCTGCCCGCCCATGGTCGGGAGCAGCGCAAAGCCCCCGGGAATGACATTGCGTTCCTTTTCGATGATCCTGGCGACAATCTCCGGCGTGATCGGCTCGATATAGGTGGAATCCGCCAGCTCCGGATCGGTCATGATCGTCGCCGGGTTGGAATTGACGAGGACGACGCGATAGCCCTCTTCCTTCAGCGCCTTGACCGCTTGCGTCCCGGAATAATCGAATTCGCAAGCCTGGCCGATCACGATGGGACCGGCGCCGATGATCAGGATGGTGGAGATGTCGGTTCGTTTGGGCATCAAGTCTCACGGGATGGGCCGGAACTGGGCACAAAAAAAGGGCGCGCTGGCAGCGCGTCCCCTTATGACAAGAGCGCGATCAGCAAAGTGGAAGCCGGTTTTGCGTCCGATCGCGCTCTCGATCTAAAATGAGCGTATGATCTTTGCGCTAAACCGCCTGCACTTTGGCGGATCATGCGCTGCGTGAGGGAACCCCTCCCGCGCGGGTGGTCTTTAGACCAGTTTCCGCAGCCGCGAAACCCCCAAAAACGGGCCATCAACGGAGAAATTCAGGGATTTCAAGTGCCTGAGCCTTCGCTCTCGTTGTGGGATCTGGCGCGCCTTCCCTGTTGCATTGCTAGGGGGCGGCCATACCGCTATCCTCCCACAGGTTCGAGAGGAGCCGGCCATGCGCGCCTTTGAGGTGTTCGCGATTTATGTGGTGCCTTTCCTGCTGCTGGGCTTCCTGATCAGGCTCGTGATGAAACGGTATGCCGTCGATCTTACCGACGTGCAGTCTCAAGCGGGTTCCCGGCGGAGAGCGCGGAAGGTGTTTCTTCTGGGCGCTTGGCGCACCGAAAAATAGGGCGGCAGCTGTCTTCGCCACCGCTGGCCTGCCTTTGCCCCGCCGGTCCGGCGTGGCCGCGCCACGCGAAGCCCGTCAGGGCGAAGCGTGGAGGCCCGGCCTGGATTTGAACCAGGATAAAGAGCGATGCACCGCTCCCGCGTCGACGCGTTCCGCCACCGGGCCGGCGGCATCATTGCCCAGGATATTGGGACGGGCCACGCAGATCGGCCGTTAACCCTAACCTCAGGTTGCCGTGAGCGCCTGCCGCGCCACGAACGTCATGCGCCAGGGATTATGGCCGATATTGTGCTGGGCACGCGAGGCGGAGAAGCCGAATTTCGCGAGCCTTTCCTTGATCTCGTTTTCGCCGTAGCGCTGCAGCCCGACCCGCGTGCGCAGCTCGCGATAGTCGGACAGCGCGGTCGAAATCAGCCCGATCAACGCGTCTTTGAAAAAGCCGTTCTTCCAGGCGAATTGCAGTAGCGCCAGCACGTCCCGGAACATGCCGACCTCGGGCCGCAGGATATCGCCCAGGACAAAACGGCCGGACGGTTTCAGTATCCGCTTGACGGTGGCAAAGGCAGCATCGAGATCGTCCGGCGCCATGTACTGCGCCACCGAATTCATGACGACGAGATCGACCGAGTTCTCGGCCATCTTCCTGACGTCTTCCAGCGAGCGCACGCGGATCTTGGTGTTGGGCGCAAAGCGCGCGATCAGCCGGCCGCGCACGCCGGGCGCCGGCTCGGCGAGATAGAGCAGGCCGCAGGCATCCGCCACGCGCCCCGCCGACAGCGCCTCGCCGCAGGCATAATCGAGCACCACGGCATCGGCGGAGGAGACATAGCCGACGATATCCCGCGCAATCACCGCGAAATGCCGATCGCGATGCAGCTTGCTCACATAGATCGTATGCGTGGAATCGTAATAGTCGATCCATTCATCCATAGGCGCGTGCGTTCCGAAAACAGGGGGTTCCGGCGGCTGGAACCGCCAGATGCATGATGCGTTAGAGGGTTCAGCGGCGAATGTCCAACGCCCGGCCTCTAGCAAAAAGGTGCATCGTGAGCAAAACCAACAACAAATCGCAAAAAGTCTCCCCTGATCTCGACACCCCGACCGACCTGCCACAGGCCGCGGTCGACAAGGTTTCCGGCGCGCTGAACGTGCTGCTGGCGGATGCCTTCGCGCTCTATCTGAAGACCAAGAACTTCCACTGGCACGTCAGCGGCCGGCACTTCCACGACTATCACCTGCTGCTCGATGAGCAGTCGCAGGCGATCTTCGCCACCACCGATCAGCTGGCCGAGCGCGTGCGCAAGCTCGGCGGCATCACGCTGCACTCGATCGGCCAGATCGGAAAGCTGCAGACCATCCAGGACAATAACGAGGATTACGTCCCCCCGCGCGAGATGTTGCGCGAGCTGATGGAGGACAACAAGCACATGGCCGCCGCCATGCGAAAGGCGCACAAGCTCGCCGACGACAACGAGGACCGCGGCACCGCGCAGCTGCTCGAGCTCTTCATCGACGAGACCGAGAAGCGCACCTGGTTCCTGTTCGAGGCAAGCCGGCAAGAGGGCGCGAACGCGGCCTGACCGGCGGCGTGGTCAGCTCGCGGATACCCCGCCGTTGATCACTGGACCGAACAGCTCCCAGCGCTCGCCGTTGAACTTCGCCATCTGCAACTGCTTGATCGGCGCGTAGTCGTGCGGTCCGGTATTGGCCGCGATGCCCGGCAGCAGCAGGCCAAGTTGCAGATCGTGAAGGCTGGCGGCCTGCTTCATGACGTTCGCGCGTGTGAGCTCGTCCCCGCACTGCTTCAGGACCTGAGCGAGGGTGTCCGCCGTCGCATAGCCGTAGACCGTGAATGCGCTGGTCTTGTCGCCCTGCGGATAATAGCGGTCCATGAAGGACAGCCAGTTTTTGAACGGCGGATCATCCTTCCACTGCGGGTCTGTGGGGTCCTTCAGATAGGCGGTGGAGAGAATCCCTTTTGAATGCTCTAATCCCGCCGGCTTAAGCACCGCGCCGACCGAGGCTGAAACGTTGTTGAGGATGTGAAGCGGCTTCCAGCCGAGTTCTGCCGCCTTCGTGATCGCCTGTGCCGCGAATTTCGGCGTGGTCACATTGAAGAAGACGTCAGCGCCGGACGACTGCAGGGTGATGATCTGGGAATCGATCGTCGGTTCGGTGGTCTCGTACGACAGCTCCTTGACGATCGTCAGCTTTCCGCCAAGGCCGTCCTTGAGGCCCTTGACGTAGTCTTTGCCGTAGTCGTCGTTCTGATAAAGAATCGCGATCTTTCCGTTCGGATGGTTCTTGATGAGGTAATGGGCATAGACGTGCCCCTCGCTCTGGTAGCTGGGCTGCCAGCCCATGGTCCACGGAAAGTGCCTCGGATCGTTCCATTTGGTGGCGCCGGTTGCGACGAAGAGCTGCGGAACCTTCTTGCCATTCATGTATCTTTCGATCGCCGTGTTCGTCGGCGTGCCGAGGCTGCTGAAGATCAGCAGGACCTCGTCGTCCTCGACCAGACGGCGCGCCTGTTCAACCGTCTTCGGCGGGCTGTAGGCATCATCGTAGGAAATGAAAGCGATCTTGCGGCCGTTGATTCCGCCCTGCTCATTGAGCATTTGAAAATACGCCGCCTGGGTCTTGCCGATCTCGCTGTAGGACGACACAGGCCCGCTATACGGCATGATGTTGCCGACTTTGATCTGGCTGTCAGTGGCTCCCGTGTCGTATTTCTTCGCTGCTGCGGCCCTGACCGCAAGCGGACTTGCAAGCTGCACTGCGCCGATTGCGAGGCCTGCCTTCAGCAGGGTTCGTCGTTTGATGTTGCGGTCGAACGGAGTGGTGGACATCTGGATCTCTCCCGGGTTCAAGTTTGTTCCAAAACGCAAATGATCTGCCGGCTTGGCGCGCGGATAATTCTGCGCGCGCAGCGCGCCCAAGCCTTGCTGCGTGGCGGCGGGTATGAACGGGCCCGTAGCTCAGTGGGCAAGCCGCTGCGCGTCCGTGCCGGCCTCGTCGTATTCGCGCGCAATGCTCGCGCCGGTCCGATCCGTCATGAGCGCGGTCGCAATCACCGAAATCACCGCGCAGACCGCGATGTATCCGGCAATCGCATAGGCCGTATTGTAGGTCCCATATAGCCACGTGGCGATCAGGGGCGCGGGACCGCCGGCGATCACGGATGCGAGCTGGTAGCCGAGCGATGCGCCGCTATAGCGCAGGCGGCCGGTGAAGCTTTCGGCGATCAATGCCGCCTGCGGCCCATACATCATGTCGTGGGGGATCAGCGACAGCACGATGGCCACGAAGATGACGGCCGCGATGCCGGTGTTCACCATGCCGAAATAGATGAAGCCGAACACGCCGGTCACGATGGCGCCGATGATGTACATGTTCTTGCGCCCGATCCGGTCGGAGAGGTGGCCGAAGAACGGAATCGAAAAGAACGACACCACCGAAGCTGTCAGTACCGCGATGAGCAGGAAGTCGCGGGAAACGTGCAGGGATTTGATGCCGTAGGCGAAGATGAACGCCGTGAAGATGTAGAAGGGGGCTTGTTCGGCCATACGCGCGAAGGCCGACAGCAGGATTTCCTTCGGCTGACGCCGGATCACTTCCAGAATGGGCGTCCGCTCGACTCTCTGTTCGGCAACGAGCCTGGCGAAGATCGGGGTCTCGAGAATGCCGAGCCGGATATACAGTCCGACGCCGACCAGCAGCAGGCTCAGGACGAACGGTATCCGCCAGCCCCAGCTGAGGAACTGGTCGCCGGACATCTGACTGAAGGCGAGAACCGCCAGGTTGGCGAGAAACAGTCCGCATGGCACGCCAAACTGCGGCCATGAGGCGATGAAGCCGCGCGACCTGTTGGTCCGCGCCCATTCCATGGACATCAGCACCGAGCCGCCCCATTCGCCGCCGACGCCGATGCCCTGGATGAAACGAAGGATCGTCAGCAGCACGGCGCCCCAGATTCCTATGGTCTCGTAGGTCGGAACCAGCGCCACTGCGAAGGTGGCAAGCCCCATTACCAGCAGAGTCGCAATCAGCGTCGACTTGCGGCCGATGCGGTCGCCGTAATGTCCGAAGATGGCTGCGCCGATCGGCCGCGCGACGAAGCCAACGGCATAGATGGCGAAGGCTTCAAGCGTGCCGACCCATGGATCGGAGTTTGGAAAGAACAGCTTTGCAAAGACCAGCCCCGTCACGGTGCTGTAGAGGAAGAAGTCGTACCATTCGATCGCGGTGCCGATCGTGGAAGCGAGCACTGCGCGACGGAGCTGGACGAGATGTTCGGAAGGAGAGAGTTGGTCTGCGGGGATCGTGGCATCGGTCATGGGCTAACCTCCTGCCGCGTCGCCCCGAGGGCGCGGTAGCAATTGAAATGATTTGTGAAGAAACTCGGATGCGGGTGTTTTGTTCGGGCCGGGCTCCGGCCGGTTCGATTAAATGTTGGTTATGCAGGATGAAGGCGCTGCTTGCGGGATGTGTCAGGAGCGCTTCCATAATCTGACCAGCGGTCCGCCCGGCCCGAGCAACGGGTCGGTCTTCGGTGTCGCCACCATCGGAATCGTCTTCAGCGCCTTCGCGTGGGCTTCCTTGCTCGGTCGCACCAGATCCATCGGAGGCCCCGGTGGATAGGCGCCGACCACGGAGAAGTCGTCGCTCGCCGAGATACACTGATGCCCGGTGCCCGCAGGCAGGATTGCCACGTCGCCGGCGGAAATCTCCAGCAACTCGCCGCGCTCGCCGCCGAAGCGCACCTTGGCGTGTCCGCGCGCGATGCCGAGCACCTCGTGGACCGTCGCGTGATAATGCGCAAAGTCGTAGACGCCATTGCGCCACATCGCGCCCCAGCCATTGGCGCCGAACAGCTTCTCGATCGTCGCTTCGGGATGGCCGCCCGCCACATCCACCGCGCCCTTGTAGACGAGGAACGGCATCGGGTTGTTGGGTATGAGGCCGTCGTCTGCAAAGACGAAGGTGAACGGCTTTGCATC
>DASWVJ010000303.1:0-11639 GCA_036406295.1 Bradyrhizobium sp.
AGGAAATGGCAGTCGGTTGCCAAAGGCGAGGTCTCGGTCGAACCCCAGGCCGACACCATCGGCAGCCTGCGGCCAACCGTCTGCAGCGAAAGCTCCTCGAGGCCGTCCCACAGATTCTGCGGCAGCGCTGCGCCGGCATAGAAGGCGAACCTGACGCCGGCAAAGAATTTCTGGCGCAACGCCGCATCGCCGCGCAGCGCCGCGATCAGCATGTCGAATCCGCGCGGAACGTTGAAATAGATCGTCGGCACCACGCTGCGCAGGTTGGCGAGCGAGGTGTCGAACAGCCCCGGCGCCGGCTTGCCGCCGTCGACGTAGAGCGTGCCGCCATTTCGCAGCACCAGATTGAAATTGTGGTTGGCACCGAAGGTGTGGCTCCAGGGCAGCCAGTCCAGGATGACGAGGTCCTTGCCGGCACCTTCGAGGAAGGTCCAGGTCTGTGCCTTGGCCTGCTGGCTCGACGTCAGCATGCGCTGGGTGTTGATCACAGCCTTCGGCGTGCCGGTGGAGCCCGAGGTGAAGAGGAATTTTGCGATCGTATCCGGCGTGACCGCGGCGAAAGCCCTTGCGACGTCCGATGTCTCCGGCGTCGATGCGACGGCGCGGAAGGCAATCGCATCGTCATCGGCGCTGCTGATGATTGCGGCATCATGGAACGGCCGGATTGCCGCGAGCGCGGCGGCAAAGGGCTTTGTGGCGGAGACGTAGATCGCGCCGGGCTCGAGCAGCGCGATCATGCTCTTGAGCTTGTCGAAGTCGCGGGACATCAGCGAATAGGCCGGCGAGATCGCCGCCACCGGCACGCCTGCATACATCGCGCCGAGCGCGAGCAGTGCGTGATCGACGCTGTTGTCGGAGAGCACCGCGAGCGGGCGTTCGGCGCTCAGCCCCTGCGCCAGGATCCAGGCGGCGATGGCGCGCACCTGCTTCAGCGCATCGCGATAGGTCACCGTCGTCCAGGGCACATCGCCCGCGCGCTCGCCGAGAAAGATACGATCCGGCGCCACACCGGCCCAATGCTCCAGCCAGTCGCCGACGCAGCGCGCGGCGGGCTTCAGCGGCACGGTCGACCTGACGATAGTAGAACCGTCGGCGCGGCGCTCGACGACGATGGCGGGTGTCGCAAAAAGACTGTCGGAATTGTCACCGCGCACAGCGGCCATCGTCATGTCGTCCTCCCTCGCCCATGCGGGCCTGCAGCCTCGTGGCGGGCTGCGTGAACATGATGTTGGGCGGGACAATTGTTGTCGTCAACAACAATCTTTCCCTGACCCGGCCGGCGCGCTACAAGGACGGGAAAGCCGGAGGAAGCCTTTGTCCAGCCAAGCCGTCCACCCGGGAACGGGACTTTCGGCCCCTGCCCGCAACAAACGGTCGGCGAAGGGCTCGCCGCGCCGTGCCGTTGCGGACCACGAGATCGGCCTCGACGCGCTGGCGGGTCATGCCGGCTACGCCGTGCGGCGCTTTCAGCTCTGGATCTTCCAGGACTTCATCAAGACGCTGGCCGCGGTCGATATCAAGCCGACGCAATATTCGGTCATGACCGTGATCGGCGCCAATCCGGGGCTCAGCCAGATGGCGGTGGCAAAGCGGCTCGGCATCGAGCGGGCGCGGCTCGTGCACCTCCTCGACAGCCTCGAGCGGCGCAAGCTGGTCAAGCGCGTGCTGTCGGCCACCGACCGGCGGTCCCACGCGCTGCATCTGACCGCGCACGGCCAGGACTCGCTGCGGAAATTCAAGCGGCTTGCGGCCGAGCATGAGCGGCATGTCGCCGAGAAGATCGGCAAGGAGAACCGCGAGCGGCTGCTGCAGATTCTGTCCGGCTTCGCCTGAGGGCGATCGCAGCAAGCATCACGCCGGCAGGATGTCCGCGAGCATGGTGCGGCCTTTCCTCACCGCCTGCCCCAGGCGTTCCTTCAGGGATTGCGCCGGGCGCAGGGCGGACGATTCCAGGACGTGAGACAGGTTTCCACAGTGGGCCCGGCTGCGTTCGACCTCGGAATCGAGTGCCGCTGCAACCGCAGCCATGGTGTCGCGCAGCCGGTTGCCCCAATCGGAATTGCCGAGGTCGATGCGTGCCTTCAGCGCCTCCTCGATCGCATAAATCTCGCGCAGGATTCCCTTGGCGATCGTGATGCGATTGTTCCTCAGCGCAATGCGCAGCAGCAGCTGCTTCTCATCGATCTGGTCGAGCGCCATCGAGACCACGATGGCGTAGGGAGTGGCTGATATCGCGGCGGGAGCCTTGCTTTCGACGGTCTTGGTGGCGAGATACATCAACTGCCACGGCGTCTCGAGGCGCTTCGCGATCATCGTCAACGCGAACGGCACGGCATCGGCGTGCGTGGCCTTGAACGCGTTCAGCTGCTTCAGCACCTTGGCAAAAACCTGCCCGTCAAACTTCTTGATCCTGTCGGGAAGCGCAGCGCCGAATTCGGCCAACGCCTCGCTCTCGCGCAGCACCGTGAACATTTTCGCCAGATCGCCGAACGCCGCCGAGCTCGTGTACTTCCTGAGGCCGTCCTGCAGGACCGCAACCCCTTCGGCCGAGCGGATCGTTCCGTCCAGATAGCCAAGCACCTTCTTCCTGAAAGCCGAGGCCAGCTTGTCCGCTTCCGGCCGGTTGTTGTTGGAGATCGCCTTGCCTGCCTTGGCGATGTACTCCCTCGCCATCGTCGACAGCAGCTCTTCGGTGAGGATATCCCAGATCGGCCCAAGCGATCCGCGCGCAATCTGCCCGCTATTGGCGCGCTCAGGCGCGCGATCGACCAGCACCGGCTCCAGCGGCTGGAAGAAATATCGTCCGGGATTTCCGATGCGATCGTGGCTCTGCCCGGCGGCGAGGAGTTCTGTGCGGAGCGAGGCGATCAGCTCATCCAGGCGCGGAAGGCCTTCGCCCTGCAGATGCAACCGCTCGAGTTCGGCAAGCAGGCGCCCACGCACCTGTGGCGCGAGTTGCGCCAGGTACTGCTTGAGCTTGTCGCTTGCACTTCCCGGTTGAATCATTGGACGGAAACAGCTTCGTCGTGCCCATTTTTTCATGCGGCGGCACGGATTCCGGTAACTTGGGTAGCCTGAAAAGGTGAATTTCGAGCGAAGATGCAACTGCCAGTTTGGCCGATCGCGTCCTCCGCGATTGCTGGCCGAAGATGCCCCGGCCCAGGAGCTGACTGCCTATTTTGAAGGCAAATGCCGTGGCCTGCATACAGGATGCAGCCTGCTGCCGCATCACTAACTAGTTGATTTCAAAACATATTTTTGAGCAGACCAAACCAAGCCGTATACGCAATGGCACACATCGCGTGCTTCGCGGCTAGCGATCCGGGTTGGCGCGCTCGAACTGGCGCAGCAGGCGGTTGCCGCGCTCGACTGCCGCGTCGAGCGCGGCCTGCGCGGATTTCTTGCCCCTGAAGACGTGCTCGAGCTCGTCCTCGATCACATCGCGCACCAATACGAACGAGCCGAGCCGCACGCCGCGCGAATTCATCGTCGGGGCTTTCAAGGTGATCTGCTCGGTCGCGATCGAGGCGCCGGGGTTGCGGTCATAAAATCCCTGTGTGCGCGTCAGCTCGTAGGCTGCGCGCGTCACCGGCAGGTAGCCCGTGTTCTGGTGCCAGGCCGCCTGCACCTCGGGCTTGGACAGGTAGGCGAAGAACTTTGCGACGCCGGTATATTCCGCGCGTGGCCGCTCGCGCAGCACCCACAACGTGGCGCCGCCGATGATGGTGTTTTGCGGCGCGCCCGCCACGTCCGGCCAGTACGGCAGCATGCCGTAGCCGACCTCGAATTTCGAATTCGCCTTGATGTCGGCCCGCGTCGCCGACGAGCCGATGAAGATACCGCACTCGCCCTTCTGGAAGCGCGGCTCGGCCGACTGGCCGCGGCCGCTATAGTCGTAGACCTTGGTGGTCTGCCACTCCGCGAGCTGGCCGATGTGGCGCACCAGCAGCGCATTGTTGAAGGTCAGCTCCGCATCCAGGCCGCCAAAGCCGTTCGAGCTGGTCGAGATCGGCACGTTGTGGAAGGCGGAAAAATTCTCGACATTGATCCAGGACGGCCAGGACGTGGTGAAGCCGCAAGGCGCGCCCGCTGCGCGCAGCTTCGTCGCCGCAGCCCCGACCTCGGGCCAGGTCTTCGGCGCCGCCGCCGGATCGAGCCCGGCACTACGGAACATATCCTTGTTGTAATAGAGAATCGGCGTCGAAGCGTTGAACGGGAACGACAGCATGTTGCCCGCAACGTCGGAGTAATAGCCGGTGACGGCGGGAAGGTACGCATTCGGGGAGAAGTCTTCTTTCTCGTCGCGCATCAACTCGAACACGGGATAGATCGCGCCGCGCGCGGCCATCATGGTGGCCGTGGCGATCTCGTTGACCTGGACGATTGCCGGCTGGCTGCGCGAACGAAACGCGAAGATCGAGGCCGTCACCGTCTCCGTGTAGTTGCCCTTGTAAGTGGGGACGATGCGGAATTCCTTCTGCGAGGCGTTGAAATCGGCAGCGAGTTTTTCCAGATGCTTGCCGAGCTGGCCCGACATCGCATGCCACCAGTGGATTTCGGTGACCGCATGCGCCGGAGATGCAAGACCGGCGGCAACAACGCCGGCGATCGCCAGCAGCAATGTTCGGGCCGATCTCACGACGGAATCATTCTCCGGGTTGCTTTTCGCGAAGCGGTTCTTATCGGGCGCCCCTGATTAAGTCCGCACGGCTACAGTTGCAATCGAGAAACGCTTCACGCGCCGCACAATTGACGAAATCAACCATAACCTCCGCCGGGATAGCCACAGTCGGCCAGCTTCTGCTAAAAAGTGTTGAACCTTTTCCCTCCTCCTTAGACTCCCTCACCAAGGGGATGAGTGTTTGAACGTGTTTGGCCGCGCCGAGCTTCAGCGGACGATGGTTGTTGTTGTCGCGCTGCTCTTGACGGCCGGCTCCGCGGACACGCTTGCGCGTGAATTCCGCGCCGCCGACACCCAGAACGAGGAGTATCCGACCGTCCAGGCGCTCCGCTCCATGGGCCGCCAGGTTGCCGAACGCAGCGGCGGCCGGCTTGAAATAAAGGTGTTTCATTCGCGCCAGCTCGGCGAGGAAAGGGAAACCCTCGAACAGACTCGTGCCGGCGCCATCGACCTCAACCGCACCAATGTGGCGCTGATCGGAAACCTGGTGCCCGCGATGAACGTGCTGGCGCTGCCATTCCTGTTCCGATCCATCGAGCACATGCAGAAGGTGCTGGACGGACCGATCGGCACGGAAATCCTCGGCAGCTTCGAGACATATGGTTTCGTCGGGCTGACCTTCTACGATTCCGGCGCGCGATCGGTCTACAACAGCGTCCGCCCGGTCCGCTCACTCGCCGACCTCCGAGGTTTGCGCATCCGCGTGCAGCAATCCGAGCAGATGAGCGAGATGATGCGCGCGCTCGGCGCCATCCCCGTAGAACTCCCGTATGGCCAAGTGCTCACCGGACTTGCGACAAGGCTGATCGACGGCGCGGAAAACAACTGGCCCTCCTTCGTCACCACGGACCATTACAAGCATGCCGGCCATTACACGCTCACGGAACACACGATGAGCCCGGAAGTCCTGGTGATGTCGCTGAAGGCCTGGGAGACGCTGTCGCCCGACGACCGCAGGATCTTCCGCGAGGAAGCGCGGCGCTCCAGCCAGTTCATGCGTGAAAGGTGGCGCGAACTCGAGGAGCAGTCGCGCAAAGAGGCGGAGGCCGCGGGCGTAGTCATCGTGACCGATATCGACAGGAAGCCGTTCGAGGCGGCGATGACCGGCATCTACGCCCGAACGCAGCGCGATCCGGCTTCCGCGAAACTGATTGAACGCATCCGCAAGGTGGAGTGAGGCGGGCTTGGCAGCGACTGACCAGGACAGCGCGATGGAACGGCCGGCGAGCTTCGTCGCCCGCGCCCGCGTCCGCGCCGTCCATCTGGTGCGCGCGGTGCCGATCCGCTGGCGCATCCTGTCGATTGCGCTGCTCAACTCCGCCGTGGTGCTGGTGCTGGCCGCGCTGATCTGGAACGGCGCCAAGGTGCTGGGATCGGCCTGGGAGGATGTGCGCCAGGTGCGCGAGTCCGACAAGATCCTCGCCATGCTGGAGACCGAAACCAGCCGGCTGCAGAACCTGATCCACCGCTACATCAACCAGCCTAGCCCCGAGCTGTTCGCCGAAATCCTGCTGCTGCGCGAAGCCGTGCTGGGCACGCTGACCACGCGCGCGGCGACCGATCCGATGCTGTCGGGGTCGGTGGAGCAGCTCGAGCGCGTCACCAGCCGCTTCCTTGATGGCTTCGGCGAACTGCGCGCCGTGCAGGCGACGATTTCCAAGACCTATGACGAGCAGGTGCTGGGGCCCGCGCGCGACATGGCCGGGCTCTATTCCATCATCGAGGGCGCCACCGGCCACCGCGACGCGCTGATCTGGCCCGCGCTCGGCAAATCCCGCGAGGCCTTCACCGCGCTGCTGGTCGCCGCCAACGCCTATTACCTCTCGGTCGCCTCCGCCTCGGCCGAGGATGCCCGCCGCAACACCGAGGCGATCGAAAAGTCGATCCCCGTGATGACGGATCTGGCCGAGAACGACCTGCAAAAGCTTGCCCTGCAGCGGCTGCTTCAGCGCACGCGGGACCTGCGGGCGGGACTGGCAAAGCTTTCCGAGCAGCTCGCCAGCCGCACCGAGCTGTTGCGCAACACCATTGACGCGAGCCAGGCCGATGCGATCGGCGCCATCGACGACCTGTCGGTGAAAATGCGCCAGCGCGAGCAGAAGGCGCAGGAGACGTTCGATCGCACGCTGTCGAATATTTCCCGCCGCGTGACGTCGATTGCCGTGCTCTTCCTCGGCATCATTCTTGCCGCCGGCGTCGTGATTGCGCTGTCGATCCGCCTGCCGCTGCAGCAGATCATGACCTCGATGCGCGCCATCATGAACGGCGACTATGACCGAGAGGTGCAGGGCACCAGGGCCCGCGACGAGGTCGGCGCGATGGCGCGTGCGGTGGAAGTGTTCCGCGAAAACGCCATCGCCAAGCGCAAGGCCGAAGAGGAGCTGCGCGCCTCGAAGGAGAAGGCCGAAGCAGCGCTGCTCGAGCTCAACGCCGCACAGCAGAACCTGATCGACGCCGAACGGCTTGCCGCGCTCGGCGGCCTCGTCGCCGGCGTCGCGCATGAGGTGAACAACCCGATCGGCATCAGCCTGACGGTGGCTTCGAGCTTTGCCCGCCGCGCCGATGCGTTCCAGGCGGAATTGAACTCGAACCAGCTGCGGCGCTCCAAGCTCGACGAATTCGTCAATTCCTCGCGCGACGCGGCCCAGCAGCTGGTGGCGAACCTGCATCGCGCAGGCGAACTGATCCAGTCCTTCAAGCAGGTGGCAGTGGACCGCTCCCATGCCGAGCGCCGGCAATTCAGCCTGTCGGAGGCCACCGACCAGATCGTGGCGAGCCTGCGGCCGGTCCTGAAGAAGTCGGCGATCCAGCTCTCGGTCGACGTGCCCGAGGGGCTCCTGATTGACGGCTATCCCGGCTCCTACGGACAGATCCTGACCAATCTTTTCCTGAACGCCGCCAACCATGCCTTCGCCGGCCGTCGTTCCGGAACCATCTCGATCTCGGCGCGGCCGCGCGGCAACGACGATGTGGAGATCATTTTTGCCGATAACGGCGCCGGAATGACGCCGGACGTGCAGCGGCAGGCGTTCGACCCCTTCTTTACGACGCGCCGCAACGAAGGCGGCACGGGACTGGGCCTGCATATCGTCTATAACCTCATTACCCAGCAACTCGGGGGTCGTGTTCTTCTGGAGTCAAGACTGGGACAAGGCACCACATTTCGCATTATCATGCCGCGGATTGCCCGGGGCGCCCCGACGGCAGCAGACGAAGCAGCGGACGGAACCGAGCAATGGCCGAACAGGACGATGTCCTCCACCTGATCGATGATACCGGGCATACCCCGGAGGCCTCGTCCGCCCGCAAATGGAAGATCGCCGTCATCGACGACGATGCCGCCGTGCACGAGGGCACCCGCTTTGCGCTGAGCGACTACAGCCTCAACGGCGCCACGCTGGAGATCCTCTCGGCCTATTCCGCGGCCGAAGGCCGCAAGCTGATGAAGGACCATCCCGACATCGCGGCCGTGCTGCTCGACGTCATCATGGAGACCGACATTGCGGGTCTCGAGCTCGTCGAATACATCCGCAACGAGATCAAGAACGAGACAGTGCGCATCATCCTGCGCACCGGCCAGCCCGGCCAGGCGCCGGAACGCCGCGTCATCGTCCAGTACGACATCAACGACTACAAGGCGAAGACCGAGCTCACCGCCGACAAGCTTTTCACCTCGCTCACCGCCGCGCTGCGCAGCTACCAGCAGCTGGAGCGCATGGTGCAGACAAGGCGCGGGCTCGAGATCATCATCGATGCCGCCTCCACGCTCTATGACTTCAAGTCGATGCAGCGGCTCGCCGAGGGCGTGCTGACCCAGCTGGCCTCGCTGCTCAATGTCGACTGCGCCGGAATCCTCGTGCTGCGTGACGACGGCGCGGGCTCGGACTTCTCGGTGCTGGCCGGAAGCGGCTGCTACAGCCGTTTCATCGGCAGCACCAGCTCCAAGTCGCTCGATCCGGATTTGCGGGAGATGGTGGAGGCCGCCTTCCAGCGTCGCAAGAACGAATTCGCCGATCATCGCAGCGTGCTGTATTTGCGCACCGGAAGCGGCCGCGAGGTGGTGGTGCTGTTGCAGGCCGAGCGACAGCTTTCCGAGACCGACCGCGCCTTGGTCGAGATCTTCTCAAGCCGCCTGTCGATCGCCTTCGACAATGTCATCCTCTATCAACAGCTGCACGAGGCCAATACCCAGCTCGAGGATCGCGTCGCGCAGCGCACGCGCGCGCTGATGCAGGCCAATCGCCGGCTGTCCTCGCAATGGCTGCGGCTGCAGCGCGCCAACAGCTTCAAGAACGAGATTCTCGGCACGGTCGCGCATGACCTGAAGAATCCGCTCGGTGTGATCCTCGGCCGCACCGAAATGCTCACTGAACTGATCGGCGCCGGCTCGCCGAAGGAGAACGTCACCGCGCAGGTCGAGCACATCCGCGACGCCACCAAGCGGCTGACCACGATGGTGGATCATCTGATCTCGGACGCGATGGCCGATGCCTTCGATATCACCATCCGCCGCGAGCCCGTCGACGTCGCCGCCCTGGTCACCGAGGTGACCGAGACCAACATGCCCTCGGCGGTCAACAAGCAGCAGACCATCAGCATCTCCGCGCCGCCGAATTTCGTCACCATGTGCGACGCCGACCGCATCCGTGAGACGATCGACAATCTCGTCAGCAATGCCATCAAATACTCGCCGATCGGCGGCAAGATCACGGTCGCCGTCACCCATGAGGGCCCCAACACTGTGATCCGCGTTACCGACCAGGGCGCGGGCCTGTCGCCGGAAGATCTCGGCCGCCTGTTCGGCCGGTTCCAGCGGCTGTCCGCGAAACCCACCGCCGGCGAAAGCTCGACCGGGCTCGGCCTGTCGATTGTCAAGCGCATCATCGACATGCATGGCGGCCATGTGACCGCGCAGAGCCCGGGGCCCGGACAGGGCTCGACCTTTACCGTTACACTGCCCGCGACAGAAGCGTCATGACCCAAAACCCGCACATCATCATTGTCGACGACGAGGCGCCGGCCCGCGAGATGGTCGGCGATTACCTCAAGATGCACGGTTTCCACGTGACGCTGTGCGACGGCGGAAAGAGCCTGCGCGGCGCCATCGAATCCGGCGCGCCCGACCTCGTGGTGCTCGACCTCAACATGCCCGAGGAAGACGGGTTGTCCATCATCCGCGACCTCAAGAGCCGCACCAACGTGCCGGTCATCATGCTCACCGCAACTGCAAGCCCGATCGACCGCGTCGTCGGGCTTGAGCTTGGCGCCGACGACTACGTCGCAAAACCTTGCGAGCTGCGCGAATTGATGGCGCGCATCCGCTCGGTGCTGCGGCGGAGCACGGCGAAGGCGCCGGCCGCGGCCGAGGCAGGCGGCGCCAAGGCCGCCAAGGAACAGTTGGTTCGCTTCGGTACCAAATGGCTCGATCTCGAGGCGCAGGCTCTGCGCGACGACGAGGGCAATGAGCATCCGCTGACCGCGTCCGAATTCGGGCTGCTGAAGGTGTTCGCGGCCAATCCCAAGCGGGTGCTGTCGCGCGAGCGGCTGCTGGAGCTTGCCAACGCGCGCGACGCCGAAGCCTTCGACCGCGCCGTGGACCTGCGCATCATGCGCATCCGCCGCAAGATCGAGATGGATCCGGCAAAGCCCGCCGTGATCCGCACCATCCGGGGCGGCGGCTACCTGTTCTCGCCGACCGGCGACAAGGCCTGATTCTGCGAAAATAGCGACGTCTTAGACGCGGCCGGGATCAAAGGGTTCGAACCGGGCCCATTTGATCCCCTCCAATCTTCCGCGCATTGAAATCTCTCACTTTTCCGTCTCGAATGTTTCGTCGCGGAGCACGCGACGAAACAATTCTTTCGCCCGTGAAACCATTTTCTGCTTTTGGCGCAGACATCCGGAAACGCGCCCTGACTATCAACGTCCCAACGAAACGCCGCCAAACGGCGCGAACTGGGAGCCTGTCATGCCGAACGTCATTGCCATCAACGCTGCAGCCAAGAAGAACATCACCGCTGCGCGTGCGACCTCGGATGAGATGCTTCTGCAAGCCATCGCCAAAGGCGACCGCCACGCGATGCACGTGCTCTATTCGCGGCATAACGTTCGGGTCTACCGCTTCGTGCTGCGCATTGTGCGCGACACGACCATCGCGGAAGACCTCGTTAGCCAGGTGTTTCTGGACGTGTGGCGGACCGCCCGCCAGTTCCAGGGCCGCTCGCAGGTCTCGACCTGGCTGCTGTCGATTGCCCGTTTCAAGGCGCTCACGTCGCTGCGCCAGCGCCGCCATGAAGACATCGAGCAGGAAGACGTGCTGGAGATTGCTGACGAGGCCGACACGCCCGAAGCTTCGCTCGACCGCGCTTCGACCAACGCGATCCTGCGCGCCTGCGTGGCAAAACTCTCGCCGGCGCACCGCGAGATCATCAACCTCGTCTACTATCACGAGAAGAGCGTGGAGGAGGCCGGCGAGATCATCGGCATCCCCCAGAGCACGGTGAAGACCCGGATGTTCTATGCCCGCAAGCAGCTTGCGGATTTGCTTAAGGTCGCCGGCGTCGACAGCCTCGCGGCGTAAAGTGTAGTGCCGTCAGCCAGTTAGACGGCAAAAAGCCCGGGAGACCGGGCTTTTTTCTTGGCTCCAGGGTTAATCCCGACGAAACAAATGAAACAATTCACGACATCACCCGGAAAAACTCGCCCTTTACACAGGTAGCCACTGACGAAGCGCCAACCACCGAAGGGGAGACTGAGATGCTGAAGCCGTCCTTCCGCTACTTCATTATCCCGCTCGGTGCGATCTCGACCCTCGCTACGCTGTCGGCCCAGGGTGTCGCCCCCCGAGCCCACCGCGATAACGGCACGATGATTGTCCGGGAGCAGGTCGTGGATTGCAGCGCCAAGTCTCCCTCGGAGGTCTGCGTGATCTCCTGGGGCAGCGAATCCCCACGCTGAA